>CAVEUW010000016.1:0-38514 GCA_963619015.1 Senegalimassilia sp. | reverse complement strand
CGAAATCAAGGCTGCCTGCATAGCCACTACGCGCAGAAGGGCCAGCAGCCCCGGACATAACATTGTTGACATACCCGCGCTTGGCCTGCTGGTAACGGCGGTTGTTGGAAAAATTCACGCTTGACGCATTTGCGTGCGCTCCGCGCGCACGTGTTTGATACTGCGGGCCAAGCTGGGCATTTCGCATACGTTGTGAGGTATTTTTGGCGCTAGCGGAATTAATGTTGTTGCGACGGTTTGGCATTGCAGCAAACAACTTTCCTACAGCGCGCGGCGATACACCTTTGCGCCCATTGCGCAAAGCTTGCCACAGTAATCTTCATAGCCGCGGTCGATGTGCCTGATGTTATGAACACGCGTTTCACCCTCAGCAAAAATGCCAGCCAACACAAGCGCAGCACCAGCGCGCAGGTCAGTTGAAGAAACATCAGTGCCCTGCAAGTCATTTACACCGCGCACAAGGGCATGGTGGTCTTCAATGGCGATATCGGCACCCATGCGAGCAAGTTCGCTTGCAAACATAAAGCGATTTTCGAAAACGTTTTCCGTAACCATTGAAGTGCCATGGGCTAAGCTGCACAGCAGCATAAACTGGGCCTGCAGGTCGGTCGGAAAGCCAGGATGTGGCAGGGTTTGAATATCGGTAGGCTGCAGAGCACCAGTGCGTGAACAGCGAATCCAATTTTCGCCGGTTTCAACAGAGCATCCCATAGCCTCAAGCTTCATGATTGCCATACGCAAATATGACGGGTCAATGCCATGAACCGTAACCGGACCACCGCACAGTGCGCCGCCAACAAGGAACGTGCCGGCCTCAATGCGGTCTCCGCAGGTAGTATGCTCGCAGGGATGCAGGCTATCAAGCGCCACGCCTTCAATTTCGATAAAAGCAGAGCCAGCGCCAGTGATTTTTGCGCCCATTTCATTGAGCATATTAGCTAAGTCAACAATCTCAGGTTCACGAGCAGCGTTTTCGATAACCGTTTTGCCCGCTGCTGTAACGGCAGCCATCATGCAGTTTTCAGTTGCTCCAACACTAGGAAAATCGAGCGCAACTTCGGCTCCATGCAAGCCATTAGGTGTAGAAGCATTCAGATAGCCATGATCGACGCTAAATTCGACGCCCAAAGCCTCAAGGCCAACCAGGTGCATATCAATTTTGCGAGCACCAATTTGACAACCGCCGGGCATTGCCACACGAGCCTGGCCAAAGCGGCCGATAAGCGGCCCTAAGACTGAAATGCTTGCGCGCATCTTCGACACCAACTCATACGGCGTCTCAAAAGAAGTAACAGGAGCCGTATCAATATGAATGGTGTGATCAGTGCGCTCAACAGTAGCGCCCAGACACTTGAGCACCTCGGACATAACAGCAATATCGCTGATAAGCGGTACATTATGAATAGTGGTTGGGCCTTGGCCTAAAAGCGCAGCAGCAATTAGCTTTAGTGCGGAATTTTTTGCACCAGAAACCGTAACTTCGCCAGCAAGCGTTCCGTTGCCCTCTATGACGATGATTTCAGACTCAGCCATGTAAAGCCCCCTGTATCGTAATTATCACGAAGCCTCATTATAAAGCGAAGGCCCGCACTTGGCGGGCCTTCACGATGAAAGCAAAGCTTATTTGAAGCAAACTTCGTACGAAATTAGTTTTCGCCGAGAGCCCAGCGGGTAAAGCCGGTCACCTTGATGGTGCCGCCCATGTTCTTGGCGCACTCGTCGGTGTAAGCCAGAACAGTCTGGTCGGGGTTCTTAACGAAAGCCTGCTCGGTGAGGCAGTTCTCCTTGAAGAACTTCTCGAGACGGCCGGTAGCCATCTTTTCCTGAATAGCCTCGGGCTTGCCAGACTCAGCAGCCTGAGCCATGTAGATGCCCTTTTCGTGCTCGACAACGTCGGCCGGAACAGACTCGCGAGTAGCAGCAACGGGGCTTGCAGCAGCAACCTGCATAGCAACGTCGCGGCCATAAGCCTGGAACTCAGCAGAAGCCGGATCGATGCCCTCGACGTCGAAGGTCACCAGCACGCCGATTTTGCCGCCACCATGAATGTAGGAAGCAATGCCGCCAGCCTCGATAGTGGTAGCGCGGGGAAGCTGCATGTTTTCGCCAAAGGTGTGAATAGCGTCGGTGAGAACAGCTTCAACAGTTTCGCCCTCAGCGTCAGCAGCCTTAGCAGCCTCAACATCGGCAGCCTTAGCAGCCAGCGTTGCACGAGCGATTTTCTCAGCGCAAGCCTTGTACTTTTCATTGGAGCTTACGAAGTCAGTCTCGCAGTCAAGCTCGATGATGGCAGCAGACTTAGCGTCGTCAGCGACAACGGTCATGATCGTGCCTTCGTTGGTAGCACGGCCAGCCTTCTTAGCGGCAGCAGCCAGGCCACGGGTACGCAGGACGTCAACAGCCTTGTCCATATCGCCGTCAGCCTCGACGAGTGCCTTCTTGCACTCCATCATGCCAGCGTCGGTCATTTCGCGGAGTTCTTTGACCATAGAAGCGGTGATAGCAGCCACGTTAGGTCCTTTCTTTCGTCGTTTCGGCAACGCGTGTGCGCTACCGTTATAACCTGAAAACGCCGCCAGCGTGCATATTCATGCCAACCGGCGGCGCATCTACCCAATTAAGCTTCCGCTATTCAGCAGCGGGAGCAGCAGCCTCGGCCTTTTCGGCTTCAGCAGGAGCAGCCTCGGCAGCCGGAGCAGCCATTTCCTCAGCGGAAACAGAGGTGCCGGTACCAGCGACAACAGCGTCGGCGATGAACTCAGCGAGCATCTTGACCGAACGGATAGCGTCGTCGTTAGCAGGGATGCCATATTCGACGTCGTCCGGATCGCAGTTGGTGTCGAGCGTGCCAACAACCGGGATGTTCAGACGATGAGCCTCGCGCAGAGCGATGTCTTCGCGGTTGGTGTCGATAACAAAGATGGCGTCCGGGGTCTTCTTCATGTTGCGGATGCCGTTGAGGTTGGTCTGCAGCTTGGAAAGTTCCTTGTGCAGCAGAATCTGTTCCTTCTTGGGAAGCAGAGCCATGCGACCGTCGGCCTCCATAGCCTCAAGCTCTTCCATGCGCTGAACGCGAGAACGGATGGTCACGAAGTTGGTGAGCATACCGCCGAGCCAGCGGGAGTTGACGTAAGGCATGCCGCAGCGGTTAGCAGCAGCAGCAACGGCTTCCTGAGCCTGCTTCTTGGTGCCGACGAACAGAACAGAGCCGCCGTTTTTGGCAACGCTGGACACGAAGGTGTATGCCTGGTCCATGCCGACGAGCGTCTGCTTGAGGTCGAGGATGTAGATGTCGCCACGAGCGCCAAAGATGAACGGCTTCATCTTGGGGTTCCAGCGGCGCTTCTGATGACCGAAGTGCGCGCCCGCGTCGAGCAGCGTCTGAATGCTGATTTTAGCCATTTGTTTCTCCATTCGTTAGTCCTCTGCGCGTGGTCATCCCCGAAAGCCCGCAACCATTTTGGCCACTAGCAGGCTGGGTCGCACACGCATGTGTGATAAAAAACAGCCCTCGAAGTATAGCAACGCCCCCGGGCGTAGCGCAAGGGGGCATTTTGCTGAAATAGCGAACCTCACAGGTTCGTCAAATGTTTGGAAGGCAAAGAGCCGGCACAAGCAAACGTAGCGCAAAAATGAAAGAGTCAGCACATGACCAGCCCCGTAAAATGAAAGAGCCAGCACATGACCAGCCCCGCAAAACGAAAGGGCCAGCACATGGCCAGCCCCGCAAAAACAAAGGAGCCGGCAGTGAATAAACTGCGACCGGCCCCTTTTCTACTTACACATCGTACTTTTTCGAGTTTCGCATCGAAAGCGTGATAGTGGAAGCATTATGCAAAAGTGATGACATCTGGGGTGTGATGATGCCAGCAATACCAGTTGCAAGCAGGCCAGAATTGATAAGCATGACCTCTTGGAAACTTGCATTGAGGCGCTCCATCAGCCCTGTGCTCATGCGGCGAAGCGACACGATAGCGCTCATGTTGCCGCCGGTAAGCGTGATGTCGGCTACTTCCTTGGCAACAGCGGTGCCCTGTCCCATGGCAATACCCACGTCGGCTAAGGCAAGTGCCGGAGCGTCGTTAACGCCGTCGCCGACCATAACCACATGCGCGCCTTCAGCCTTCAGCTGCTCGATAAACGAGTACTTGTGCTCGGGCAGCAAGTTCGCGTGGAATTCGGTGACACCCGCTTCCGCTGCAACGCGTTCTGCCGTGCGCTCGTTGTCGCCGGTAAGCATGATGACACGCTTAAAACCAAGGCGGCGAAGTTCGGCAACCGCCTCGGGCACGCCCGGCTTAATGGGATCGTGCACGCCGATGACACCAACAAGTTTACCGTCAACCGCCAGATACAGCGGCGAGAGGCCTTCAGTTTCCTTTGCGATGCGCTTTTTCTGGGCGGCAGTGATTTTCACCTTTTCGTCGCCTACTACGAAATGCTCCGAGCCAATAACAACACGCTTGCCATCAAGCGAGCTTGCAATACCGTGCGCAACGATGTATTCGACATCAGCATGGCGTTCGCGGTGCTCAAGCTTGCGATCGGCTGCAGCACGCACAACAGCGCGCGCAACCGGATGCGGGAAGTGCTCTTCAAGGCAAGCTGCAAGACGCAGTACCTCGTCAGTATCCCAATTTGTCGCAGCAATGACCTGGGCGACTTCTGGAGTTGCCTCGGTAAGCGTGCCAGTTTTGTCAAAGACGATAGTGTCGGCAGCAGCCATATTTTCGAAATGCTGCGAGCCTTTTACGGTAAAACCTGCCTGAGCAGACTGGCTCATAGCGGAAAGCACGGCAATCGAACCGGTAAGCTTCAGAGCGCAGGAATAGTCGACCATCAGCGCGGCCGAAGTTTTCACCAGGCTGCGCGTTGTGAGTGCAACGATACCTGCGAGCAGGAAGTTCCACGGCACAATGCGGTCGGCCAGATGTTCCATGCGCGACTGAGTTTCAGACTTAAACGATTCGGTGCGTTCAACCAAGCTAACGATAGAACGCAACTTGGTGTCGCCTTCGCTTGCCTTCACCTCGACGATAATTTCGCCATCTTCAACTGCAGTACCAGCAAACACATCGTCGCCAACGGTGCGCTCAACAGCCAAAGGCTCACCCGTAAGCGCCGCCTGGTTGACCATCGCGGTACCTGACACCACAACGCCGTCGACGCTCACCGGCATGCCAGTGCGCACAGCAATGCGCTGACCTGCGGTAAGAGTGTTCGCGGGAACCTGCGTTTCCACGTCGCCCTCAATAAGCTGCGCGGTTTCAGGTAAGTCGAGCAACGCGTTAATAAGCGCGCCTTCCGAGCGACTGCGCGTGTATTCCTCAAGCGTTTCGCCGACGTTGAGCAAAAGCATAGTCACGCCAGCCGTGCGCGGATCACCCTTAGCAAACGAAATGCCAATAGCGGCCGCATCAAGCACTGGGACATCTAAACGGCCCGCCGCAAGCGACTTTAGGGCTGCCCACAAAAACTTGCGGTACGTGAAAATAGTCCAAGCAGTCGAAAGCGGTGCCGGCAAAAACCAGCGACGCAAGAAGTGCGCACTCACAAGACCTGCGAGGTCAAGCAACAGCGAATGCGTGCGCGGAGCCAAATCGAGCGTACAGCCCGACTTGGCCTTGGCAATAGCCTGCGCGTCAATTGCAGTTAAATGTTTGAGTACGCGGTTGCGCGCAGTTTTACTGCCAGCATAGGTAATGGCAATGCTGCCGATGCGCGGGTAAACCGTCGACTTTGTGATATCGGGGCACTGGCCGAGCACGCGATAGAGTGCGTCTAGGTCTTCAGAAGGAACATGCCCGATAAGCTGCACGCGCAAACGGCCCGGAAGCTCATTTGCGATTTTATACTTCATGGCTGATCAGACGCTATTTAGCGGTCTTTTTAGCAGCTGCTTTCGCTGCAGGCTTTGCAGCAGGCTTCGCAGCGGCAGCTTCTTCTTTTTCGGTTTCGTTGATGTAGTTAGCCTCAGCAACGATGTCGTCAACCTGGCACTTAGCCTGCTCGACAACGTCCTGGTAAGCAGCCTTAGCCTGAAGACCCTTAGCAACGCCCTGAACGTAGAGCTTCTTTGCGGACTGAGAGGTTGCAGCCTTCACACCAACCGTGCCCAGCAGAAAACCAGCACCGATGAGCCAACCACCATTCTTCGGGAAATTCATAATGAACCACCTTTCTTGCGGGAAACCCGCCTTACGCAAGCACGCCCAAATGCATGCTCGCTAGCCTTGCGAATGGCATTAGAATAGTCCCGCTCGCGGGGTTCGTCAATTGTAAATTTCTGATACCTACCTGCGTTTATTCTGGTTAACTTAATTATTCACGTAAGTTTAATTGGTCTAACCGAAAAATCCCAGTTAGATATAGTTAATTTCACCTTGGGAAACACCGATGTCCGCTCAGGTCGCAGGTAGAAGTCACCCATGGCGGCCATAAATTTGGCCAGCGGTAAGTAAACTTGGGGCAACGGTAAGCTGCAGCATACAAGATTTGTGCAAATCGTGAACGCCATGCGCAGACACCATGGCATGCCGCTACCATGAACAAAGGCGAATCGGGGTAAAGCATTCGCAGGATTTTGCCGCACCCCTACCCTCGATAATCACCGAGCGATTGCAAGGAGCAATATGAATTTCAACAATGTAGCCTTCGAGCGATCGTTTGGCATTTCATCGCAGCTACCGCCCTCCACGCTTCCTGAAGTGGCGTTTGCTGGGCGCTCAAACGTGGGTAAGTCGTCGATGCTCAACGCCCTATTTGGACGCAAAAGCTTGGCGAAGGTTTCGCAGAAGCCGGGAAAAACCTCAACGATTAATTTCTTCACCACTGATACCGCACGCTTTGTTGACCTGCCTGGATACGGCTATGCACGCGTCGCAAAGTCGGAAAAGGGCCGCTGGGCAGAGCTGATTGAAGGCTACTTTAACCAAGACCGCAATTTTGCACTGGTGGTAAGCCTGGTAGATATTCGCCACGAAGCGCAAGATTTAGATTTGAACATGATTGACTTTTTGCAAGAGGCTGACCTGCCCTTTGCCGTGGTGCTGACCAAAGCCGACAAGCTTTCGCGTTCTGCCGCACAACGTCAAGCTGCGCTACTGCGCCGCCAAATGCAGCTTGGTGAAGATGTACCGATGCTTATTACCTCAAGCGAAAAGCGCACAGGGTTTGACCCGCTGCGTCAGCTGATTGTACAAGCTTGCGAAGGGTAAGTTAGCGACGCGCCTTCGGCGCTTGTCTATTAATGCGCGAGCTTTCGCTCGCGCCTACAAACAATTTCCCGTATACGTTCCATGCAATGGCAAAACTTTTCGCATGCAGGCTTTCGCTTGCACCTACTATTCCCCTTTAAAGCCTGTATCTTCAAGATGACCTGCGGGGTTGTCGGCAGCAGTGGTTGCAAGCTGGTCGCAGCGCTCGTTTTCGGGGTGGCCAGCATGACCCTTTACCCAGGTGAATTCCACAGTATGGGGGGCTTTCGCCTCAAGCATACGCTTCCATAAGTCGACATTTTTTACGGGCTGCTTTTGCGCGTTTTTCCACCCACGGCGCAACCATCCATCAACCCAATGCTGGTTAAACGCATTCACTAAGTACTGCGAGTCGGAATACACCATCACATGGCAAGGACGTTTGAGCGCCTCAAGTGCGACAATGCAGCCAAGCAATTCCATACGATTATTAGTAGTGCAGGCATAACCTTGCGAGAATTCCTTTTCATGCGTCGTGCCCTTGCTATCGACAAAACGCAAGATGGAGCCGTAGCCACCCGGACCAGGGTTGCCACGGGAAGCGCCGTCGGAGAAAAGGTCTACATGCATAAGAAATCCTATCTGATACGAAAAGCTGGTAGGCGCTGAATAAAACTGGCAGCCACACAGTTACAAAAGCTGGTAGGCGCAGAACTAAAGCTTACGGCCTTACAACCACGAAAAGCGAGCAGGCTCACAACTAAAAACTGGCGGCCGCACAACTACAAGTCATGCGCGCCGCCAGTAAAAACTACTTGAACTGCGAGGGATGCTTGGCAAAGAAATCGAAGCGCGGAGGCAGTTCTCGCACGCGGTGGCGCCCGTCCTCAAGTTCGGTTGCCGAGCACAACTCATCTAAGCCTTCAAAGTCGTAATTCCAGCTAAAGAAATCGTCGAACTCGAAGCTCATGTAGTCGCAGATTTTCTCGCAGCCTGTCGGCACAACCGGATGCATCAACAACGCGCAAATGCGCAGCAAATAAAAGCTGTCGATAAGCGTCTGACGGCGAAGGGCTTCGTCGCCTTCCTTCTCTGCCGTGCGAATATTGTCGGTCCAATACTTGTTTGACCAGCGGATAAAGGTATCCATGATAGACATGATGGAATGCAGTTCGACCTTATGCATGGTCGCATCGTAGTCGGCCATGACCTTTTGGGCCTGCGCAACTACTTCAGGCGTAACCTGCCCAAGTGGCATGTAGCCCTCGAAGTTGTTCTTTGCTTCATACAGGCAACTGCGGGCCAAGCGATTAAACACATTGGTCAGAAGCGCACCCTCTTTAAGCACCGGGTCGGCATAGCGCGGGTTGTTGCGTTTCTCCTCGTCTTGCTCGAAAGGTTTCGGCTTAAAACCAACTGACTTTTGATCAAGACCAAGCGCCAAGAAGTGCGCACGCAGCTGTTCGGGCGTGTAATAGTCAAGCAGCTCGTCTGCCGTTGGTGGCTTTACCGAACCCGACGACGAGGCCTTTTTATTCCCCAGCAGAATGTGATGGTTTGCCACCAGCTTCGTCTGACGAAGCGGCTGGTCAGTTTCACCTTCAACCAGAATGTCACCCGGGCGCAGCGCCTCAATAAGCGCCGGCTGCGCCACGCCGTAGAAATACAGGTTGTCTTGCCCGATGAACTGGTAGACCTCGGCATCTTCCGAACACCAGAAATCACGCCAGCTGCCGCGCGGCAGGCCAAGGTTGTCGTTTACGGCCATAGTAAAGCTCATAGGCGCCCATAAACTTTCCGGCCAGCACCACACTGTCAGCCCCTCAAGGCCTTCAATGACCGGGGCTTTTACACCCCATTCAATGTTGCCGGTAATGCGGAACGGCACAAGCGTTTTACCCGTACGGAAACGAATTCCGGCGCCGGTGAGCACATCGCGTGCCGCATCACGAGCATCAATGTCGTCAAATTCGATGCTGAACGACTGCTTGCCGCCTTCAGCTTCGTGGAAAGAATGCTTGGGCAGCTGTGCAGCAATCGCGTCGTAGCTTTCCTTGAGTTCGTTTTTGATGAAAACGACCGGCGGCTCCAAAAATTCCTTAATGACCTGCGGAACTACCGGGCGCACCTCAGGGTCGGCTTCAAGGGAAGCCACATGTCCGCGCAAAAATTCAGCGAATGCGGGCAGGTCGAAATACCAGTTTTCGACCGGACGCATTTCAGGTGTGGTACCCGTAAGCGACGACTTCGGTGCAATAAGATCTTCCGGAGCATAACTGTGACCAAGGTCGCATTCATCAGCATAGGCATGTTCGGACTTGCAGCCCTGCACCGGACAATGCCCCACGACCTGACGGCCATTCAAAAACGTGTTCGCCTGCGTGTCGTAAAACTGCAGTGTTGCGCGTTTGTGCAGGTAGCCATTCTCGTAGAGTTTGTTGATGAAGGCTTCGCTAATATGCTGATGCACTTCCCCACAATGGCCGATGTTAGAACCCTCGTAAACGCTTAGGCTAATGCCATACGAATCGAGTGTTGCCTTTTGCATGTTGTGGTTGCGCTCGACATATTCGCTAATGGTGCCATCAAATTCGCCAGCTTCTACCAACTTGCGGTAGCCTTCGTTAATGGGCGAACCGAAGCAATCGGTGCCGCTGATAAAGCGCACGTTTTCGCTACCAATGCGGTCGCGCAAAAAACGCGCGAAGCAATCGGCAGGTACAAACACGCCAGCGATATGACCGAAGTGCAGAGGCTTGTTGCCATAAGGCATGCCAGCCGTGACAACCGCACGGGCAGGCCAGGTGGTGGCTTTGTTGTCGTTTTTCGCTTGTGCCATCGAAAAGCTAACTCCTTATAAGCTTGGGCGCAAATGCTGCGCCCAAGCAAGATTACAGGTCGAGGTTGGCGTTGTTACCGCCTGAATGCTGCGCTTTTTTCGCCGTACGCATAAGGAACTCGGCGTTGTCGTCGGTGCGCTTAAGCGACTTGATGAGCATATCCATGGCGCGCTCGGTGTTGTTGGTATTCGCCAAAATACGGCGAACAGCCCAGATAAGCGGCGCTTCTTGCGGATTGAGCAGCAAGTCTTCCTTGCGGGTACCAGACGCCACCGGGTCGATTGCCGGGAAAATTCGGCGGTCGGCTAGGCTGCGGTCAAGCTTGAGTTCCATGTTGCCGGTGCCCTTGAATTCTTCGAAGATAACCTCATCCATCTTCGAACCGGTTTCGACAAGCGCGGAAGCTAGAATGGTCAAGCTGCCGCCGCCTTCAATGTTACGAGCCGCACCTAAGAACTTCTTGGGCGGATACAGCGCCGTAGAATCAACGCCACCGGAAAGAATACGGCCAGAAGCAGGCTGTGCCAGGTTGTAGGCACGAGCCAGACGCGTCAGGCTGTCAAGCAGCACCACAACGTCGCGACCTTGTTCGACCAGGCGTTTTGCGCGCTCAATAACCAGTTCGGAAACCTGAATGTGGTTTTCTGTGGGCATGTCGAAGGTAGAGGAAACAACCTCGCCCTTGATGGAGCGCTGCATGTCGGTAACTTCCTCGGGGCGCTCGTCAACCAGCAGGCAGATTAGATGCACCTCGGGGTTGTTCGCACTAATAGAAGCTGCGATGTCTTTAAGAATGGTAGTTTTGCCAGCCTTCGGCGGACTAACAATAAGACCGCGCTGACCTTTACCAATGGGGCTTACCAAGTCAATGACACGCGAGGTGATGGTTTGCTTGCCATGTTCCATGGTAAGACACTCGTCAGGGTACACCGGCGTAAGATCGCCAAAGCGTACGCGGGATTTTGCCTGTTCAAGCGGTAGTCCGTTGACAGTATCGATCTTTTGCAACGCTGCATATTTCTCGTTCGGACGAGCCGGGCGCGTAGTGCCAGTAAGCATATCGCCCTTGCGCAGGCCGTTGCGGCGAATAGCCGACGTGCCAACATAGCAGTCGGTCTCGCTGGGCAGATAACCGCTTGTGCGCAAGAAGCCATAGCCGTCTTGCATGATGTCAAGAATGCCGGAAACCTCAATGAAGCCTTCAGCCTTCATGGCTGCATCGTAAACCGCGTCAACAAGCTCGGCTTTCTTTAAGCCGGCAACGTCAACCTCAAGCTCTGCAGCCTTTGCACGCAAATCAGCAACCTTCATTTCGGCAAGGCCTTCCTTCGTGACTGAAGGGGTAACCTCGCGATTTTGGTTTTTATGCTTGTTACGACGCTCGTTGCGGTCGCGCTTGTTGCGGCCTTCACGCTGGTCGTTCTTGTCAGTTTTAGACTTTGCGTCGGCTTCTGACTTTGCATCAGCTTCGGCATTAACGAAAGACTCAGAGGCGCCTTCTGCAGCTTCAGCGTTTTGCGCAGTTTGCGTAGTTTGCGCGGCGCGAGCACCTGCTGCGCGAACCGACTTGCGCGGTGTGCGAGCAGCGCGTGCAGCGCGACCAGGGGCTACATCTTCGGTAGCCTGCGCGGCCTGCGCAGGTGCAGCTTCAGCCTGGTCATCAGCGCGTTCGCCCTTGTCGGCCTGTTCGGCAACCTGGTCAGCCGAGGCTGTGCCTTCTACATCAGCTTCCTTCTTGCGAGAGCGGCTCGCACGACGCTTTGCGGTTGGCGTGGCTGATGCGGTCGCATTAGTCTCAGCAGCTTCGGTAGCTTCTGCAACTTCTGTCGCTGCTACAGATGCTGCAGCTGCCGACTCAGCAGCATCAGATTCGGCAGCCTTCTTGCGCGGGCGGCCCGGGCGCTTTTTTGCAGGGGCCTCATCAGCTTGTGCTGCAGCTTTGGCAGCCTTAGTTGCCTTTGCGCTAGAAGCTTTCTTCGCAGAAGCAGCCTTAGTTGCAGCACCAGTTGCTTTAGCGGCAGTCTTACGCGGACGACCTGGACGGCGAGTCGGCTCGGCGGTAGCCTCAGACTCAGCTGCGGCTACAGTCTTTTCTTCACTCATGCGTTAGCGACCTTCTCCCAATCCTTCATGAAGGTATCCAGCCCGCGGTCAGTCAACGGATGCAAGACCATCTTCTTCAGGACGGCGAAAGGAACGGTAGCAATATCGGCACCCATCAGTGCAGCTTGCGTCACATGATTTGCGCTGCGCACAGATGCAGCGATGATTTCAACCTGTTCACCATTGCAAGTATTTGCAGTGAAGTCGTAGTTGTTGATAGCGGTAACAATATTTTCAACCTGCTCAAGGCCATCTTCGGAAATGTCGTCGAAGCGGCCGATAAAGGGGCTGATGTAGCGAGCACCTGCGCGTGCTGCGAGCAGTGCCTGCGGCACAGAGAAGCACAAGGTCATGTTCACCGGAATGCCCTCTTGCGCCAGCGTATGCGTAGCGGCAAGGCCTTCAACCATCGTGGGGACCTTCACCACAATGTTCGGTGCGATTTCTGCGAGTTTGCGACCGTCAGCCACAATTTCGTCGCGCGTCATAGCAACAGATTCAGCCGAGACCGGGCAGTCAGGGCCCACGATGTCGCAAATACGCTTCATGTGGTTGTGGAAGTCGTCGATTTTGCCGCCGATTTTTGCATACAGCGACGGATTGGTGGTTACGCCAGCGAGCGCACCCCAGCTTGCAGCTTCCTCGATTTCGGCAAGGTCAGCCGTGTCCAGAAAGAACTTCACCCTTTTTCCTCCTTGTAGATTCGGGTTGTTGCCCACAATGCGCACAGACGTGGCGCGAAGATATGTAGTGGGGAACGTTTGATATGAAGGGTTTCTTCCGGAATGGAAAAGAACTGAAGTCAGCGTAGCGCATCCAATCGCCTGATGCAAGCGCGAAATACCAGACACCCATTCGAAGGACACAGAAGGCGCGTCGCTGGCAAAATGAAAAAACGACCGTCCATGGACGGTCGTTTTCGTTGCAAGGCTGAGACAGTGGGGACTGTCCCCATCTGTCTTGCAGCCCTTGCGAGTCGTGCGTTTTGGGACAGTGGGGACTGTCCCCACTGTCCCAGGGCTATATGCTGACTTTACTTCAGCACACCCTTCTCAAAAGCGTTCATAAGCACGGTTGCCACGCGCTCACGCTTGACGTCCTCACCGGGGGCGATAACCTTGCCGTCATAGCCGCTCACAAGGCCAGACTCAACAGCGTAGGCCATCGAAGGCGCAGCCCAGCTGCTCACGGAGGCACCATCGGAGAACTTGGCCAGCACAGAGGTATCCGCCTTGGCAACGTCAGCACCGGAAGCATTAGCGATAATGGCAATCAGCTGCTCGAAGGAAACCGCGGTATCTGGCGCGAAGTCACGCGAGCCATCGGCACGCTCAAAGCCGTTAATGATACCGTTTTCAATTGCCCAATTGGCAGCTGCGGTATACCACGCGCCGTCAGCGATACCGGAAACGGAGACGCCATTGGCGGAGGTGACACCCTTGGCGGCAGCAGTCGCAGCCTCGTCATATGCTGCAGCGGCTTCAGGCTCGAAGTGACGCCACAAAATGACAGCAAGCTCGGCGCGCGTCAGCGTGTTACCCACACCGAAGTAGCCAGTCGGGTTGCCATCAAGGTTAGAGTAGCCCTTGATAAGACCCTTAGAGGCGCAGAAATTCACGCCGTCAACGTACCACTTGCAGTCGGGATTGTTGTAGTCAACATCCTCAAACACAACAGGGTCAGAAGAAGGCTCGGGTGCGGGCTCTGGATCAGGAGTCGGGGTTGGAGTTGAATCCGGCTCAGGATCTGGCGTAGGCTCAGGCTCGGCGGCCGCGATGGACCACTCAATAACCTTTGGCTCGCTCGTGCCGTCGGCCCAGACGTAGTTATCTTTCAGCGTGGCTGTGGCCTTATAGGTGCCGGCCTTGGTAGCCGTGTTGCCAGAAAGCGTGTAGCCCTCGCCTTCCGCAACGCCCGTCTGCTCGGAGCCGTTGTACACCAGGTCGGTCGCAGCCTCAGGGGCAGCAACCTTGATAGCGCTTACCGTGATAGCAACCGCGATGTCCTCGACCACGTTGTAGTTAGCCGTATCGGAAGGCGTGAACTTCGCCTTGAACGTGTTCGTACCAGCATTACCCACGAAAGTCGCGGGGTCGTCCTGCCAGCTAAAGCCCTCGGGCAGCTTCACATCGGCCAGCGTCTGACCATATGTGGCTGTAAGGTCGGTCGGCGCTTCGTAGGAAGGTGTCGCCTTGGTAATCTTCCACTCGATCGTCTTAGCGTCGGTGGTGCCGTCGGACCAGACGTAGCCGTCCTTCAGCGTGGCGGTGGCGGTATGGGTGCCGGCCGCCGTTGCCTTAGCTTCACCGGTCAGGTCGTAGCCGGCGTTCGTGTACACGCCCTCAACTTCGCTGCCGGTGTAGTCAAGTTCAACCGCTTCGGGGATGTTGACCACCGTGGCATCGGTAGCAAGCGTTGCCGCCGCGGTGCTGTCGCTAACCTTGTTGGCAGTGCCGTAATCGACGATGAAGTTCAACGACGGGCCCGCATCGCCACTCGTGGTGGTGATGTCGAATTCCAAGGACAGCGGCACGGCGTACATCTTCGAGTTCTTCAGCTCGTAGGTAACCTCGCCGGTTGCCTTGCTGGGCTCGACGATGCTCATCTGCACCTTGTGAACACGGCTGGTTATATTGCCCGCAAGGCTGTATTTACCTTCCCACGTGCTTGTATTGCCGTGCATCTTCGTTGCGGTGACGTATTCGGCCTTGATGTCGGAAAGGCCGCCGTCACGGCTTTCGCCGACGTTCTGCAGCGTGAAGATGGGGTTCGGCGTGTTCATGGTCAGCGTGTAGCCGCCATTGGCGCCCACCGTGAGCGTGGCGTTGTTGGCAACGGCGGTTGTCGGGGCCGCGTTGCTGATAGTGTCCTTGATCGCGGTGTTCTCGTCAATCGTGGGGCCGAACGGGTTGTTCGGGTTGCACGCATACACGTCAATGCCCGTAAGCACCGGGTTGTACTTGCCGGGCATCACCAGGTTCGCCGACACGGTGTAGGTACCGGCAACAAGACCCGTGTAATCGCCCGCAGCCATCGACCAGGTGATTACCTTAGGCTCGGTAGTGCCATCGGTCCAGGTGCAACCGTCCATCAGCGTGGCGGTGGCGGTATAGGTGCCGGGGATGGTGGCTTTCGCGTCGCCGGAAAGCGTGTAGCCAGCGCCTTCCGCAACGCCAACTTGCTCGGAGCCGTTATACACCAGGTCGCTCGCCGCAACGGGTGCCTCGGCCTCGCCCTTAACCGTCAGCGTGCCGGACTGGTAGGTGATGTCGTAGTCGTTAGCGCTGCCGTTTGCGGGGGTGAGCTCATAGGTGCCGGCGGGCAGTTCCTCCCAAGAGCTGTAGCCCTCGGGGATGGCGAACGTCGGAGCGGTGAACTTGTATGCGGTCTCCGCTGTTTCGCCGTTAACGAAGCCATCGTAGGTTACCTCGAGCTTCGGGGTTTCACCAGCGGTAATGGTCTCGCCAGCGTAGGAAGCGGTCAGCGGAGCTTCTGTAACCTCCCATTGGACCCTCTGCCTGCTCCAGTTGTCGCCATCAGGCCAGTAGTAACCGTTTTCAAGGTTAAGGTAAACAATGGAAGAACCCCAATGAGTGAATCCTCCCTCTGAAGGCACCCAATTTTCGTCCCAGTAGGTACCTTCCGGTGCCTCGGGGCGCGAGTCCGTGCCATCGTAGACCTTAGTCCATGTACCGGTTTCGCTGCCGGGCCACTCCGTTACGAACAGCTGCTTGATGGTGATATCGCAGCTTGCCTTCTTGCCGTCAACTTCAAGCGTAATGGTTGTGGTACCGCCCTTGCGCACATACATCGAACCATCTTCGGTAACGGAAATCACGCTCGGGTCGCTAGAGCTCCACTTGCGAACGCTGCCATTGGTTGCGTTTTCGGGCAGCACCGTTGCAGTGATGGTCGGCGTGCCTTCTGCCGTGGTCATGCTGATGGACGTCTTGTCGAAGCTCACGCTTTCAACGTCAACATATTCACTGGCTGGAAGCACTGTCAGCGTACCTGCGGTGTATTCGAACTGGTAGTTGCTACCAGCGTCGCCTTTGGCAGGCGTCAGTTCGTAGGTGCCCGCGGGTACTTCTTCCCAAGAGTTGTAGCCCTCGGGGACAGCGATGGTTGGGGCAACGTAGTTCTCAAGCTCAGTAGGCTCTTCCCAGCCTTCCCAATCGTCTGAGGTTTCAACCGTTACCTCAAGCTTAGGCGTTGTGCCTTGCTTGCTAGTTTCACCTGAATACGATGCGCTCAAGGTAGCTGGTTCAATAGTGCCGGAAACGTCAACGGCATCAAAAGTTCCGTCGGGCCATGGGTACATCGGCTCAACCTTGGTGGTATAGCTACCGGCATTCAGCTGCGCCACATTTGGATACCCTGGCACAGCAGAAACCCAAGCATACCCACCGGAAACAGATTGCACAATGAACTGCGTATCACCATTGTAAGTAATGGTGGTGTTTTCCGCCGGAACGCTTGCTTCCCTCATGCAGGTGTACAAGCGATTGGACTGAATGGTGTGCGTTCCATAAAGGTACGTGTTGTAATCCCACGTAACCGTGTAGTTATCGAAGCTTCCGCCCTCGAACACAATCTTGTAACCATTCTCGGCTTCTATACCGCTATCGTCGGTAATGAAGCGCTCAAGGGAAGCGTCCCAAGGGTACACGACACCCTTATACGTTGGGGCAACATAGCCCTTCGCCGTTTCTGCCGTTTCGTTGTTCACGAGGCCTTCGTAGGTCAGGTTCGCAAGAACTTCGTCGGCGGTGGGCACATGCAGCTCGTTGGCTTTTTGAACTAAGTAGCTGTAAGCCTTCAGCTCAGCCTTGGCAATGGACCACTCAACGCTTACGGTATCCTGCGTGCCATCTTCCCACACGTAGCCGGTCTTTGGCTTGATCTGGGCCGTATAGGTGCCTGCATCAACAGCGCTGCCGCCAGATACAACCTCGTATTTAATGCTGTCAGCGAAACCATCTTGGGAAACGCCCGTGTAAGCAAGACCCTCTTTAGGCGAGGGCACCGCGGTGGTAAGAGTGTCGTTGGTGACGTTCAGGATGCCTGGCACATACTCGAAATCGTAGATATCGGCCTGGCCGCCCTCGGCCACAAGCTCGTACTGGCCCACAGCGCTGGTGTCGTACGTTTTAATGCTCGGGGCAACGTAGCCCTTTGCGGTTTCGGCGGAATCGCCCTCAAGGAAGCCTTCGACCGTCAGTTTGAGCTCGGGGGTCTCGCCCACATGGACAGACTCGCCTGCATAGGTAACGGTGAGCTTCGTCTTGTTCATATTCCACGTTAGCGTTTTCGGTGCGGTTGTACCGTCGGCCCAAACGTAATCGTCGCTAACCAGCGAAACCGTTACCTTGTGCGAACCAAGTTCAGTTGCGTTCGCTTCACCTTCGGTCACCTTAAAGCCCTGTGCCTCGGAGCCAGCCGCACAAACCAGAAGGCCTTCCTGTTCCTCGCCATTATAGAAACGGTCAACGGTCTTCGGGGTGTTCACCACCTTCTTCTCGGTTTGAAGAGTGGGAACAGTTGTGTCGGTGCTCGTTTTCTGAAGCGTGCTGTAATCCACCGAAAGCGTTAGGGCAATGTCACCAACCGGTTCAATAGCAAAACCCAAGGGTACAGCAAGCATTTTGCTGTTCTTGAAGTTGTATGAAGCAGTTCCGGTGGTTTCGGTGTCGGTTAAACCGAAGGAGATCTTATGAATACGCGTTGATGCACTACCGTAAGTGCCGTCATAGCCGGTTGATGTACCGCTTTCGTCTTGTTCGCCGTACGCATAATCACGCCACTTGGTTGCGGTCACCTGCTCAACTTGGATGTTAGTCATGGTGTCGCAGGTACCAAGATCACGCAGAATGAACACGGGGTTTTTCACCGGCAAAATAAGCGTCTTGTTGCCGCTGGCGTCAACATACAGCGTGGCGTTCATGCTTTCGGCGGTGTTTGGAACCACCTTTTCCACCGTTGCCGCATCGTTTTCGTCAAGCGTGGGACCAAACGGGTTATTGGCGCTGTTAGCATACACGTCAACGCCCGAAAGCACGGGGTTGTACTTGCCGGGCATCACCAAGTTCGCCGTTACGGTGTAGGTGCCGGCCTCAAGCGTTGCGTCCTTGCTGTCGGCGGTTTGCGCTGCAGCTGCTGCAGATGCAGCGGCGACGGCGTCGGTGCCAGCGCTGGCCTCGGACGCGGTTGCAGCAGCATCGTCTGCCGACGACATGATAGTTGCAAGCGCGGCGTCGCTTTCGCTTTGCTGTGCTTCGGACTGGCCCTGCGCGCTAGCCTCAGGCGCCTGCTGCGCCTGATTCTGCGACTGGGACTGGCCCTGTGAGCTTTGAGCTTCATCGGACGTTTTAGCCCATGAAGCGCCGGGGTTCAGGCCCGTGACCAACACTGCCGCGAGCAAGCACGACATGATCTTGTTGGAGACGGAGCCCCTGCTCCAAGTTTTCACTTTTTCCTCCTTACGTTTCTTACTGTCCTGTTTCTTCCTTTGCTTTTCAGTCCCTACAACCAAGCAAAGCCCGACAGGTACGTGCAATTCGCACGCCCCTGCCCGGGCTTTTAAGCTAAGGAAGAAACTCCTGGTTACCACGGAAAACTTATTGTTAGCGAAGGTTAAATGCCTATTGCTATCAGGCAAGTCACCACTGGTAAACCAGAATTTACGTTTGACAATGTACCCCCCCCCGAGGGCCTTCGTCAAGAGAAAAAGTTAGAAAGAACTATCTATTTTGGGCATAAAGTCACCCAAAAGTAACATTTGTTACCACGGGATTTGAAGCGCAACTAAGGGTGACGCTATTTTTAAGCGACACGAACGCACGCGATCAATAAGAGTGTGACGCTCGCTGCGCGAGCGCCTATTGATGTGCGGGCTAACGCTCGCACCCACGAAGTCTTATCGCAGGTCAACCTCACGTTTCGTAGGTCAATCCCCTGTTTTTGTAGAGTCGAGCGAAAGCTCGGCCTGTATTAAAGAGCGCCGACAGGCGCAACACACTTCTTAGCTGAAAGTCTTAAGTGTTTCGAAGAAACAGCTAGTTGCGCCGGTGTGGCAAGCAGGGCCGGCCGGATGCACCAACGCAAGCAGCGTGTCGGCGTCGCAATCGTAACGCAATTCGACTATCTTTTGCGTGTTTCCGCTGGTAGCGCCCTTGTGCCAAATTTCCTGGCGGCTTCGGCTCCAAAACACCGTCTCGCCGCATTCAAGTGTCATCGCCAGGCTTTCGGCGTTCATCCATGCCATCATCAGCACCTCGTGGGTTTCCACATCCTGCACGATGCAGGGAATAAGGCCGTCGGCGTTATAAGTGAGCTGGGGAATTTCGACTTGCATGGAATGCCTTTCAAGTAGCGGTTCGAAAGCAGAAAAGACGTCAGAGAATGGCGCGCATGAGACAAAACGCCTACAAACGCACGGGGATGCCTTGCGATGCCATATATTCCTTGACCTGGCGAATTGTCAGTTCCCCAAAGTGGAAAACACTTGCCGCCAGCACCGCATCGGCTTCGCCTTCGATAACACCTTCAGCAAAGTGCTCCAACTTACCAACGCCTCCGGACGCGATAACGGGAATATTCACTGCGCGGGCAACAGCGCGGGTGAGCGCGCAGTCGAAGCCGTCTTTGCTGCCATCACGATCCATGCTGGTCAGAAGGATTTCGCCGGCACCGCGACGTGCGGCCTCAGCGGCCCATTCCACCGCATCGATGCCAGTAGCGGTACGCCCACCATGCACGTACACCTCCCATTTATTGGGGTTGCCCGCGCACTGCTTCGCATCGATGGCACACAGAATCGCCTGCGTGCCAAAAGCAGCAGCTGCGTCGGTAATAAGCTGCGGATTTGCCACAGCAGCCGAGTTCACCGAAACCTTATCGGCACCGGCCGCAATCATGCGGCGAATGTCAGCAACACTGCGAAAACCGCCGCCGACACAATACGGAAGATGCAGCTCGGCGCTTGCGCGACTGGCCAGGTCAACCGTAGTTTCACGCTTGTCAGAAGTAGCGGTAATGTCAAGGAAAATGACCTCGTCGGCGCGCTGTTCGTCATAGCGCTGTGCCAGCTCAATCGGGTCACCTGCATCGCGCAAGTTCACAAAGTTGACGCCCTTAACCACACGGCCGTCTTTGACATCCATGCAGGGAATCACGCGTTTCGCTAGCATTTCGAAGCCTCCTTGCACGCGGCCACACCTTCAGCGACGGTGAGCGTGCCCTCATACACCGCGCGGCCGGTGATCACGCCTTCGATGGATGCGGCGACGGGCGCTAAACGATTGATGTCATCCACGGAAGCCACACCACCCGACGCGATAACCGGATGCCTAAACGCCTCCGCCATCTGCACATACGCCTGCACATCAAGGCCAGTTTGCATGCCGTCGCGGGCGATATCGGTATACACAATATGCTTGAAACCGGCTTCGCTCATTGCACGGGCAAGGTCAGTTGCAGCAACACCTGAACCCTCGATCCAGCCCGAAACGGCCACTTCCCCACCCTTTGCATCGATACCAGCAGTCAATCGGTCGCCACCAACCGCGGCAACGGCTGCGCGAGCGAGCTCGGGGTCGTTTACCAGGGCTGTTCCCAAAACCATACGGGCGGCACCAACGTCGGCCAAACGCTTTAGCGTTTCCAAGCTGCGAATGCCGCCACCAATTTCCACATTGAGCGACGTTTCACGCACGATGCGCTCAACGATTGCGATGTTCGCAGGATCGCCCGTGCGCGCACCATCCAAATCGACCACATGCACCCAGGTTGCGCCCTGTTCTTCAAAGATACGGGCCTGCGCTACTGGGTCATCGTTATACACGGTGACCTGGGCATAGTCGCCTTTCGCCAAGCGAACGGCCTTTCCGCCCAAAATGTCGATTGCAGGAAGCAGGTACATGGCTAGCACGCCCCTTTCGCAAAGTTCACGAAGTTCTGCAGCACGCGCGCGCCGGCGTCGGAGCTTTTTTCCGGGTGAAACTGCGTGCCGAAAATGTTGCCCTGTTGCACCGCGCACGGAAACGTAGTGCTATGCGTGGTGCGCGCAACAGTTGCTGCGCTATCAGGGGAAATATAGCTATGCGTGAAGTAGAAGTAGGTGCCTGGGTCAATGCCTTCAAACAGCGGACACACGTCGCTGGCATCGCTTTCCGCATCGAAATCAACAGTGTTCCAGCCGACATGAGGAACTTTGAATGCGTTGCCACTCGCATCTGTGGCCGGCATGCGGTCGACGCAACCGGGCAGCACACCAAGGCCACGCGAGTTGCCCTCGCCGTTTGCGCCCGAGCCGGCAGCAGCGCCGGCAGCAGCGCCAGCGCCGCCCAGCCCTACGCCTTCGGCAGCGCCGGCAGCAGCGCCTGCACCTTCAGTGCCCTCTTCGAACAACAGGTGAAGCCCCAGGCATATGCCCAAAAACGGCACGCCTTGGGCCAAGCGGTCACGAATGGCCTGCATCTGGCCAAGCTCTTCCATTGTGGCAGCGGCATCAGCGAAAGCACCCACGCCAGGAAGCACAATAGCGTCTGCAACAGCAATATCGGCCACGTCTGCGGTAATGCGAGCGTCGGCGCCAACTGCGCGCAGGCCACGCTCGACCGACAGGAGGTTACCCTTCTTGTAATCAACGACGGCAATCATGACTTACAGCGCGCCTTTCGTCGAAGGCAACGCATCACCCATACGCGGGTCGGCCTCGCAGGCTTCGCGCATCGCACGGGCAACCGCCTTAAACATGCCCTCGATTACATGATGCGTGTTTTCGCCAGCAAGTTCGCGAATATGCAAGGTCACACCTGCATTCGCAGCGAATGCGATAAAGAATTCCTTCGCAAGCGTCGCATCAAACGCACCCACCATAACAGGCGGTACGTCGGCTTCCCAATACAATGCGCCGCGCCCGGAAATATCAACTGCGGCTTGGATAAGAGCTTCATCCATAGGTAGTGCAATATCGCCATAACGGCGAATGCCACGCTTATCACCAAGCGCCTGAGCGAAGGCCTGACCAAGCACAATGCCGGTATCTTCAACCGTATGATGGCCATCAACCTCTAGGTCGCCCGTTGCGCGAACCGACAGGTCAAACAGGCCATGGCGGCCAAACGCTGTCAGCATGTGGTCGAAAAACCCGATGCCAGTCTCGACATCGGTGGTGCCGGTGCCATCAAGGTCAAGCGACAGCTCGATATCGGTTTCTTTCGTCGTGCGCGCAAGGCGTGCAACTCTTTCGCTCATGACTTTCCTTTCTACAAAATCGCAGGTAAACGTAGGAATGTAACGTTTATCAATTGGTCGGTGGCCCACTGGTCAGCCCACTACATTCAGCGTTTAATATTCTGCCGGGCCCTTAACGCTCGGCAATAATCGCTCGCAGTGCGTTTAAGAAGCGGTCGTTCTCCTCGGGGCTACCAATGCTCACGCGCAAGCACATCTCCATTAGCGGGGCATGACTGAAGTCGCGCACTAAAATGCCCTGGTCATACAGCTTTTGCCAAACGACGTCGGCACCTTCCACATGAAACAGGATGTAGTTAGCCTGCGACGGGTACGCCGTCACGCCCTCGATAGCGTTCAGCGCTTCGTACACACGAGAGCGCTCGTCAATAATCTGCATGATGCCGTGCTCAAACTTCGCGCGGTTGCGATAAATGACGCGCGCGATAGCTTGCGACACCGCGTCGACCGAATACGGCTGGCGAACCTTCAAAAACTCGCGGATGACCTCGGCGTTTCCAAGGAAGTAACCCATGCGAACACCCGCGAGCGAAAACGCTTTGGAGAACGTACGCAAAATGAGCAGGTTTTTATGCTGCGCCAGATACGGGCGCATGGTGCCACGCGAAAACTCAAAGTACGCTTCGTCAACAAGCACGAGTGCATCGGTCGCCTCAAGCAGTTTCAGTACAAAAGCGTCGTCAGCCAAATCACCGGTAGGGTTATTTGGGCTGGTCACAATCACATAATCGATGTCGCCCTCGGCCACGCGCGCAAGCACCGCTTCCTCGTCGATGGAATAGTCAGCGCGACGCGGAATATTCACCACTTCGGTGTTCGTCAGCTGCGCATTGTTCTCGTACACCGAAAACGTCGGCGGCATATTCAGAAACTTGCGCCCCGGACCACCCCAGCACAACGCGATGTTGAACAGCAGCTCGTCGCCACCGTTACCCATAAGCACCTGGTCCCGGTCAAGGCCGTTAGCTTCGGCGATCATGTCGCGCAATTCGTTAGCCAGCGGGTCAGGGTAGCGGTTGAACTGGACCTTGTTCAGCTCGCGCTTAACTTCCTGGCGAATTTCAGCCGCAACATCACAAGGGTTCTCGTTCGCCGAAAGGTAAGCCTCAGCAGGCAGATACTTCGGGTCGTAGGGCGTGATGTCAGCCAGCTGCGGAGCAGATGCGCGAACGCTATTCATCGGCGCCCTCCAGGCCGTAGATGCTGCCAGTTTCCACCAGGTTCTTGCGCAGTTCAACGCTGCGGGCATGTGCCCATAAGCCCTCGTGACGGGCAATGGCGATAACCGCGTCGGCGTCGTTTGCTAGCGATTTCGCCGAATACTTGATGATGGACGAGTGCTTAATGAACTCGTCGGTGGAAAGCGGAGATGCGTAGCGAGCTGTGCCGCCAGTCGGCAACGTGTGATTCGGACCGGCAACGTAGTCACCGATAGCTTCCGGGGTCCACTCGCCTACGAAGATAGCACCGGCGTTGCGAATAGCACCAAGCTGGTCCATTGCGCCGTCAAAGTGCAGCTCTAGGTGTTCGGGTGCAATAACATTCACAGACTGAATGGCTTGCTCCATTGAATCGCAGATAACGATAAGCCCCTGGTCAGCCAAGGAAGCAGTAGTAATTTCAGCACGTGTGGAAGACTTCATGTGGCCTTCGACTGCAGCTTCCACCGCATCGGCGTATGCCTCGTCAAACGTGACCAAATAGCAGCTAGCCAGCGGGTCGTGTTCAGCCTGAGCCATCAGATCAATAGCGACCATTGCCGGATCTGCCGTTTCATCAGCTACAACACATACCTCAGAGGGGCCTGCAATCATATCAATGCCCACATCGCCGGATACAATCTTCTTCGCGGCGGCCACAAATGCATTGCCCGGGCCAGTGATTTTGGCAACCGGCTCGATAGATTCGGTGCCATATGCGAGCGCGGCAACAGCCTGTGCGCCGCCGACCGTGTAAATCTCAGTAACGCCAGCTAAGCGGCAAGCTTCAAGCACGACCGGGTCGATGGTGCCGTCTTTGGTCGGCGGGGTGACGCAAACAATGCGCTCAACGCCAGCAACAGCAGCGGGCAAGGCGTTCATCAGCACGGTTGACGGATACAGCGCACGACCGCCGGGAACATAGATACCCACGGACTCAAGCGGGGTGACCTTCGCGCCAACCATCGCGCCGTCTTCACGCACAGAAATCCAAGATTGCTTAACCTGACGCTCGTGGAATTCGCGAATCTGCTTGGCAGCCTTAATAAGCGCCTGCTCGGTTGCATCGTCAACCTTGTCGGCTGCTGCGGCAATAGCCTCGGCCGGCACGCGGAAGTCGGCGATTTCCACACCATCAAACTTTGCGGTTAGTTCGCGCAGAGCAGCATCGCCCTGTTCACGTACCTGCTCGATGATGTTGGTTGCTGCCTCCATAGCACGGGCGTTGAACGCGCCTGTGCGCTTAAGGTGCTTGTTGGAGAATTTCTCGTCTTTATTCAGAATGACGCGACGCATGGTTCCTTCTTTCTTGACCGTCATGTCTTACCTAAAATTGCAGGCCAGCTGCTGCCGACCGCGGTTAGCCCTCATGAGCTGACTTACATTTCGCGAATGACATTATACGCAGGTCGAACGCGTATTGCAGCCACCCTTATGCCTTCGCATCGGGAGGACTTTGAACCCCACCGGCGATAACCGTAGCCTCCCACTTACCCGCCGCAGCGCCCTCGCGCATACGGTCGGCAAGTTCCACCACACGCGAATCTGTTGCCAACGAGCAACTGTTCGCGAAGAATCGCGCCGTGGAAGACAGCACATCTTCCACGATGACCAGGTTATTCTCGCGAAGCGTGGTGCCTGTTGCTGTAATGTCAACAATGCGCTCGGCAAGCCCTGTCAATGGTGCCAGCTCAATGTTGCCGTGAAGTTTCACAATTTCAACCTGCGTACCCGTCTTCGCATAATGCGCACGCGTAATGTTGGGATACTTCGTGGCGATGCGGATGGACCCTAAACGGCGGTAGTGTTCGGCAGTTGCCTCGGCGGCACCTTCGGGTTCGGCCACAATGAAGCGGCAGGCACCGAACTTCAAATCAGCAAGTTCTACCACATCGGGCTGAGCTTCCAGAAGCGAATCTTCGCCGCAAATGCCACAGTCGGCCGCGCCTAGTTCTACGAATGCAGGCGCGTCAGAGGGGCGAACGATAATGTATTCAACACCAGGGTTGCGAATAATAAGCTGACGACCAGGGTTTTCAAGGCCAGTAACGTCAAGCCCGCAAGCAGCCAAGCATGCGATAGAGTCGGCGTTGAGCGAGCCTTTTGGCACAGCAATACGTAAGGGACGTACGGGTATGGCTGAGGAAGCGATAGCCGCACTATCACCAGCCGCACCAGCAACGTCGTTACCTGCCGCACCTGCCGCACCAGCCGCTCCAGCAGCGCGTTCGTCTTCCATAGCAGCTGCAGCCATAGCGCGTTCCAAGAAGAACGCAAACCCTGCAGCCGGGCGGCCTTCGCCATATGCACCGATAGTGTTGTCATAGCGGCCGCCCGAGCCAAGCGGTGATCCAAAACCGGGCGCGTATGCCTCAAATACAATGCCCGTGTAGTAATCAAACGAGCTCATGACCGAAAAATCAATCTGGATGCAGTCGCCAAGCCCGTTACCGTCAAGTAAATCACAGACTTCCTCGAGGCTATCAAGACCCGCTTCACAACCAAGCGGTGCCACCAATTCACGCACGCTTGCAATAGCTTCACGCCCGCCGCGAATACGCGCCAACTTGCCAATGGCCTGAGCGAACACCGGCGGCACACCCTGCGAACCTTCAGAGGCAGTCAAATTGTCCAAGTTCACAAAATTGGAATCATGGTACGCATCAAGCACGGCTTGGCGCCACGTATCGGGCGCTCCACTTGCACCAAGCAGCGCACGCAGAACACCAACCGATGCCAGAGTAATCTTGAAATCCTGCACGCCAGCAAGTTTGAGCGATTCCGCCAACAAACCGACAACCTCGGCATCGGCATCGGCGCCAGCAACGCCTATAAGCTCGACGCCCATCTGCGTATTTTCGCGCGGCTCCGCCTGCGTCTGGCCTTCAGCTTCACGAAACACGCGTTGCATATAACGGAAACGGAACGGACCAGGCTGGCCTGCCAAGCGCGTCGCGCACATGCGGGCTATCTGCAGCGTAACATCGGGGCGCATGGTTAGAAGATCACCGCGCGCATCGAAGAACTTAAACGGCATGCCTGGCAAGCGTCCACCTGCAGACATAACGTCCATCACTTCAAGCGTGGGCGTTTCAACCGGCAAATACCCTTTACTTGCCATGTTGTCGGTCACTGCGCGTGCGGCCTGCTCGCGCAATACCGCCTCGTCGGTCAGCACATCGCGAAAACCCGATGGCGTCACGTAATTCATATTCTGCACCCCGCCTTTCTTGCGGACATTACTCACCTATCACAACGCACACATTACCAGCCAAAACGCCGCGCAACTACCGCACCAGGCGAAAAGCCTGACAACTACAACGTATGCGAAAACAAATTAGCCCCGCTTAGCATTCACTGTTCGCAGCTGGTCACTTCGTGCTTCTGTGAAAACCAAACAAACCGCAGCACCGAAAATTGACGTTGCCCAAACAAACCGCAGTACCGAAAATCAAAGCTTTGCTGCGCTTCATCACACGTTGTCGTATCGAAACAGCGGCTTATTCGTGTTGCCACTTTAGCACAGTAGAGTGATAAAGCAAGTAGAATCTAAAAAAGGCACGAATTGCATTTACAGCATGCGCAAACAATCAGCCTACGCCTGCAGTGTAGGGCGACCCGGACGCGGCTTAGATTCCATACGCTTTCGAACTGACGCCTCGCTAACCCACGTGCGCCTACCACGCCGATAGCCATCCAAAATGCCCGAGTCGATCATATGTGTCACACGACCAGGGGAAACGCCAAGCATACGTGCAGCATCGGCGGCAGAAACAACCGGCCCCTCAACAATATATGACTCATCAGTTTCAAAAAACACGTGTACACTTTCGCAGCCAACGGGAACAGAGCGCGTCGTTGTTGCGGGAACGTCGGCATCATCGGCCAAAAGTGTTGCCACGTAAGTTTTTGCAGCATCAGCGGCCATAAATGCCGCATCGTTGATATCTTCACCATACGTAAAGCAACCAGGCAGATCAGGAATTTCAACATCAAATCCGCCCTCTTCAGCCGGAGTCATAATCGCTTGAAATATATATTTACCCATTCTTACCCCCTAAACCATCCTGCTGCTTTCGCTATATTTCTGTACGTCCCAAGTGGTATTTCTCTTTTCGCGGTTGGAACAACCACGCGAGCATCGCCTTTCGAAAAAACGACATGGCTGCCTTTTCCAGGCCGCTCGCACCATCCCTCTTTGCGAAGCCGTCTTACTACCTCGCGCACTTCCTGCTCTTTTGGCATAGAACCCCTTCCCTGATTCTCGTTAATTGTAAAGTGTTGCTATTTTATGGTCAACCCTCACGTTCCACCTTGGCGATTCATTTTCACACCTAAAACCAAACAGCGCCCGTTCAAAAGAGCGGGCGCCATTCGACGTATTAATCTATGGAAGCAAACAAAGCGTCATTAGCTAAAAGCCGACGCGGATATTTTGCAAATACCGCCAAGGCATTAAGACATTAGAAGTATCTCTTTTGTCTTACCTTTGTCCTGCTTTTGTCTTCGCAGCACGCGCGGCACACACAGCGCGCTATCCTGCTATTTAGCAGGGGTTGAGGCGTCTTTACCAACTTCCAAGTCGGCCGATTCCTCGAAGCATTCCTTTACTGGAGCCTCGCCGAAATCTTTCACCTCATCGTAGTGCCAGCACTCGGTTGCAGGCAGACCAGGAATGCTTTCAGCTACAAACACCGGGTCTTTGCCAGCTTTCTTTTGCTCTGAGTAATCGTTCAGCACTGCAATTGCCCACTTGCCCAAGATCAAGATGGCAATCAAATTCATCAGCGCCATAAAGCCCATGAAGATATCAGCTAAGTTCCACGCCAAATCGAAGCTATTCACCGCGCCGTAGAAAATGACAACCAGGCAAGCTAAGCGGAACACGATAAGCGCCGTCTTGCTGTCGTTCTTGATGAAGCGGAAATTGCTTTCAGCGTAGAAGTAATTGCCGATAAGGCTTGAGTAGGCAAACGCAAAAATAGCGAAGGTGATGAAGTGGATGCCAATTGGGCCCACCGCATTATTCACAGCCATCTGCACAAGCGGCATGCCGTTGAGCGCCATTGCGGCCTCGGGGTCTTGCACGTAGAACACGAGAACCATCATGGCCGAGCAGGTGCAAATAAGGATGGTGTCGATGTACACAGACAGGCTTTGCACCAGGCCCTGCTTGGCCGGATGCGAAACGCTTGCCGTAGCAGCGGCGTTCGGAGCAGAACCCATGCCGGCTTCGTTGGAGTACAAACCGCGCTTGATACCCAGCATCACAACCGAACCCGCAAAGCCGCCAGCGATAGACTGGAAGTCGAACGCGCTTTGGAACATCAGGCCAAACACGGCAGGCAGCCACGTGATGTTGCTAATTGTCGTCCACAAAGCAATGGCGATGTAAGCAAGCGCCATAACCGGCACAATTACCGAGGTGATAACACTGATGCGCTTCGAGCCGCCGAAGATAACGCCAGCCGTCAGCAAAGCCAATGCAATACCGCAAGCAACCGCCACGCCATTAGTCTGATAGTCGGGGATGTAGTATTCCAGCGCCGAGCAGGCATTGAAGGCCTGCAAGCCATTGAAGCCAAAGGCAAAGCACAAGATAAGCAGCACACTGAACAGCACGCCAAGCTTGCGGCTACCAAGCGCCTGATGAATATAGTAAGCCGGACCACCACGGAATTCGCCGTCGGTGCCGCGTACCTTCCAAACCTGTGCAAGCGTTGATTCTACAAAAGCCGAGGCAGCGCCGATGATAGCCATAAGCCACATCCAAAACACTGCGCCCGGGCCGCCAGTTGCAATAGCGGTTGCAACACCAGCGATATTGCCCGTACCAACACGGCTTGCGGTTGAAACCATCAGCGCCTGGAATGACGAAATGGATCGTTCGCCTTCCACATGCTTTTTCTCGGTGATCTGCTTAAACATATCGCCGATATAGCGGATTTGAACGCCTTTGGTGCGAATGGTGAAGTAGATGCCTGTAATAACCAGCAAAATCAGCAAGACATACGTATACATATAGGTGCTGATTTCACCTGTGACGTCGATCAGCAGCGCATTGATATCCATGCGTCACCCCTTTTTGTTTGGTTAGTTCCCCAATAAAGCAGTCCTACTATTATACCGAGCTGTGAAAAATTAATCCCATCATTTTCTGAAATTTGCCCGTCCGGGCTTTCGGTGAGCGGCAAAAGCTCTATCATGGTCGCTTGCGAATAATAGTTTGGATTAATGGAGGACAACCAGTGCTATCCGAGCGCTTTTTGACGAACTTGGTCAAGGGGATGACCAAGCGCCACCTTGATTTGGCACCAACACCCGAGAAATTTTTCCCGGATCCGAAGCCCAACATGAAGTACATGCTGTACCTACATGTGCCGTTTTGCCAGGTGCTTTGCCCGTATTGCAGCTTTAACCGCTACGTATTCCGCGAGGATATCGCACGCCCGTACTTTAAGAACCTGCGCCGTGAAATGATGATGCTCAAAGAACGCGGCTGGGACTTTGAAACGCTGTACTTCGGCGGCGGCACCCCGACCATTCTGCTTGACGAGCTGTGCGAAACCATCGATTTAGCGCGCGACAACTTCAACATCAAAGAAGTAGGTGTTGAAACAAACCCGAATCATCTGGTGCAGCCCTACCTCAACGAACTGCAGGGCCGTGTGCAGCGCCTGTCGGTTGGCGTGCAAAGCTTCAACAACGACCTGCTTAAACAAATGGACCGCTACAAGAAATACGGTAGTGGCGAAGAAATTTTCGAGCGCATTGGTGAAGCTGCACCGTACTTTGACTCCATCAATGTGGACATGATTTTCAATTTCCCCAGCCAGACCGAGGAAATTCTTATTGACGACCTGGAAAAAATCGTTGCCTGCGGGGCGCGCCAGACCACGTTTAGCCCGCTGTATGTTTCCAACGCCACTACGCGCAAGATGGAGAAGTCGCTTGGCGACATGGATTACAACCGCGAATTCCGCTTCTATCGCATTTTGGACGAGGTGCTGACCGGCGGCGATCACCCCTTCTTTAGCCGCGACACCATTTGGACCTTCAACCGCTTAAACGAAGAAGGCACCCATGACCACGACCTGTACGCCGAGGAACTGCAGGTTGCCTACAACGAGTACCCCGCCATTGGTTCAGGCTCAATCACGCATCTAAACGGCGCGTTGTATGTGAACACATTTAGCTTGCAGGAATACAACGAAGCTATTGAGGCTGGTCATATGTCCATTATGGGCAAATGCCAGATGTCCAAGCGCGACTTGGCACGCTACTACTTCTTGCTGCATTTATACCAGTTGCGCCTAGATAAACGCGAATTTGCTGAGCAATTTGGCACCAGCATCGATGCGTTACTGCCAGCTGAAATGGCGTTTTATCGCGCGCATAAGGCGTTTGAGACCGACAACGCCGACGAATTGACGCTTACAACGATGGGTCGCTACCTGACGCTGGTGTTGTACCGTCAGTTCCTTTCGGGCATGAACAACCTGCGCGACCAGGCGCGTGACGCGCTTTCGGGCCCTGAACACGACCTGCTGTTTGGCGACGAGACGAATTGCTCAGCCTGCATAGATTAATGCGAAACGCCCAGAACATACCTCATAAAAGCAGCGATTCGGCGCATACTCAGCCGAACCGCGCTTTTGTTATTGGGTCATGGATTGCGGTAGCGGTAGTCGCGATATTCATTTTTGCAATGTCAGCACGCGATGGCTACCAGATTGATTATGGCTCGGGTATTTTCTCCGAAATTAAAGCCTGGCTTTCAGCGCAGGCGCTTGTGCTAACCGGACACGAAGTTGACGTAAGCCCAGTTGGACACTTTAGCGAATACCTAGTTTTCGGCGTGGCTTTGTGCAATGCGCTGCGTTTTCACCTAAAACCTGAGGGTGCTGCCGGTTTGCTCATAACACTTCGCCCGATTAACGCACTGTCGAAATGGACGCCGGCGCTTGCCTGTGCACTGGCCAGCATCTACGGCATTACTGATGAGTTCCACCAGATTTTCACCCCTGGGCGCAGCTGCGACCCAGCCGACTGGCTGGTTGACACTATCGCCGCAGGAATTGGTGCGCTAGCCTGCTACTTTGTACTGAAAGCATGGCGGACGCGCAAGCAGGCGCGCAAGGCAATTAGCGAAGCACTGTAAGTGCCCTCGGAATCGTTTCCACTTCGAATTTTTTAGCAACAATGCGTTCGCCGTCAGCCTGAGCTGGGGGCTCTTCTTCAAATTCAACAACCACACGGCGCGCTCGGTGAAGTTCGATACGCTTGAAGCTCACGTGCTTACCAGATTTTGCGCGCACGAAGATGAATGCCGCGCCGACAGGGGTGACGGGCGGATGGCTGATGCACAGGTCAAAAGCGCCATCGTCAACACTCGCATCAGGGCAAATGCAAAAACCACCACCGTAATAGGGGCCCACCTGCACCGCAAACGTAATGGATTCACCCTGCAAAACGGGGCCGTCATCTAACTGCAAACGGTACGCATACTGATCTAAATGGTGAAATAGCTGATCGAAGCCGCTTGCCATATACAGCGCCGTACCGCTTTTGCCCGTGCGCGTGCGTCGCTCCATTGTGTCGAGGCCGATGGCGGCATCAAGGCCGAATGAGAGCGTTTCGCAAAAATATTCGCCGTTGACCAGGCCGATATCGGTAGGCTGAGGGTTCGCTGCCAGCAGATGCGCACACGCAGCATCAACCCCCTCGGGCATGCCGATAGCGCGAGCGTAATCGTTTCCAGAACCGACGGGAATCACGCCGAATTGCGGGCGATTCTGCGACGAGCGTTTCATCAGGCCGTTTGCCACCTCATGAACAACGCCATCGCCGCCGAGCGCGATGACGGTTTGCGCACCCTCCGCCGCTTCGGCGATTGCGCTCGCATGGCGCGGACCTGCGGTGAGCGCAAGCGTTACCGCATCGTGGCCAAGCGTTTGGCGCAACAAAGCCGCAGCTCGTTCAGCCGCAACGGCAGCGGCCCCACTTTTAGCAGCAGGGTTCGCAACAAGAAGCGTGTGTCCGAGCGTTGCCACCGTTTATTATGCCTGCTCGGTACTTGCAGCAGCGGCGGTTTGACCGGTTGCGGCGTCACCAGCCGCAACGCCAGCCTCGCGCGTCCACAAACCCGTCTTTCCGCCGTCCTTCAAAAGCAAGCGCACCTCAGAAATTTCCATGCCGCGGTCTACCGCCTTGCACATGTCGTAAATAGTCAAGCAAGCCACACTAGCAGCGGTAAGAGCTTCCATTTCGATGCCGGTTTTGCCTGTAACGCCGCAGGTCGTAAGCACATGAATGCCAACTCGACCGTCTTCGCGTTCACCTGCAGAAACAGGCTCGCATTCGACCTTGGCCTTCGTGATATTGAGCGGATGACACATTGGGATAAGCGAACTGGTTTGTTTCGCGGCCATAACACCAGCCACGCGAGCACATGCCAGCACATCACCCTTAGCAGCCTTGCCTTCAACAATCAGCGCCAAGGTTTCCGGGTTCATGCTGATGAAGCCCTCGGCTTGCGCAATACGCTTGGTAACGGCCTTATCGCCGACATCAACCATACGGACGTCGCCTTTTTCGTCGATATGCGTCAGCTGCTGATCTGTCATATGTGCTCTCCTTTAAATCAGTTGGCATAATGATAGCAATGAAACGAAACGGTTGGTACGCGAGCCCTTGGAATCGTGCGAAGACGGCGTGCCACGGGCGGCCGCAACGTCAAGCAGTTTCGTTTGCCGACAGGCAAACGAAACGAATTAACCCCCGATTTGCGACATGCGACGTTCGGTGCCAGTAATATCGTCGTGGTCGTCTGGCTTCGCGCCAAGTGCGGTGGCGAAAACATCACGCAGGTTTTGATCGATTTCTGCCTCAGATTTTCCACTGCGTAGGATTTCACGCACGTCGTATTCCCTATCCGAGAATAAACATGGACGCAGCTTACCATCAGCCGTCAGACGCATACGGTTACAGTCGCCACAAAAATGCCTGCTCATCGGGCTAATAAAGCCAACTGTACCTTTAGCACCCGGGAACGCGAAATACTTCGCTGGCCCCCATCCAAGCGGCTTGTTTTCACCAGCCGCAACCAATTCAGGCAAGCCCTCGGCGCGAGCGCCTTCGTTAATACAGTTGAACAGTTCTTCGCAGCTGATAACGTCGTCGGGGCCCCAACCGCAACCGTTTGACCCGGAGCTTTCGCCAACCGGCATATATTCGATAAAGCGGACATGCAACGGACGATCGATAGAAAGCTTAGCAAAGGCCAGATAATCTTGATGCAGCTGGCGCACGGCTACCGCATTGATTTTCACCGGGTCGAAACCGGCAGCAAGTGCAGCATCGATACCGTCAAGGGCTTCTTGTAGCTGTCCGCGCCGTGTAATAGCAGCAAACTGCGGCGCATCTAAGGTATCAAGCGAAATGTTCACGCGCGACAGACCGGCTTCACGCAGGTCATCGGCCATGCGCGGCAGAAGCACGCCGTTAGTGGTTAGCGAAATGTTTTCAATGCCAGGCATATTGCGAATGTCACGCACCAAATCAACCACGCCACGACGCACAAGCGGCTCGCCACCAGTTAGACGCACGCTACGAATTCCCAGTTCAGTTAGCACACGCACGACATGAGCAATTTCCTCAATGCGTAAGATATCTCCATGGCAAAGCGACTGCACACCCTCTTCAGGCATGCAATAAATGCAGCGATAATTACAGCGGTCGGTCAGCGAAATTCGCAGATAATCGATTGTGCGACCGTGTCCATCCTTCATAGGTTCCCCTCTCGTCGAAGGCTAAGTGTACCACGACGCTCCACGGCCGAAAGGCACAAATGCAACTATATGAGTAGCAAATAAAGCGCAGCCAACTAACTACCAGCCAACCAAACACCAGCCAGCTAAATACCAGTAAAGCCGACAGGCTAGCAATCAGTCAACAAGCTAGGCAAGCAAACAGGAACTCACAGCTACTTCGACGTCGCCAGCACAAACGCACAAGCAGTAGGGTTTACCGCCCGGACAAACTAACAGGCAACTGCATGCTATCTATTGACCAAATACAGCTTGTCCTCGGGCATGCGAATCCACAGTTCATCGCCTTCCTGTGGAAGTTCATCTGCGGGAACCTTCAATTTATCTACGCGCCAGAACAGGTGCTGATGCAGATATGTCATCTCGTTCTCTTCGTGGCTCACAGCGTCCAACGAGGCAGCGTCGCGGTCCATAAAGCCAAGCAACGCGGTACGTTCAAAGCGCGAATCGCTCACGCGATCAACGCGCACATGGAAGCAATTACGCCCTGGTCCAGCTGTACGCTCTAAATAAAAGGCTCGCACGCCCAAGCACTGCACGTCAGCAGGCACTTCAACATCTGTTTCAACCGTGATGCCCCACTTTGGCAAAAACACGGAATGATTGTTCACGTATTTTGCCGGGGTTGCATTCTTGCACCCCGACAGCTTCAAGGCTGCTTGGCTGCGCGGATTGTTCACCACTTCATCACCAGTGCCAATTTCCATGATGTGGCCCGATTCAACAACAGCAATGCGGTCGCAGAATCGCAGGGCTTCATCAATATCGTGAGACACGTACAAAATAGTGCCATCAAAAGCGTCAAACAAGCTGACAAGGTTTTGTTCAAGTACGCCCTTCAAATGTGCATCAAGTGCAGAAAATGGCTCATCAAGCATCAGAATGCCCGGGCGGGCCGCCAACATGCGGGCAAGCGCCACACGCTGCTGCTGTCCACCGGAAAGTTGTGCAGGGAAACGCTTATCAAAACCATCAAGGCTAAAGCGCTTCAGCTCAGCCTGCACCAATGCATCGCGGTCGGCTGGTGCCACGTCGCGTCCAATACCAGCAGCAACATTTTGCGCCACCGTTAAGTTTGGAAACAGCATATAGCTTTGAAATAACAGCGCTGTTTTTCGCTGCTGAGGCGTTAAGTCAACCTTAGCCTTCTTACCGCGTGCGCGGTCAAAGAATACTGTGCCGTTCACCACAATTTTGCCAGCGTCCGGGCGTTCGATGCCCGCAATCGAGCGCATAGTCAGGCTTTTACCACAACCGGAGGCCCCAAGCAGACCGAGTGTTTCGGTGCCGGCCGAGAACTGTTGCTGCAGTTCAAAACCTTTAAACGATTTTTCAATATCGACTTCGAGACTCATTTTCGCCCCCTAGTTGCTCTCGCGCTTGCGATACTTGGTGTTATGGTTCGACCACAAATTAATGAACACGATAACCACCAGGCTAAACACAATAATGACAGCCGTCCAGAACCACGCGACGTCTGAATTACCATTCATCCATTCAAAGTAAATAGCGATAGGAATTGTGCGGGTAATACCTACATAGTTACCTGCCATAAACAGCGTTGCCCCAAATTCACCAAGTGCACGGGCAAAAGCCAACACCATGCCAGCAGCGATTGACGACCAAGATAACGGCAGCATCAAACGCAGGAAGATTTTCGCATTCGACCAACCTAACGTACGAGCCGCATCGAGCATATTGCGGTCTAGACTTTCAAACGCCCCGAGCGCATTGCGGTACATTAGCGGAAAGGCCACAACGACTGCAGCAATAACGCAAGCCGTAGGACTAAAAATCAATGGGAACCCCGTATCGATCCAAAACTGACCGAATGCCGTGTTTGAACCACAGGCGAACAGTAGGATAAAGCCGCAAACAGTCGGCGGCAGCACCATCGGAATAGTGAAAATTGCGTCAAATATACTTTTTACCCGCGGGCTTAAGCCCAAGCAAAAATAAGCCGCAAGCAGACCTAGTATCACAATGAAAATAATGGCGATGCCTGTAGTACGCAGGCTTACCCACAACGGGCTCCAGTCAAGATTTGACAGAAACTCGCCAACCGCTTCAAGGCCCGTCGCCTTTGCCTGAATGGTTACCTGATTTGCAGGTTTCACGCTACCAAAGTCAGCAAAATTCGGTTTAGCATAGTTTACGTTTTCTGAATCGGTAATATCACTGCCGTCGGTACCAATAACCAACGCATATGATTTACCGCTGATATCCTGGTCGAACATAAAACGAATCGCACCCATGTCGAAGGTTGTATCCGAGATAAAATACCAAGATTCGATATCAGAAAGCTTTTTCGACCCAGAAGACTGACCTGCATCAAGCGCGCAAAATAGCTGTTTAAGTGCCATTTGGTCGGACGCATCGGAAAGATTAAGCCCTTGGTCAGACACCATTTGTTTGGGGAAATAAGCAACAACATATGTATCCATTGCAATGATTTGGACCATATCTCCCGAGCCCTCACCAATCAGATAAGCATAACCACGATACTCACCCTCAATTGAGCGATTAGACCCTTTTTGAGCTCGTGAAAAGGAATCTATCGCAAAAGTGCTGCCATCAATAGCGGCTGCATAGCCGTCTTTCGACACACGCACGCTACTGGTATCAACTAACCCCGCCGTTGCTGCTGCATTCGACTGCGAGCCCGAAGCCGCATCAGAACCAGCAGCTTGCGAGGTAGTTGAGGCGGTGCTTTTTGCTGACGAGTTAGGTGCATCGACATCACCTAATGCTTCTTCAGCAAAAGCGGCACTTGTACAGGCAAAAACCAGAACAAGCGCTGCAGCTACGCTTGCGATAAATCTCTTCGAATTACTCATGGTCCCCTCAACCTTTAAAACATACGGCAAAGGGGATGAACCTGTGCGGCTCATCCCCTTTTGTGCACAAAACAATTTTGGAGCGTATTCCCTTTGGCGTATTATGCCAGTTCAAAACCCCACTTCTGCCAGATTTCCTGTGCCTTGCTGCTCTGCTGGCACCAGTTCAGGAATTCCTGGGTAGCCTCGACATTCTTGCAATCCTTAGTGATTGCGCCGGGGTACACAATATTCTTATGGGTATTAGCCGGTACAGTGCCGACAATCTGCACGCCACCGAAGCGATACACGTCAGAGGTGTACACAAAAGCAATGTCAACGTCACCAGACTGAGCATGCTTGCACACATTACCGACAGAGGTGTCGGTAACTACGGAATGGCCAGCATCAACAAAGGCTTGATAGCTGCCACCCTTGCCAGAGATATCCTTGCCGGTCTTGCCAGCATCATCGCCAGCCGGAGTGTATACACCCACAGTAGACAGAGACTGAGCAGCGTAGTTGCCAGCCGGCACAGAGTCGTCACCAACGCAGATGGAATACTTACCAGCAGCGATGTCGTCAAGCGTGACGTCCTTCAGGTCAGAGCCTTCCTTAGAGACCATAACCAGGTCGTTCTTAAACATATCAACACGCGTAGACTCGTTAACATAGCCCTTAGAGACTGCGGTATCCATAGAACTCTTAGATGCGCTGATTAGAAGGTCAGCATAGGAACCAGCGCCCAGCATTTCGTTCAGTTCGCCAGATGCCTTGTACTGAGTGTCAGCGAAGGACACATTGGAGTGACCATCTTCGATATATGCCTGCTGAACTTCTTCCATAGCTTTAGACAGAGAGTTTGCAGCAAAAACCTGCAGTTCAACTTTTTCAGCAGTCTGCGAAGTCTGCTCAGTCTTAGTGTCGGAAGACTTCTGCTCAGTGCTGCTGTTGCTGGAAGAGCAGCCAGCCAAAGCAAAAGAACTAACAAGAGCAAACGTGCAAACGCACGCAATCGCAGCGCGGAACTGTTTCTTCATTAGATCCCTTTCCTATAACAACAATAGATCCCACTATCACGCAAAGACCTGTGCATTGCCCTTCACATGATTGGAACAATCTATCCTGATATAGGACTATTGTCAATTAAAGTTATTCAGAATTTAGTTTAATCCTAGACAGAACTAAACAGATGGTGAAAATATCTGCTGTTGATCATCGGTTCGAATCCCACTGAACCGCAAAATTAAAAAGGCCGCCGGCAACCGGCGACC
>CAVEUW010000015.1:0-40286 GCA_963619015.1 Senegalimassilia sp. | reverse complement strand
GATAAGCTTGAGGGTATCGCGCTTTTGGCGGCGTTCTCTACGAGCGACCTGTCAAGCACAGGTTTGAAGGTGCTGAGCGTTTACGGTTCGCAAGACGGTGTGCTCAGCCGTTCAAGCTTGGAAAAGTACGCCGGCAATTTGCCTGCAGACACGCAAACAGTGGTTGTGGAAGGCGGCAACCATGCCGGCATCGCCGATTACGGCCCGCAAGCAGGCGATGGCGAGGCCTCCATTTCCCCAGATGAACAGCAAACTCAAACAGCATCAGCCATCGTCGCCGCGATGAGATAAGCGTGTCGCGCCTAACGGCGCTCCCTAATAAGGTGCGAGCTTTCGCTCACACCTACAGAATTACTGCTGGAAGAATAAGCCGCACAGCAAGACTTTGTGGGGTTGAGCGAGAGCTCAACCCGTTTTAAGCGAGCGCGAAGCGCGACACTGATTCGAGGCGTGCGATGCGATTGCGTATCTTTGGCGAGGTCGAGTGCGTTTCCACAAAAAATGGGGAAGGGCTGCACGGATTTCGACCAGGAAGAAACACCGCTGCATCGCGTCGTTTGATTTCGGCGCGCACATTTTCTACGCGTGCGTAGCGCGGCGCACTTTTGCGTTAAGATGGAGCGGTTTAGAATTCGCCCGAAGAAAGAGGCATTCCTTATGACGAAGCAATACACCATTTGCACGCTGCCCGGCGACGGTATCGGCCCGGAGATTATCGCCGAGGGCATCAAGGTGCTCAACGCTGTTGGCGAAAAGTACGACGTGCAGTTCAACTGCGAAGAGGCGCTTATTGGTGGCGCTGCCATCGACGCAGCTGGCGAGCCGCTTCCTGCGGCAACGCTTGAGGCCGCTAAGGCTGCAGACGCCGTGCTGCTAGCTGCCGTGGGTGGCCCGAAGTGGGACACCACCGACCCGAACGCTCCGCGCCCCGAGGCGGGCCTGCTTGCAATCCGCAAGGGCTTAGGCCTGTACACCAACCTGCGCCCGGTGCAGATTTTCCCCGCGCTGGCTGGTGCTTCCACGCTAAAACCCGAGGTCATTGATGGTGTCGACCTAATGATCGTGCGCGAGCTGACCGGCGGCTTGTACTTTGGCAAGCGCGAGCGTTTCTATGACGAAGAGGGTGCCGGCACAAATGGCGCCAAGGGCCAGCGCGCTTACGATACGCTTGAGTATCGCGAGTACGAGGTCGAGCGCATCGCTCGCCAGGCGTTTGAGGCTGCTCGCAAGCGTCGCGGCAAGGTGACCAGCGTCGATAAGGCCAACGTGCTTGAGACCAGCCGCATGTGGCGCGAAGTTGTGCATCGCATCGGCGAGGCTGAGTACCCTGATGTGGAAATCGAAGACCTGCTGGTCGACAACACCGCTATGCAGCTGATCAACCGCCCGGCCGATTTCGACGTTGTGGTGACCGAGAACATGTTCGGCGACATCCTGTCCGACGAAGCCGCGCAAATTACCGGCTCGCTTGGCATGTTGGCTTCGGCAAGTCTGGGCGATTCCACCGCGCTGTATGAGCCTTCGCACGGCTCCGCTCCCGACATTGCAGGTCAGGGCATTGCTAACCCGCTCGCACAGATTCTGTCTGTGGAAATGATGCTGCGCTACAGCTTCGACATGAATGAAGCTGCCGACGACATCCGCCGTGCTGTGACCAACTTGCTCAACGATGGTTGGCGCACGGGCGACTTGAAGGACGCTACCACGCCTGCCGACAAGGTTGTCAACTGCGCCGGCATGGGCGACTTGGTTGTGAAGTACCTGTAAGTGTTCGGCGTTCGCGCGTGGGTGATGCGCGGCGCGGTGCCTGACGGCGCTGCTCGCAGTGCCCGGCGCGGCCCGCAGTGCCTGGCGCGGTCCGCGGTGCCAGGCGGCGCGGCTTGCGGTTGCGAGCCGTGCGGCATTTGTTCCGCAGCCCCGATTAAACCTTAACGAAAGGAGCCATCATGGCTGATGATTGCTTGTTTTGCAAACTAATTTCCGGTGAAATTCCCACCAACAAAGTCTACGAAGACGACATCTGCTTCGCCTTCGACGACGTCGAGCCTGAAGCCCCTGTTCACACGCTTTTGGTGCCCAAGCAGCACTTCGACGACATGGATTCCGGTGTGCCTGAGGAAGTTTTCGGTCACATGATGGCTGTTGTGCCGAAGGTCGCCGAGCTCAAGGGCGTGCGCGAGAGCGGCTTCCGCACCGTAATCAATACCGGCCCCGATTCGGCAGCTACCGTCAAGCACCTTCACATTCACATTCTTGGCGGCATTAAGATGGGCCGTTTCACCTTCGAAAACTCTCAGCGCGTTCAGCAGTAAGGTAGCTGAACTTGGGACAGTGGGGACTGTCCCCATTGTCCCAGGTAGCTGATAGTGGTTTCGCGGCCGCTTCGCGAAAACTCGCAAGCCGGAATTCCGCACGACTGGGCAAAGGCTTGCGAACTTGGGGTCTTGACTAGGGTCGAGCGAAAACTCGCAAGCCGAAATTCCGCACGGTCGACGCTAAACTGACAGAACGGAATTTCGCACGACTGGGCAAAGGCTTGCGAACTTGGGGTCTTGACTATCGTCGAGCGAAAACTCGCAAACTAAAACTTCGTAGGGTCGAGCGAAAGCTCGGCCCATTTTTAGAAAGCGCCGCTTAGGCGCGACACATGCAACACATGCAACGCATGCTACTGAATATTGAAAGGCAACACGTGCGAAAACTTGATGGCACAGAATCGTATTGGCAGCTTGAAGGATGGGAGCGCTTGGTTGGCTCATCCGTCGCGCCGCTTGCTGATGCTGTTCCTGTTTTGCCTGATGGGCATACGTGTGCCTCTGCTTATGGCATAGTGAGTGGCCGAGCGCTTTCCCCGCGTCCTGCTGGCGGCGGCGTGTATTTGGTCGATCTTCTTAACGCCGAAAACCCTGATGCGGCTTTCAAAATTGAGGCCTACATCGACCTGTTTGGCCGCGTGTTCGCTTGCGATAGCCCGCTGGAGGCGCCGCCTGCGCGCAGGCCCGACGTTGAGCTGGCGCACTTTCCCGAACAGGGAGGTGGCGAATCGAACGGCGGCTATATTTATGTGCGCGAAAAGGAAGACGGCCCGGCGCGTGCGGTGGCTGAATATCATGTAGAAAATCACGTGTATTCCCTGGTGGGCGGCTGGTATGACTTTGGCGAATACACAAGCGGCTTGTCGTATTCGCAGGTGCTGGCTCGCGCGTACTTGGCGTTTTGTCTGCGTCCGTCGCTTGGCGCGCCGCAGGTGCCGGCGGTTGGCGTTGACAAACTGTTTTCGCCGCTTTCCTCAGAAACTCCGCTTGCTGGGCTATATGACCTGGTAGATAGCGTGCAGGCTGCAAAGCGCGACCCGCAATTGCATGCACCGGCCATTGTGAACCTACTTGTCGAAAACCTTGAGCGAGCGGGGCTTTTGGCGGTGCGCGCGCGTCGCGTACCCGATAATGCCGTGCGCATGGTGAAGTCGACGACGTATGCGCATACGCGTTTTCTTTCGCGCGCCGACGATTCGGTTTTGGTGAGCACATCCGAGCTGTGGGGCATCGAGTCGGCCATGAACCGCATGACGTTTATTGTTGACGCGCTCGGCGCTGATGCAGCAAGCGCTCCGATGGAGCTATGCCGTGAGGCAGATTCGCTGTTGTTCGAATTGACGGGGACGCAAAAGGCCACGGGCGATGCGCCGTACAACACGCCTAAAGGAGCAGGCGGCGGCGACTGGGATATGCGTTGCCGCATTGCGTGCATGATTGAGCAGCTGCGTTTGCCAGTGCGCGTGGGAATTGAATTCCGCTACGATGTTTCCGCTGGTAGTGCGATATTTTCGCTGACGGTACCCGGGCCTGACTTGATGTCTGCGAGCGCAGAAAATCCGCAAGCAGCGGCGCGCACCTACGCGATGAGCGTGGGCCTGCTTTTGGCTTCGAACACGTTTGACTTGCATGATACGGTGCGATCGGTGCGCGTGATTGCCGCCGAGCTTGTTGATGAAAAATTCGATGTGCCGTTTGCAACGCAGGGCGATTTACTTGCAGGTGGGGAAGGTGTTGCGAGCGAAGGCGGCGCTGCTAGCGAAGGTGACGCCGCTGGCGCAAGTGCCGCCGACCAGCAGCCCTCACAGCCATCTGACCAGCCGCGTTCCTATTTCGACGCAACATTTACCCGCGAGCTATGGGAGAGCTTGGCTCATTTCGCCGCCTACCGCTCGGGCGATCCGCGCCCGGCATTTGAGGCCGCCGATGCGCGCTTCGACATTCCTAAAGTAGACCTGCCGACCGATGCGACCATGCGCCCTGTTTTCGAGGCGTGGCGAAGCCCGTCAGCTGGTGTTTTGCCACCTGATGCGCAGCTTACGCTTGGTGCGCATGACGTGCGCGACTTAGATATTGAATACGACACGGTGTACCGTTCGATGGCTGAAAACGTTGCTGATGCGCTGGTGGGCGTGCAAAGCGCGACCGAGGCCATCCGCATCGTGCGCGAGTATTCTGACCAGGCTGTTTCCAATCATGACGAACGTGGCGCAACTGCGTGCGCGCGCTTGATGAAGGCGCTTGCTGAAGGTTCTCTTGAGGCAACAGATCAAAACGCTGTGGTCGGGCGCTTTTTAGGTGAAGATCGCTGCTTGGTGGCGCTTGGCCGTGCCCGCACGCTTGCGCAAACTGACCCAGAGGCGGCAATTTCAGTGCTGGCCGATGCGATTTCTGAAGCGCGCCTGTTCGATGGCGTGGCGGACGGCGCCAACACGGCGTATCGCTACTTCGACAGCTATGCTAACCGCATTGTGTATAACCTTGCGCGCGCCGGACGTCTTGATGTGTGCGAACGCGCCGAGGCTGATGCCGGTAAGCGCATTTTGCCTGCTCCCGATTCATTTTTGATGTGCCATGTGGAAATTATTCCGCTGCTCGAGCGATCGTTTAAGCGTTCTGACGAAGCGCTGCGCTACGGTCGCGACATGGTTGATTTTGCGCCTGCAAGTGCAATGTCGTACCGCACGCTTGGGCGCGCATACATGCTGATGGGCGACATGGATCACGCACGCCGCACTCTTGTGCGCGGACTTCGGGTGGCGCTGACGCCGGCAGACGTTTCGCTTCTGTATTACCAGTTGGGCTACGTGATGTGGAAGTCGGGCGACTTCGATGCTGCGGTGGCGTGCTACTTGAAATCGGTGGCAATTTCGCCAGCGGTGGCTATGCAGGCAACTGCCGAGCTGCAGCAACTGATGAGCGAAGCGCGGGTGGCAATGCCGACGCGTATGAACATCGACGACAAGCTTATTGCGGCGGGCATTCCCGTAGCGCCGAACGCCGACATCATCGACGCGCTTGACGCTGCAGCTGCCGTTGCCGCAGATGCGGGGCTTGCGCATGTGGCCCGAAGCGCGCTTGCTGTGCGTGTGCGCTACCGACCCGACGACGCGCTGATGGATGTGCTGCGCAGCTTCGGCGAATAGGCGAATAGGGCGCTGCTTGAGGTGGGCTGCTTGAGGTGGGCTGCTTGCAGGCGACTTGCGGGCGGCCTGCGGGCGCCCTGCGCGCGACTTGCGCGTTTCGTTTACGCGCGACTCATTCACCCGCCTCGTACGCCCGCTGGCCCCGCGTGCATAGTGATGCTGTGGGCGCGCGGTCTTGCCGCCGCCGGTTAGCACAACCCTGCGATACAATGGGGCGGTTCAACAGACGAAAGTTGCATTGGCGATAAGCGCGCGCGAAATTGCGCCCGCGTTCGCCCGTACACGTTCGATAGACGAAACCGCATTCAAGCAAAGGATTTTCACCATGGCCATCAATTCTCCGGAAGGAACCCGCGACCTGCTGCCTGCCGAGGCGAAGTTTTGGGCGCACTTCCGCGACACTGCTTTCGACATTTTCTCGCGCTACGGCTACGAGCCTATCGAAACGCCGCTGTTCGAGCAGACCGACCTGTTCGTGCGTGGTATCGGTCAGGCCACAGACGTGGTTTCCAAGGAGATGTTCACGGCAATTTCTGGCCAGAATTTCGAACGCGTCAAGCAGGGTGGCACCATCAAGGCGAAAAGCCGCCTGAGTCTGCGCCCCGAGGGTACAGCTGGTGTGGTGCGCGCTGTGGTGCAACATGACCTGGTTCCGCAGGGTGCCGCGCCGGCGAAGCTTATGTATGCTGGTCCGATGTTTCGTGCCGAGCGCCCGCAGAAGGGCCGCCAGCGCATGTTTAGCCAGGTGGGCATCGAGTGCTTGGGTGCGGAAGACCCCAGCGTTGACGCCGAGGGTATTATCATGCTCATGCGTTTTTACGAGGCTATTGGCGTGCCGGTGGAATCGACCGTGCTGCTGCTGAATTCCATGGGTTGCGAACATTGCCGCCCGAAGTATCGCGAGGCCGTGAAGGCGTTTTTGGTTGAGCATGCCGATGCCATGTGCGACGAATGCATGCACCGCGCCGAAATTAACCCGCTGCGTGCCTTCGACTGCAAAAACCCTGGTTGCGCAGAGGTTATGGTTGACGCGCCGAAAATCACCGATTACTTGTGCGACGATTGTCGCGAGCATTACGCTGCGGTGAAAACCTATTTGGACGCGGCGAACATTACCTACACCGAGGACCACAAACTGGTCCGTGGCCTGGACTATTACACGCGCACCGTGTTTGAGGTGCAAACCGATTTGGGTACGGGCAGCCAAAACGCCATCGGTGGTGGCGGCCGCTACGACAAGCTTGCCGAAGAGGTTGGTGGGCGCCCCACGCCAGGCTTTGGGTTTGCTCTTGGGTATGAGCGTTGCGCGCTGGCCATTCAGGCAGCGGGTGTGGAATTTGCCTCCGCGAAGCGCTGCGACGTTTTCTTTGCTTGCGTGGACGATTCGGTGCGCGCAGAGGCGTTTGCGCTGGTGCAGGCGTGTCGCGACGCGGGCATTCCCGCTGAGATGGACCATCAGCATCGCAGCCTGAAAAGCCAATTCAAGCTGGCCGATAAGGTGGGCGCTGCAAAGGTTGCCATTTTAGGCCCCGACGAGCTTTCTGCTGGTCAGATTAAGGTTCGCGACATGGCTTCGCATGAGGAAGCCCTGGTGGATATCTCTGCCGCCAAAGCCAACCTTGCGGCCACATTTGCCCAGTAACCTTTTCGTGTTTGGCTGCTTGGCGAAACCCCAACGCGCTTTATTTTGTCATTTTCACAGGGGCTTGGTTGCCTAGTGGCAGGCAGGCCCTTTTGTGCGCTACAATAACCAAGTTTGAGTAACGCCCCGGGCTGCGCCAAAACGCGTGCAAAACCCGGGCGACTATACGCACTGCAAGGAACTATACGCACTGCAAGGAGCAAAGAAACAATGACGGATTACCTAAACGAATTCTGCATGCACACCGCAACCTGCGGCGAACTGCGCAAATCCGACGTCGGCCGCGAGGTCACGCTGTGTGGTTGGGCTTGGCACAACCGCGACCATGGCGGACTAATTTTCTGCGACCTGCGCGACCGCGAGGGTTACACGCAGGTTGTCGTCGACCCTGATTGCGTCACCGAGGAAGATTTCCACGCTGCTGAACATCTGGGCCGCGAATACGCCCTGCAGATCACCGGCACCGTGCGCGATCGCGGCGCTGACGCTGTGAACCCCAACATGGCCACCGGCGAGATTGAGGTTCTGGCCAGCAAGGTCAACGTGCTCAACGAATCCGTCACCCCGCCGTTCTCTATTGAAGACGGCATCGAAACCGACGAAACCACGCGCATGAAGTGGCGCTACATGGATCTTCGTCGCCCCGAAATGTATGCGAACCTAAAGCTTCGCCACACGGTTGCCCAGGCTATTCGCTCGGCGCTCAACGAGCGCGGCTTCCTTGAGGTAGAAACGCCCATCCTGGCGAATTCCACCCCTGAAGGCGCCCGCGACTACTTGGTGCCTAGCCGTCCGAACCCGGGCAAGTTCTACGCGCTGCCGCAGTCTCCGCAGCAGTTCAAGCAGATGCTCATGGTTGGTGGCATCGAGCGCTACTACCAAATTGCCCGTTGCTTCCGCGACGAAGACCTGCGCGCCGACCGTCAGCCTGAATTTACCCAGGTCGACATCGAGATGTCCTTCGTTCAGGAAAACGACGTCATGGACCTTATGGAAGGCGTTTTCAAAGAGGTTTTGGAAGCCGCTGGCGTGCAGCATGAATTCCCGCTGCAGCGTATGCCGTGGAAAGAAGCCATGGACCGCTTTGGCTGCGACCGCCCCGACGTGCGTTTTGGTATGGAACTTGTCGACATCACTGACACCGTTGCCGACTGCGGCTTCGGCGTGTTCTCGAAGGCTGTTCAGGCTGGTGGCGTGGTGAAATGCATCAACGCTAAGGGTGCTGGCAACTGGAGCCGCGGCGACATTGAAAAGCTTGCCGAGGTTGCTGCTGCGAATGGCGCAAAGGGTATGGCTTGGATCGCCTACACCGACGCCGACACCGAGCTGGCTGGTAAGAGCCCCATCATCAAATTCTTGGGTGACGAAGTCCACGGCGCAATCAAACAGGCCGCTGGCGTTGAGCCGGGCGACCTGCTGCTGTTCGCTGCCGATACTTACGCAACTGCTTCTGCCGTGCTTTCCGCACTGCGCCTGCACATGGCTGACAAGCTGGAGATTGCCCGCGATGGTCATGCGCTTTTGTGGGTTGTCGATTTCCCGATGTTCAAGTACGACGAGGACGAGAAGAAGTATGCAGCTGAGCATCACCCCTTCACGATGATCCCCGAGTCCGACTGGGACAAGATCGAGTCCGACCCGCTGTCTTGCGGTAGCTACAGCTACGACATTGTTATGGACGGCTTCGAAATGGGTGGCGGCTCCATTCGTATTCACAATGCTGAGCTGCAGAAACGCGTGCTGCGCCAGCTGGGCGTGAACGAAGAGGATATGGAAGCGAAGTTTGGCCACCTCATTCACGCACTTGAGCTTGGCGCTCCGCCGCACGGCGGCATCGCGCTTGGCCTCGACCGCCTGGTTATGTTGCTTGCCGGCAAGCAGTCTATCCGCGACGTCATCGCCTTCCCGAAGACGTCAAGCGCTGCCGACCCGATGACTGGCGCTCCGAATGCCGTTACTGGCCGCCAGCTCAAGGAAGTAAGCCTGCGCCTGTTGTAAAGGTTATTACACGACGCGTGGTGTTTAGAAATAAGAGATGCATGGTAAAACGTGCATCTCTTTTTTGTTGCCGCGCCTTTTGCGGTCGCCTCGCACGCGCTTTGCAGCTATCTGCGGTCGCGCCACAAGTGCTTTGTAGCTGGCTCACAGTCGCCTTACAAAACCTTTACGTATGTGCATTTGGTACCCGCGTCTTTGCGCCGCGGCAGCTGCGGTCAAAATAGCCTATACTTCAAGAAAGTCGAAACGAGCATCTTACATGGGTCGGGGCGGCGCCAAGTTCCGAACCTGGTCAGGTCCGGGAGGAAGCAGCCATAAGGGACCGCTGACGAGCGTCCCGCCCCATGTAGGGTGCTTTTTTGCAACTGGGACACAGCCCAAAGGTAGTGCCGCGGCGGCTACTAGCAGGCGCCCCCCGGTGCTTCGGCAAAGGTAGTGCCGTGGCGGTTACCAGCCGGCGCCGCTCTGGTGTCGTGTCGGCTACCAACAGGCGCCCCTGGCGGCTGCTAACTTGGTGGCTCCCTGGTGCCCCTGGCGCTCGCTAACTTAGCAAAACGCACGAACAGCCTGCAAAAGTGCAGGTCAATTTACGAACGGAAGGCTCTCGTTATGCCCGTAATCGATTTCTTCGTCAACCTTTTGCGCGACCCGCGCGGCGCAATTGCCGGCTGGATTGTTACGCTTGGCGCATTTTGGGTGTACACCCCGCTGTTCCTTATCGTGTTCGTTGAAACGGGCCTGGTTTTCTTTCCGTTTTTGCCCGGCGACTCGCTGCTGTTTGCGGCGGGCGTGTTCTCGGCCGATGGTGGCGGGCTAAACCTGTGGGCCACACTTTTCGTGTTCTATGCTGCGGCGATCCTCGGCAACACGTCGAACTACTGGATCGCGCGCTTCTTCGGCACGCGCATTATCGATTCGGGCAAGGTGAAGGCGCTCACGCCCGAGCGCATGCACAAGCTCGACGAATTCTTCGCGAAGTACGGCGGCCTTACCATCGTCATCACGCGATTCATGCCCTTCTTCCGCACCTTTGCCCCGTTTATTGCCGGCACGGGTCACATGAATTTCGCGAAATTCACGCTGTTTAACGCCATCGGCGGCATTTCGTGGGTAAGCCTGTTTGTGCTGGTGGGTTACTTCTTCGGTGGCGTGCCGTTCGTACAGAAGCACTTCGAGATTATCGTTTTAGGCATTGTTGCCGTTTCCGTTCTGCCGGCAGTTATCGGCGCCGTCAAAGGTGCGCTGGCCAGCCGCAAGAACAAGCAGAAGGCATAGTTTTACAAGCGTTTAGGTAGGGAAGTTATGGCAGAGGCGCTGTATCGCAAATATCGTCCGCAGGTTTTTGAGGACGTGGTGGGCCAAGAGCAAATCGAGCGCACCATCAAAAACGCTATTGACCAGGACAAAGTAAGTCATGCGTACCTGTTCTGCGGTCCGCGCGGTACAGGCAAAACAACCACAGCGCGCCTGCTTGCTAAAGCTCTTCTGTGCGAAAAGGGCCCAACCGCGAACCCCGATGGCACCTGCGAAGATTGTCAGATGATTGCCGACGGCGTGCACCCTGACGTCTACGAGCTAGACGCCGCAAGCCGCACAGGTGTTGAAAACGTGCGCGAGGAAATTATTAATCGCGTGCAGTTTGCCCCGACGCGCGGGCGTTACAAGGTATATATCATCGACGAGGTTCACATGCTTTCTATTGCGGCGTTCAACGCGCTGCTGAAAACGCTTGAAGAACCGCCTGATCACGTGGTGTTTATTCTGGCAACCACCGACCCGCAGAAGGTTCCCGAAACCATCCATTCGCGCTGCCAGCGCTTCGATTTCCGCCGCATTTCTAACGAGTCCATTGTGTCGCGCTTGGGCGCTGTGTGTGTATCAGAAGGCGTGGAATTTGAGGGCGACGCACTTGATTTGATTGCTCATCATGCTGGTGGCGGCATGCGTAACGCCTTGACCTCGCTTGAGCAAATGATTGCTTTTGGCGAAGGAAAAGTGACCCTTGAAGTGGCCGAACGCATGCTTGGCGGTGTTGACTCTAACGATCTGTCTGACATTATGCGAGCGCTTGGCGCCCGTGATGCGGCTGCGTGCTTTAAGTGGGTTGCCGAGTTCACCGAAACGGGTGCCGACTTGGCTCAATTCGCCCGCGAACTGGCGCAACATGTGCGTAACTTGTACGTGATGAGCCTGACCGATTCTTCGGTGGCTGTGGAAGTGAGCGCTTCGGAACGCCGTCAACTTGAGGCGGAACTGCCGCAGTTTGGCAGCGACCGCTTGGCGCGTATGCTGTCGGTGCTTGGCGATGTGATGGCCGAGCTGAAAACTTCGACGAATCCGCGTTTGACCTTTGAGATTGCTCTTACTCGTATGGTTCGACCTGAGGGCGATTTGACGCTGGCTGCTTTGGCCGAGCGAGTGGAGGCTTTGGAAGCTGGCGGTGCGGGCGTGGCTGCAGTTAGCGGCACCTCGGCCGTTGCTGCTGGTGCGATGCCTGTTGCTTCCGCTCAAACGATGGCGCCCGCAACCCCGGCCATCATGCGTGGCCCCGCGCCCGCGCCTGTTCCGGCGCCGCAACCTGCGCCTGTTCCGGCTCCGAAACAAATTCCGAATGCCTCTGCGCGAACGGCGCCCCAACAATCGGCCGCCGCTCCTGCAGTTGCTACGCCGGCTGCTGCCACAAACGCAGCAGCAGCTGCAAGTGCGGCAGCTAATGCGAGTGTACCGGCCGCTGCGCCTGTGACAGACAACGCAAGCGCCTCGGCCGCCGCAAGTACATCGGCTAACGCAGCAAACCCGCAGCTTGCAGCGATGTTTTCTAATCCGGCTGCTTTGCAGCGTGTTTGGCAGGCAACGCTTGCTACGCTTAAACGCAATAAGGCTGCCTATGGCGTTTTGTTCCTTGGTACTAAGGCTAGCTACGACGCTGCTGCTAACGTGTTCAATATTGAATTCCCGGCTGAAAATGCATTCGCATTCAAGGCGGTCCAAAAGCCCGATGCTCAGGCTGCGGTTGGCGAAGCGCTTTCGCAGGCCTGCGGTGGTCAGGCAGTGCCGTTCGCTATTTCACAAGCAGGTAATGCTGCCTTTCCGGTAGCTGCTGCGGTCCAGGCTCCTGTAGCTGCACCTGCACCGCGCCCGCAAGCTGCCGCGCCGCAACCGGCTCCGGCACCTGCACCTGCGCCAACGCCTCAGCCGCAACCCGCAGCTGCTCCTACGCCGGCTCCAGCACCTCAGCAGCAGGCACAACCTCAACAGGCAAAACGCGCTGCAGCAGATGTTCTTCCATGGGAAGACGAACAGGTTCCCTACGACGATGCAATGGCAGTTTCCTTCGACGAAGATGTCCAAGAAAACGTCTCAGCTCAAGCTGCAACTCCTGCGGCTCGTCAAGCCGCGCCGTCGCAGGCCCCGGCTTCAGCCCCAGCGCAGGCCCCGGCAGCCGCGCCGTCGCAGGTCCCGGCAGCCGCCACAACACAGGCGCCGTCGCAGGCTCCAGCAACCCCTTCCACAAACAGCTCTGACGCCACACAGGCGCCCGATGACTTGCAATCCATTTTGCAAGCGGGCTTCGGTGGCGATGTAAGCTTCGAGGAAGTAAACTAACCAGGTATTTCCCGGACGTGGGCGCATGTGTGCGTCCATGAGTCCGGTACAATGCAACAAGAATTTTTCACCAACTGAAAGGTAATGAACATGGCAAGAAGAGGCGGATTCCCCGGCGGTGGCGGCATGGGCAACATGAACGCCATGATGAAGCAGGCTCAAAAAATGCAGGCTGAACTGGCCCGCGCACAGGAAGAAATCAAGGAAATGACCTATGAGGCTTCCGCTGGTGGCGGCATGGTGAAGGCTGTTGCTAAGGGCGACAACACCCTGGAAAGCCTGACCATCGATCCGGCCGCGGTTGACCCTGAGGATGTCGAAATGCTGCAGGACATGGTTACTGCTGCGGTGAACGAGGCCCTGCGTGGCGTTGCTGAAATGGGTAACCAGCGCATCGGCTCTGCGACCGGCGGCATGAACATCCCTGGCCTGATGTAGGGCACCCGTGCAATCTGCTCCCGCAATACAAAAGCTGCTTGACGAGCTTGAACGCTTGCCTGGCATTGGTCCGAAGTCGGCTCAGCGCATGGCGTATTGGATTTTGAATACCGATCGCGCCACCGCGTTGCGCCTGGCAGAGGCCATAACCGAGGTGAAAGACACCGTGCATTTTTGCAAGCGCTGCTTCAATTATGCCGAAGCAGATGAATGCGAAATTTGCCGCGGTGCCTCGCGCGATGCTTCGCTTCTGTGCGTGGTGTCTGAGCCGCGCGACATTCCGCCTATCGAGCGCACAGCGGTCTATCGTGGTTTGTACCATGTGCTTGGCGGTGCGCTGTCTCCGATGGACGGCATTGGCCCTGATGATTTGCACATTGCAGAGCTGATGCGCAGGTTAAGTAGTGAAGAAATCACAGAAGTGGTGCTTGCTACTAATCCAAACGTTGAGGGCGAAACCACAGCAGCTTACTTAGCGCGTTTGATTAAGCCGCTCGGCATTAAGGTCACGCGCCTGGCCAGCGGCCTGCCGGTAGGCGGCGACTTGGAATTTGCCGACGAGGTTACGCTCGGTCGTGCGCTTGAGGCCCGCCGCGTGCTGTAAAGCGAAAGCTTGCACAATTCAATTGCTAGCTGACAATTGCCCGCAAGGTGTTTCATAGGTACGAGCGAAAGCTTGCACATGCAAAAACGGCGCAACGCACAGCCACTATAATAAAAGACCCGAAACTCCTGGTTAACAGGCGCTTCGGGTCTTTCCAACTTTGCAAGCAAAGCTACTGTGCGCAAAGAAAAGGGGATTCCGCCCCCTCCAAAAAAACGGAATACCCCTTCTTTTTACGAAGTAGTTAGCTCCGAAAAAAGCAATTAAAATTGTAGCATTACCTTCACGAAATCACAACATTTATTTTCGGTCAACGGTTTTTGGAAGCTAGCCTGAATTCAACCTGCGTCAGGTTCGCCCCGTCCTTGCGCTAGGCCTGTGCTGAACTCACAAAAAGTTATACATGGTTCACGTATCAATGAAACCCTCGTCTGCATGCTATACTGGCACACTTGAAAGGTAGGGGACATGATCGCATTTCCATCGCCGGCAATTTCTATTGTTGGCAGGCATAATTCAGGCAAAACAACGCTGATAGAAAAGCTTATATCTGAGCTGGTCGCGCGCGGTTTTGACGTGGGCAGCGTTAAGCATCATAGCCACGTTGGATTTGAAATCGATATCCCCGGCAAAGATTCGTATCGCCACCGCCACGCAGGCACAACTGAAACGGTGATTGCGTGCCCGGGTCAGATGGCGCGCATTCAAACAGTGCGCGGCGAGGTGGAGTGCAACGAAATTGTTGCAAGCATGCCTGGTCACGACATTGTTATTGTTGAGGGCTACCGCAAAAGCGGCCTTCCTACCATTGAAATCATGCGTTCGGGAAACGATGCCGATGTGCGCACAGCTGCTGCATTTGCTGAAGGCGCCAAGGCGGGCTGGTCGCTTGGTACTGACTTCACGCAGTTCGGCCGCAACAAACATGTAGGCGAAGCGTCTAGTCACGAAGCCGCCAACGCCGACGAAGCCGCTGCCGCCAACGCCGCCGCCAACGCCACCGACGCCGTTAGCGCCGCAGTCAACGCCGCCAACGCGACCGACGCCGCCGCCAACGCGACCGACGACCGCTTTGCCACACAAGCCCCTGACTATAACGATATTTCTAACAAGCTGCCTACTGAAAGCACCGTAGCTATTGTCACCGACATCCCTGAAGCGGCAAGCGCAGCGGCAATTTACGGCATCCCGGCGTTCGATATTAATGATGTTGCCGGTGTGGCAAATTTTGTCGAAACGCAGTACACCCGCCCGCGCGTTTCGGTGGTTATTCAGGCAGGTGGCGAAAGTCGTCGCATGGGCCGCAGCAAAGCCACCGTTCCGTTTTGCGGGCGCCCGCTTATAACGCGCCTGGTCAAACGCATGGCCCCGGTTGCTGACGAGCTGATTATTACTACAAATGAGCCCGAAAACTTGGCTTTCCTTAAAACTGATTTTCCTGATTTAGAAATCCAACTCGTGCGCGACTGTATGGACGAACGCGGCGCGCTGCCTGGCTTGTACACAGCCTTGCAGGCGGCTCACAACCCGTATGTGGCGGCTATCGCATGCGACATGGTGTTCGCAAGCCCGGCTCTTGTGGTCGCCGAGGCTGTTGAGATGACAAAAACTGGCGCTGACGTGGTTGTTCCAGTGAATAAACATGGCTTTGAGCCCTTCCATTCCGTGTATCGTCGTATGGCGTGTCTGCCGGTGGTGGCCGAGGTTATCAAAACAGGGGAAAAGCGCGCGCAGTCATTCTTTAACCAGGTCAACGTAGTGCATTTTTCGCAAGAGCAGGTGCTTAAGGCCGAGCCAATGGGCGGCTGCTTCATTAATGCGAACACTCCTGACGAACTTGCTGCTCTTGAGCAAATTGTTCGTGCGCAGGAAAAGTAACGCGAAGGCGCGCTTGTTGATATGCCAAACATCGCTGACATTATTGAAATTGCCGAGGTGCTGGGCGATCGTCCGGTAATTCCTTTGGCTGATCGCTGTGTGGCAGTGCGAAACCGCAATGCTACCTGCAAAAAGTGTATTGAAGCGTGCAATTGGGACGCCATTGAAATTCACAACAACGAACTGTCAATTGACGCTACGGCGTGTGTTGGCTGCGGGGCTTGTTCTGTCGTGTGTCCAACAGAGGCGCTGGTGCCTGCCGATCCAACCGATGCTGAGTTGTCTGAGCTGGGTGCCTCCGCGCTTGAGCAGGCGAATGAGCAGGGTCGCGCGGTAATTGCGTGCGCACGTATTGCGTCGAAGGGGATTGCTGACCCGCATAAGTTTGCTGAGGTCGCATGCATGGCACGCGTTGATGAAAGCGCGATTATGGAACTTGCGGCCGCCGGGGCTTCTGAGGTATTGCTGGTTGATGGCGTGTGCAAAACGTGCAAGTATCGCGCAACTTCGGCCGGTGTTGATACAACGGTTGACTCTGCGAATAACCTGCTTGCCACCTGCGGTAGCGCTGTTCGCGTGAGCCGTGCATCTGAATTCCCTGAAGATATGGCACTCGCTGATGCAAGTAGTTTGCTTGGTGAAGCGCGTCGAGGGTTTTTCACTTCGGCTGGGTCGTGGACAACCAAGGCAGCTGGCAAAACTGCCGACCTGGTCATTCGCAAGAACCTAGGTGCGAAGCAGAGCAAAACCTTACGTGAGCGCCTGAACGCAGCTGGCGGCACGCTTCCACAATTTGATGAACATCGTCGCGCGCAAACGCTTGATGCAATGTATCAGTTAGGCGCGCAACCTGGGCAAACGCTTACGTCGCGTTTGTTTGGCACGGTGAGCATTGATATTTCGAAGTGCAATGCCTGTGGCATGTGTGCGGTTTTTTGTCCGACGGGCGCGCTTGTGAAAAGCGCTATCAAGGTGCAGCCAAACGAAGACGGTACCACCGATGGTGGGTCATTTTTGGAATTCCAGGCGGCCGACTGCACGCAGTGTGGTCTGTGCGTTGATGCCTGTATGAAGAAGTGCCTCACGGTAAGCGACGAGGTTGCAACCGACGAACTGTTTGATTTCGACCCGCGTTTTATTTACCTCCCCAAACCCGGCCGCCGCCCCGGCTTGGTGTAACAGCGGTCATTTTGCCGTTCGCAAAATCTTTTTCTATATCGGTTGACGCGTACTGGTGCCGTGCTATACTTCACTCCATCACTTTAGTGTAGTAAAGTGCTTGATGTCGAAATTTGCGCCATCAAGCAAAACCGATTTGGGAAGGTACCCCACATGAAGAAGAAACTTTTCGCCATTGTTGCTTGCGCCGCCGCGCTTGCGCTCACCTGCGCCGTTTTGGCTGGCTGCTCGTCGGGCAACTCAAGCTCTAGCAGCTCAAACAGCTCAAGCTCAACTTCTAGCTCCACCGAGAAGGTCACGCTGACGGTTGGCTTCGACCAAAGCTATCCGCCGTATGGCTTTGTCGCTGACGACGGCAGCTACACTGGTTTTGACCTTGACCTGGCCAAGGCTGTTTGCGAAAAGAACGGCTGGGAATTTGTAGCTTCTCCGATTGATTGGGATGCAAAGGACGCACTGCTTTCCCAGGGCAACATCAACTGCATTTGGAACGGCTTTACGCGTGAAGGCCGCGAAGATAACTACACCTTCTCTGATTCTTACATGCTCAATGAGCAGGTCATTGTGGTGAAGGAAGGCTCTTCCATCAGCGATTTTGATGGCCTTGCAGGTAAGACTGTTATGACGCAGGTTGACTCTGCGGCGCTTGAGGTCCTTGAGGGCGATCAGGCTTCTGTTGCTAAAACCTTCAATGGTGGTGCTGCTCAAACCATCGGCGATTACAACAACGCCTTCATGCAGCTTGAGTCTGGCATGGTCGACGCTGTTGCTTGCGACCTGTCCATCGCTCAGTATCAGATTGCGCAGAACCCAGGCAAGTACAAGCAGCTTTCCACGCCGCTTTCTTCCGAACACTATGCTGTTGGTTTCAAGAAGGGCGAAACCGAACTTGCTAACAAGGTGACTGAAACGCTGAAAGAGCTTGATGCTGACGGTACGGTTAAGCAGCTGTGCGAGAAATATGCCGACTATGGCATGTCCTACGACAACTGGGTGCTTGGTAAGTAGGGCGCAAGCTTACGAAAAGCTAAACTGCGAGTGTGTATGCGGCAAACGCCATACGGGCTCGCCGATAAGCAGGTAAAACACGAAATGCTGCAGTGCAGTGCTGGCCTTTTTGGGCAGGGCATATGTACCGCGGCATTTCGGCGCGTAAAGGCGAAGGCGAAGTTGACTGTCCGCTCGCAGCCAGCAAGCAGGCAAACTAGCAGGTCGACAGGCTGCTAAACAAGCAGCCCAGCAGGCAGCCAAACAGACTGCCCGCTAGCAGGCCAAGCAGGCAGCCCAGCAAGCCGGCGAACAGCCCCGCTACTGTGCGCCAATGAAAGGAAGTGAACATGGAGTTCGGAACAATGATGGGCCTTCTGTGCTCGGGATTGCAGTACACGGTCATCATCTTCGTCGTCACGCTCATAGGAGCGCTGCCCTTAGGTGTGCTTGTCGCGCTCGGGCGTATGAGCAAAATCAAACCTATTTCGCTTCTTGTGCAGTTCTATATCTCAATCATGCGCGGTACGCCGTTGATGTTGCAGCTGATGATGTGGATGTTCGGTCCGTATTACATTTTTGGCATTAATACGCCGACCGATTGGAAGTATTTCGCCTGCTGTATCGGCTTCATCCTTAATTATGCAGCCTACTTTGGCGAAATCTATCGCTCGGGTATTCAATCAATCCCGCGCGGTCAGTACGAAGCCGCACAGGTGCTTGGCTATTCGCGCACGCAAACCTTCATGAAAATCATCCTGCCCCAGGTTATCAAGCGAATTCTTCCCGCGATGGGCAACGAGATTATCACCCTTGTTAAAGACACGTCGCTTGCATTTGCTATTGGCGTTATGGAAATGTTCACGCAGGCCAAAGCAATTGCGGCTAAGGAAACAAGCATGGTGCCCTATGTGATTGTTGCGGCAATTTACTGGGTGTTCAACTTTGTGGTGGTCACCATTTTGAACAAGGTCGAGAAAAAACTCGACTACTACCACGATTAACGACTGACGCATTCGGGAAAACCGGTTAGGAACAAACATGGCAAGCACACTCGTAACACTTACTCACGCAAAGAAAAGCTTCGGCGACACTGAAGTTTTGAAAGATATCTCGCTTTCGGTTGAAGAAGGCCAGGTCGTCGCTATTATCGGCCCATCTGGTGGTGGCAAATCGACGCTTCTGCGCTGTATGACGCTGCTGGAAACGCTTGATGGTGGCAACTTGTCATACGGCGATCTGTCTGTTGCAACCGATTCGGGTTCGGGCTCGGTGTATGGTGGCAAAGACGTTATTGCGCAGGCTAAACGCTGTTTTGGTTTGGTGTTTCAGAACTTTAACCTGTTCCCGCACTACACCGTTATGAAAAACATTACCGACGCGCCTATTCACGTGCAGAAACGCCCGAAACAAGAGGTGGAAGCACAAGCTCGTGAGCTGCTGGTGAAAATGGGCCTTGAAGGCAAGGAAAACATGGTGCCGTGTGAGCTTTCTGGCGGTCAGCAGCAGCGTGTGGCTATTGCGCGCGCTTTGTGCATGAACCCTGACGTGCTGTTTTTTGACGAGCCGACAAGTGCTTTAGACCCTGAGCTTACCAAAGGCGTGCTTAAGGTTATTCGTGAGTTGGCTGAAGAACACATGACAATGGTCATTGTCACCCACGAGATGACATTTGCTCGTGACGTGGCTGATCACATTGTGTTTATGGACGGCGGTTTTATTGTTGAAGAAGGCCCGGCCGCCCAGGTTATTGACAATCCGCAACATAACCGCACGAAGTCGTTCTTGGCTGATTATGGAGACTAACGTGGCAGACGTTACCTTCTACATCACACGTCATGGCCAAACCGAATACAACGTCGCAAGTTTGGTACAGGGTTGGTGCGACTCACCATTAACCGAAGAAGGCGTGGAAGTCGCGCGACGCTTGGGGCGAGGTTTGGCCGAGGTGCCGTTTGCGGCTGCGTATTCCAGTGATGCTGGGCGCGCGATCCAGACGCTTGACGAGGTGCTTTCTGCGCGCTTGGAGGCGAACCCGCAGGCAGGCAGCCCACGCAGGAACAACCCTGATGTGCGCTTGCGCGAATGGTGCTATGGCGATTTGGAAGCAGGCCCAGGAGAGCAACTGCATCAGGTGTTGGCAGAAGGCTTTGGCGAAGACTTGCCATTTGACGAGCTCAATCGTCGGTTGCCGCAGGTGGCCGAAGTATTGGCCGACCATGACACAACTGGTCGTGCTGAGCGATTCGATACGGTGAAGGCGCGTTTGCAAAGTTTCTTCCAAGAAGCAGGCGATGCTGCTCTTGCCGCAGGCGGCGGAAATGTGCTGGTAGTTACCCATTCGTTTGTGGTGCGCACCGTCATGTATGTGCTGGATGCAACGCGCGTGAACGATCCGCTGCGCATTCGCAATGCGTCAGTGACGCAGGTGACCTACGATGGCGAAACCTTCACGCTTGGGGAAACCGCGTCGACCCGCTGGCTTGGCGAAGATGCCCCGGCCGAGAAAAACGCCGTTCCCTTTGGTTTCAAAGTCCAATAAAGGAATAAAGGTGCCGCCCTTCGGGCTTTAAAAACCCGCGGTCAGATGGCCGCGGGTTTTCTGCATTCTGATGAGCCCTTATGTTTTACTTTGCGAACTTCGAGTAATCGTATCCGCCCTTTGAGCCCTTATTTCCTTTGGTGCCTTTTTTGCCCTTATTGCTGGCACCACCCTTACCATTCTTATTTGACTTGGCGTTTGCGGCAGCATCGTTTTTGTGATTCTTCTTATGCATACGCGCCTGGGCATTCTTGGCGTTGCGGCGTGCGCGGAATTCCTCGTCAGAAAGCCATTCGCCACCCTTGCCGGCGCCGCGGCGTTCGCCTGCGCCACCGTTGCGCGATCCGCGGCCATAACGGTCGTTGTCTCGTCCATCGCGCTTGCTTCCGCGTCCACCGCGATTGTTGCGGTCGTAGCCGCGTTCGTCGTATCCACCACGGTCGTCGCGGTCGAAGTTGCGGCGAGCACGGTTGCTGCGTCCTGGGCGGTTGTCGTTGAAGTTGCGGTTGCCACCGCGGCTGTTGCGCCCAGCACGCCCATCGCGACCACCTTGCTTGCCGCTGCGTTCGCCACTTTCGCTTTCTTTGCGAGCGCGGTCAGCACGAAGCGCGCGATAGGCCTCGTCAGACAGCCATTCGCCGTTTGGGCCAGCGCCGCGACGCTCAGAGGTGCTGCGACGTCCTTCAGCGTCGGAGGCGCTGCCAACGCTCCCACGGCGTCCTTCAGCATTGCGCCCGCCGCCCCCGCGACGCTCGCCGGAATTCGGCCTGCGACCTTCACGTTCGGCACGCTCGAAACGCTTTTCACCCGCACGACGTGCGCCAGCAGGCTTGTTGCCATGTCCGCGCCCTGCGACCCTGCCACCCTTTGGCTTCTCTAGAATAGTCGGGTCGGTTTCGTAGCTTTCAATCGTGGTGAAGGGGATATCCTTGCCGATGAGCTTTTCAATTTCGCGTAGCGTTTTCACCGATTCGCGCGTGACAAACGAAATCGCAAAGCCCTCTTCGCCAGCACGACCTGTGCGTCCAATACGATGCACGTAATCTTCGGCCATGTCAGGCAGGTCAAAGTTGATGACGTAGTTCACTTCGGGCACGTCAATACCGCGTGCCAAAACGTCGGTTGCAACTAAAATGTCGGTCTTGCCGCGGCGGAAATTCTCCAGCGCACGGCGACGGCGCCCCTGCGTCTTGTCAGAGTGAATAGACTCCGCATGATAGCCGGCATCTTCAAGCGCTTGAGCGCAATCTTCGGTACGGTTCTTCGTGCGAGCAAACACGATTACGCGCTCATGACCCTTTTCTTCAAGCAGTGCCTCAAGTAATTCTTGCTTCTTGCGGTTTGCAATCGGCATAACAAACTGAGCGACGGTCGCGGCAGTTTCGCCATTGCGCGCAATTTCAACTACAGCTGGGTCTTTCAGCAAATCGCCCAGGTTCTTTTGAATGGAGGCGTCGATGGTTGCCGAGAACAGCAGCGTCTGGCGCTCTTCGGGCGTCTGTTCGACAATTTTAGTAACGTCAGGCAAAAAGCCCATGTCAAGCATGCGGTCGGCTTCGTCAAGCACCAGTACATTAATTTCGCTTAAGTCAACAACTCCGCGGTCCATCAGGTCGTTTAGGCGCCCGGGCGTTGCAATAAGCACGTCGGTGCCGCCGCGCAGTTCGCGAATTTGCGGGCCGTAAGGCGTGCCGCCGTATACCGTGGTTACAAAGTGGCCGGTCTTGCGGGAGATCTGCATGCAGGTACGACTGATTTGTTGCGCCAGTTCACGCGTTGGGCTCACAACGCAAACACGTGGCGCGCGGCCACGGCCTTTCGCGCGGGGTAGGGTAGAAAGCGTCGGCAGCAAAAACGCCGCGGTTTTGCCCGTGCCTGTAGAAGCTGCGGCAATGACGTCGCGGCCTTCCAAAATGTAGGGGATCGATTGTTCCTGCACAGGCGTTGCGTCGTCATAGCCCATGCGTTCAACTGCCGCGAGTGCAGCTTCAGAAAGTCCCAGTTCGGAAAATGCGGTCATAAATGAATCCTTGTCTTCTCGCAGATGTCGCGCTGAATAGCCTTGCAGGGTAAAGCCGCAAAGTACTGCCAGGTAGCGTGGCCGTGGTAAAGCGAAGCCCACTCGGCAGTGGCAAAGCCCGCTTGGCAGCAGCCAAGCAAAGCCCACTCGGTAGTGGCCAAGCGAAGTCTACTCGGCGGCAGAGCAAAGCCTGCTTTTAGCGGTGTCGGCTGGCAATCAAGCACTCACATCGGTTCCAATACTCGCACCCGCCCCAGGCGGTGTGCATTTGCGCTTGACGCGAGCCGCTTTCTGGATGTTTCGCCTCGGCCACCTGCTTTTGGTTCAGCTTTTGACTGCTCGTCTTTAATCAATCAGTCGCTGGCTACGCCTTTCAGGTACAGCCCTCGGCCACCTGCTTTGGGCGCTTAACGCTTAACCTGTAGCGATTAGCTACCAATTGTTGGACGCTTAGCCCCGAGTTGCTGGCAGGTGCCGGTCATTCCACATGCGAAAAGAACAAGAAAGAATTTCGTGAAAAGCAACCCGGCTATTATGAAGGCTATTGCGGGAAAATGCGGTAAACCGGCCATATTCGCTGGAAATCTGCAAATTTCAATATATTGCGATGCTTGCACCGCTATGTGTGATTGTATGGGCGTTCATGTCATTTAGTAAGTCGTTTATTACTTTACATTGCTTTACTTATGGAGTTTGCATTTGTAGATATGCAAACCTTACGATTAAAAATTACGTAATTACTGGGGTTTGATAAAATAATTAAGTTTGAATAATTAGTAAGTTTAGGTATCTGCGCTTCCAAACGGACAGGATGCAGAACATCGGTTGAAACAAGGAAGAGTACACGATGTCATCTCGAAATGAATATGGCGGAGGGAATCGTCAGAATTCACAATTGCCGAATCGGCGTACAGCCAACAACGGCCAGCGTTCGCAATATCCTTCGCAACAGGGCCAATATGGCAACCAACAGGGGCAACAGGGCCAATATGGCAACCAGGCTGCTCAAAACGGTACTCGCCAGGCTCAGTACGCCCAGCAGGCGCAATATGGCCAGCAGAACGGTCAGTACGCCCAGCAGGCGCAATATGGCCAGCAGAACGGTCAGTACGCCCAGCAGGCGCAATATGGCCAGCAGAACGGTCAGTACGCCCAGCAGGCAACGCAGACCCAGAACACCGTCCGTCCTATCAGCATGCCCGACTCCCGCTCTGGCGCAGGTCGTCATGCTTCCGCTAACGCGGCTAACGCAAATGCATACGGCAACTCGGGGGCTTATTCCCATGACAACTTGGTTCGCGTTCGTAAAAAGCGTAGCAAGCATCGTACGCTCAAGCGAGTGCTGCTGGTAATCCTTATTGTTTTACTTGTCGCCGTTGCTGCTGTTGCTGCATACGGTTTGTGGTACAAATCCACTATCGAAAGCAACATTGCGATGGACGCTCAAGAGCAGCAGCAGCTCCAAGAGGTGCTCGCTCCGGTTGACGAAAACAAGGCTCAGCCGTTCTATGTCCTGCTCGTCGGCTCAGACAACTGGGAAACCTACGGCGAGCGCTCTGATGCTTTGATTTTGGTGCGTATTGACCAGGCCGATCATAAGGTCACTATGGTTTCCATCCCACGCGATACGCCTTATATGCTTAATGGCCAGAAGGTGAAGATCAACCAAGCGTTCTCCGAGCAGGGTGCAACTGGCGCGGTCAAAGCAGTTGAAGAACTTACCGGAGTCAGCATTTCCTACTACGCTGAAATCGAGTTTGCGGGTCTCGCTAATTTTGTAGATCAAATCGGCGGTATCTACGTGAACGTTCCGTACACTATCGATTACCAGGTGTACACGAACGACCAAGCCACTGTCCACATTGAAGCTGGTCAGCAGCGTTTAAGTGGCGAACAGTGCGTTGCTCTTGCTCGCATGCGTACCGCATACGGCGACGACCAAGACGCTAAGCGCCAGTCAAACGTCCGTGCTATGACCGAGGCACTTCTGAAGACAGTGCTGAAATCTTCGCCGGCAGCTATTCCTGGCTTGATTCAGAACCTGACGCAGTGCTTCAGCACCAGCATGGACTTGAACACTATGGTTAACTTAGCGCTCGACTTCGCGCAGGCTGACAATGTGCAAATCTACACGTGCACTGGTCCTTATAAGGGTGATATCGATCAAGCTACCGGAATGTGGCTGTGTTACGAAGACCCCGAGGGTTGGAAGACGCTTATGGAAAAGGTTGACAAAGGGGAAGACCCCCAAAATTCTACAACGACAGTGAACGGGAAGTAGCCATACGCCATAAACGTATGACAGTATAGAGAAAGGCATCTGAATGACGCTTCTGGAACTATTAGGGCTGATGCGCAAGCATTTGAAGTTGGTGATTATCCTTCCTTTGGTTTGTGCGCTTGTAACCGCTATTGTCAGCTGGGGTTTTCTTGCAAACCAATACACGGCTACCGTTTCGGCGTACGTGCTGCAGAAAAGCTCCGATACCGCATCGTCTGCTTCTTATAGCGACATGAGCATGAGCCAGATGCTCGCGAATGACGTTGCTGAGCTTGCAAAGGGCGAAGACGTCAAGTCGCAAACCGCTGAGAGTTTGAACATGAACTCGCTCAAGAATGTTAAGGTGTCGGTCACGTCTTCTACCACCACGCGTGTTGTTCAGATTTCGGTTACCACGAACGATCCCGATTCCGCTGCCGTCATTGCGAACGAATATGTTGAGACCATTTCGCAGATTGCGCAGTCCAAGATGGGTCTGCAGGGTGTAAACGTCATCGATTCGGCGAAAACTCCGACTGCACCTTCTGGCCCGAACCGCCCGCTGTATGTTGCGGTTGCGCTGCTTGCTGGCTTGTTTGTGGCAATTGCCATCGTGGTGCTCATGGATATGCTCAACACCCGCGTGCGTACGCCTGAAGAAGCTGAAGAGCTTCTCGGCCTGCCCGTTATTGGTCGTATTCCCGTTATCAAAGGCGAAGGGAAATAATCATGGCAAGGAAAAAGAAGTCATCCTCGAATCGTCTTGAGGTTCAAAATTCCGCTAAAACCATGTATGCGAATATTCGCTTCATGTCCGTCGATGACCCGATTTGCTCAATCGTTATGACGTCGACGATTCCTAACGAGGGTAAGTCCACGTCTTCCATTGAGCTGGTTCGCGCTATCGGTTCTTCCGGTAAGCGCGTCTTGCTTGTTGAGGCTGACATGCGCCGTCGTTCGCTTTCCGATGCTATCGGCATTCGCACGCCCGCAGGTTTGTATGCAGTGCTTTCCGGTGAGGCACAGCTCAAAGATGCCATTGTCGAGACCGATATGCAAAACGTCTACTTCATGGACGTCGAGCCGAGCATTCCTAATCCTGCTGATATTATTTCCTCGAAGCGCTTCAGCAAACTTATGGCAACATTCGAGCAGGATTTCGACTACGTTCTGTACGATACGCCGCCGGTTGGTACGTTTATCGACGCTGCTATTTTAGGTTCTCTGGCCGATGCAACCGTGCTCGTGGTGAAGCCTGGCGCAGCTCATCGTGAAGAGCTGGTGAAGGCATATGAGCAGCTCCGTAAGGCTGAGTGCAACGTCATAGGCATTTGTGCCACGTTCTGCGAAGGTACCGGATCTGAATACTATTACGCGTATTACACCAAGGATGGCAAGCGTGCCGACGACGAGGCTATTGAGGGCAGCCAAGAGGAAAGCCCTGCTTCGTCCATGGCGCTTCCTGATCGTACGGGCAACTTTGCACCAATTACCGAGCAGAAACCCGTTGCGCGCTCGCATCGCCGCCCCGATTCTGCTTCTTCGAATGGTCAGCAGTCGCAGAAGCCGGGCATGCCCTCGCGTCGCCCCGCTCCTGCTCCGACGAATCGTCCGAACGGTCAGTAGGACTTTATCGTGCGCGACATCCACTGCCATATCCTGCCGGGCGTAGACGATGGCGCAGCTAATCTTGACGAATCGTTGGCGATGCTCGAGGCTGCTAAACGCGTTGGCGTTACTTCCATAGTGTGCACCCCACATTGCCGTGATCCGTACTTTGATTACGATGCCATGTGGGACGCCTACGATTTGCTGGTTGCGAATGCCGATGGTTTCCCCATTACGATGGGTTTTGAGGTAAACCATACGAAGCTTATGGATTTAGGCATGGAATGGGTCGATTACCTGCATTTTGATGGGTCAAACGAGTTTCTGCTTGAGCTTTCCAGCGGTGCCCGCAAACCGCAGTTTGATGAATACGAGCGCACTATCTACGAGATCCAATCTCGTGGTTACGAGGTAATTATTGCGCACCCTGAACGCTATCGAGGTATTCAGGAAGACGTTGAAATTGCACGACAACTCGTTCGTCATGGTTGCAAACTGCAAGCTTCGGCTGACTTTATTGCAGGCGGTAGGTTTGGTGCCGAAAAGAAGCCAGCTAAGAAAATTTTTGGTGAGAACTTGTATACGTACATCGCAAGTGACGCCCACTGTGTTGAACATTACAATTACTTAGCTAAGGCCTGTAAGGAATTTAAAACTCGAGGTTCGCATGCCCGCTAGGTGGCATGAAATCGGTTTTTAGATAGCTCGGAAGCAGATTTGCTCCGAGCTATTTTTTTAACGTGCGGATATGCGAATGCAAGGAGAATAAACGGGTCCAACTGTTGTAGTCGTATAGGTAACAGAGCGCATCTCAGGGGAGCAGTGAATCTCGCAATATTTTGTCTCTTTACACATGAGGCAGCAAAGGGCCTCTTGGGCTTGTCCTGTTGCAAACGCTGTTTAGTGGTGTTCGTTAGGCTTTTTTAGCAGACGGCATTTACGCTGCTAAAATTGCGAGCAAGCAAACAATGTATTGAAAGGCCGTAACATGGCAGATTATATTGAGGGCAAGCGCCCCGTTATCGAGGCATTCCGTACCGGCGTGCCAATGCGCCGCATTCTTATGGGTGATTTCATTAAGCGCGACCCTATGATTGAAGACATCTTGCGCAAGGCCAAGCGCAATGGCGTGAAAGTTATTCAGGTTCCCAAGAAAGAACTTGACGAGAAGTCTGCGCGGGGTAGTCATCAGGGCGTTATGGCGGAAGCCGCGCCGTTTGCCTATGTGGGAATTGGCGAAGTGGTCGACGCCGCGAACGCCTACGCCGAGGCGCACGATGGCCGCGCGTTGGTGGTGATTTGCGACCACTTAACCGATGCAGGCAACCTTGGTGCTATCAGCCGTAGCTGTGAGGCTGTTGGTGCATGCGGCATGATCATTCCCAACAAGCGCAGTGCGCGCGTTGAAGCTTCCACGTATAAAAGCTCTGCGGGTGCTATCAGCCATGTTCAAGTTGCCCAGGTGTCCAACTTGGTGCAGGCTATTAGTCGCTTGCAAGACGAGGGCTTTTGGGTATGCGGCGCAACCGAGCACACCGACGATGTTATTTGGAAGGCAAACCTAAAGGGCAAAATTGCGCTCGTATTAGGCAATGAACACGACGGCGTATCGCGCTTGGTGCTTGAACGCTGCGACTTCCATGCTAAGTTGCCGCTTGAGGGTGAGGTTGCTAGCTTGAATGTGGCTCAGGCTGCAACCGCATGCATGTACGAGTGGCTGCGTCAGAACACGGCTGTAAAGTAGTTGCGCAATGGCTAAGCAGCGCAAAAAAATGCTGCTGGTTGACGGATATAACGTTATCCGCTCTGGCGCGCGTTATCGTGATGCCTTCGCGCACCCCGATTACACCGATGATGCATTCAATACCGCACGAGAACGCCTGATCAACGACGTAGTTAATTTTGCGGGTAGAGATTACAAGGCAGTCATCGTCTTTGATGGCGCCGATAACGTGTATTCAACAGGCGAGGTGCAAACTGTCGGTGGCGTGCGCATCATGTTTAGCCCGGCGGGGCAGTCGGCTGACAAGGTGATTGAGAAACTCGCCTACGATGCGCGTATGCGTAACGTGGAAACACTGGTGGTAACTTCAGATGCAACCATTCAAGATACAGTGTTTGGCGGCGGTGTCGATCGTATGTCTGCCGACGGATTCTCTCATGAAGTTGGCGAATATTACAGCGAAGCCCGACGCGACGAATCACCGAAGGTAGCCCACAAACGCACCCTTGGCGATCGCATTGACCCTGAAACGCTGGCAAAACTGAAGGCTATGCGCGACGGGAAATAAGGTAAGTAAATGAAAAGCACCCCGGTATAAGGGGCGCTTCGCTATTCTTTGGTGCTATCTAAGTGCTCTTTCGCCAGGTAAATGGGGCGCCGCTTATTTACAATGTAATCACGCCCAAGGTATTCGCCAATAACACCGAGCACCGTTAGCTGCAAGCCGCCAAACAATAGGATAAGGCAGGCAAGTGTTGGGAAGCCAGGTGTAGTTGCGCCGTATAACAGCACCTCAATTAAAACGCGAATCAAATAAATGGCAGGCGGCCACGCAATCGTACTCGGGGTTCTCAAGCAGAATGTTATACATATGCAGCGCTTCTTCAGGCGTTTGCTGCATATCGGCATCAATGAGGCAAATCGTATTACCGCGCGCGGCTTCCATGCCAGCATAGAGCGCCGATTCCTTCCCAAAGTTACGTGAGAAATTGATAGCCTGAACAGCCTGTTTGCCGCGGTTCTTTGCGACAATTTGGCGCAAAAGGGCGCCAGTGCCATCGCTGCTGCCATCATTTACGAAAACGATTTCAAGCTTCACCTCGGCGCTTTCGAAACAGTTAATTGCTGCCTCAAGAAATAACGGAATGTTGTTTACTTCGTTATAGCAAGGGACAACAAGTGTCAGGTCGTATGTAGAAGCAACTTGAATAGCGTTTTCGCTCATGCGTGCGCGCTTCCTTCCTGTGTGTCTTGGTTGAGTCTATAGTACGCCGGCTACTTGGGCGGCGCCATACTCCGAACAGCGTAACTACAACCGCAAAATATGCCGCCTTGCCGTGTCGCTGCCTAGGTTGCTGCAAAGGTAATTGCCGTGTCGCTGTCTAAGTTGCTGCATTGGGAATTTTTCGCCTGTATTTTCGCCCGCCAATCAGCCTAAACAACAAAAAACTTCCACAGCTCAAAAAATTTTTTCTTGACTCGCCATCTCGCGCGTAGTAGATTGTCGGATTGCAACTTTTTTGCAGTTTCGCGGATGCAACTGAAGGAGGAAAAGCCTCGTGGCCAAAGACAAAAACACTGGTCAGACCGTACTTTATCGTAATCGTCGGTCCTTTGCGAAAATCCCGGACGTCATGGACGTACCCAACCTCATTGCCATTCAAACCGAAAGCTTTAAATGGTTTATGAACGAGGGTCTACAGCAGGCGTTCCAGGACATCGCTCCCATCGAAAATGGCGCAAAGAACATGCGCGTCGAATTCGGCGATCACTCGTTTGACGAGCCGAAAAACACCGTTGACGAGTGCAAGGAAAAAGACGTTAGTTATCAGGCGTCCCTGCACGTTGACGTACGTTTCATCAATACTGAAACGGGCGAAATCAAGGAACAAAACGTCTTCATGGGCGAATTCCCGCTCATGACCGACCGTGGTACCTTCATCATCAACGGCACCGAGCGCGTAGTTGTTTCTCAGCTCGTGCGTTCTCCTGGTGTTTACTTCAGCTCCGAGCGCGACAAGGGCTCGGACAAAACCCTGTACAACGCAAAGGTTATTCCTTCGCGTGGTGCATGGCTTGAATTTGAAACCGACAAGCGCGACATCCTGTCTGTGCGCATTGACCGCAAGCGTAAGCAGCCGGCAACGCTGCTTGTTCGCGCACTTGGTCTTGCCGAAACCCGCGAGGAAATCATTGACTTGCTCGGCGACGATGAAATGGTGCTGCGCACGCTCGACCGCGACCCTGCTACTACTAAGGAAGAGTCGCTGATCGAACTGTACAAGCGCTTCCGTCCCGGCGAGCCGCCGACCATCGACTCTGCTCGCACGCTGCTTGAAGGTCTGTTCTTCAACCCGCAGCGTTATGACTTGGCTAAGGTTGGCCGCTACAAGATCAACAAAAAGCTTGGCTTTGACCAGGAAGAATCTGCATGCTCTACCCTCACCGAGGAAGACATCACTGCTGCTATGCGCTATATCATTGCGCTGCATGCAGGTGCAGAAGATGTCACTGTTGACGACATCGACCACTTTGGTAACCGCCGCATCCGCACTGTTGGCGAACTTATCCAAAATCAGTTCCGCATTGGTCTGTCCCGCATGGAGCGCGTTGTTCGTGAGCGCATGAGCTCTCAAGAGCCCGACGCCATCACGCCGCAGTCGCTCGTGAACATTCGCCCCATCGTGGCTGCCATCAAAGAATTCTTCGGCTCTTCGCAGCTGTCTCAGTTCATGGACCAGGCAAACCTGGCTGCAGGCATTACGCACAAGCGTCGTCTGTCTGCACTCGGCCCGGGCGGTCTGTCTCGTGAGCGCGCCGGCTTCGAAGTTCGCGACGTTCACAATTCGCACTACGGCCGCATGTGCCCGATTGAAACGCCTGAAGGTCCGAACATCGGCCTTATTGGTTCGCTGGCTACCTTTGGTCGCATCAACCCCTACGGTTTTATTGAAACCCCGTATCGTCGCGTTGTTGACGGCAAGGTGACCGACGAGATTGACTACCTCACCGCTGACGAGGAAGAAAATCACACGATCGCCCAGGCAAACGAGCCCTTCAACTTGAAGACTCGTGAATTCGGTTCTACCGACAAGAAGGGCAAGTTCGTCAAGGCTACGCGCGTGCTGTGCCGTACCAAGGACGCCGACGGCGTGTTTGGCGAGCCTGGCGAAGTGCTGCCCGAGCACGTTGACTACATGGACGTTTCTCCGCGTCAGATGACTTCTGTCGCTACGTCTTTGATTCCGTTCTTGGAGCACGACGACGCAAACCGCGCACTCATGGGCTCGAACATGCAGCGTCAGGCTGTGCCGCTGCTTAAGCCGCACGCTCCGCTTGTTGGTACTGGCATGGAGCATCGCATCGCTGTTGACTCCGGCGAAATTCTGGTTGCTCAAAACCCCGGCGTTGTTGACTACGTTGACGGTGAAACCATCATCATCGAGCGCAACGACGGCGAATATGACGAGTACCTGGTTCCGAAGTTCAAGCGCTCCAACCAGTCTGGCTGCATCAACCATCGCCCGATTGTTCGCAAGGGCGACGAAATTGCTGCTGGCGACGTGCTGGCTGACGGCCCGTCCTGCGACGGCGGCGAACTGGCACTTGGCCAGAACCTCATGGTCGCTTACATGCCGTGGGAAGGCTACAACTACGAGGACGCTATTATCGTGTCCGAGCGCGTTGTGTCTGAGGACTTGCTGACGTCCATTCATATCAGCGAGTACGAAATTGATGCCCGCGACACCAAGCTTGGTCCTGAGGAAATCACTCGTGAAATCCCCAACATTTCTGACGAAATGATCGGCGACTTGGACGCAGACGGCATCATCCGTATTGGTGCTGAAGTATTCCCGGGCGACGTGCTGGTTGGCAAGGTTACCCCGAAGGGTGAAACCGAGCTTACCGCTGAAGAGCGCCTGCTGCGCGCCATCTTCGGTGAGAAGGCTCGCGAGGTTCGCGATACGTCGCTGAAGGTGCCCCATGGTGCTGGTGGCCGCGTTATCGACATCCATCGTCAGAGCCGCGCAAAGGGCGACGAACTTGCCCCGGGCGTTAACGAACTCGTTCGCGTGTTCGTGGCTCAGAAGCGTAAGGTTCAGCAGGGCGACAAACTTTCTGGTCGTCATGGTAACAAGGGTGTTATCTCCCGCGTTCTTCCTGTTGAAGACATGCCTTACTTGGCAGACGGTACGCCGATTGACGTTATGCTCAACCCGCTGGGCGTTCCGTCTCGTATGAATGTTGGTCAGCTTTTGGAAAACCACCTTGGCTGGGCTGCGAAGTGGGGCTGGTCTGACGACAGCAAATCCACCGAGCCTGTTGAGGGCCCGCAGTTTGTGGCTACGCCGGTATTCGACGGCGCAAGCGAGGAAGAAATTTCCGACGCTATCGAAGCTGCTAACCGCAACCTCATCAACATCAACCATGCCAAGTACGGCGACCTGGCTCGTGACGAATTCGTCCCGCAGCTTTCCCGTACTGGTAAGACCTGGCTCTACGACGGCCGCACGGGCGAGAAGTTCCGTGAGCCTATTACCGTTGGTCAGACCTACATCTTGAAACTCGGCCACATGGTCGACGACAAGATTCACGCACGTTCAACTGGCCCTTACAGCCTGATCACGCAGCAGCCGCTCGGCGGCAAGGCGCAGTTCGGCGGCCAGCGCTTCGGCGAGATGGAAGTGTGGGCACTCTACGCCTATGGCGCTTCCAACGTGCTGCAGGAAATCTTGACGGTGAAGTCCGACGATACGTCGGGCCGCGTGAAGTCTTACGAGGCCATTGTTAAGGGCGAAAACACGCCTGCACCTGAGGTCCCCGAAAGCTTCAAGGTTTTGGTCAAGGAAATGAAGTCGCTGTGCTTGAACGTCGAGCTTGAAGGCCACGATCATCAGACCATCGATGTGACGCATGACCCTGAGCTTGATAACACGCGTGAAGCAGACGGCGAAACCTTCATGGAGGCAGTTGCTGCTGACGCGAAGAAGACCGGCGAAGACGATGCCAATGCTTTTGACGACTTGTCGGCAGAGCTCAGCGAGCTTATCGGCGGCATCAATAGCAACGAAAATGACCTGATCGGCGAGGAGGAGTAGAGATAAATGACGACTGATTTCGACGTTAATAATTTCGACGCCCTGCGTATCTCCCTGGCTTCCGCCGAGGATATCCGCAGCTGGTCGCGTGGCGAGGTTAAAAAGCCTGAGACCATCAACTACCGTACGCTCAAGCCTGAAAAGGACGGCTTGTTCTGCGAGAAAATTTTCGGCCCCACGAAGGACTGGGAGTGCGCCTGCGGTAAGTACAAGCGCGTCCGCTTCAAGGGCATTGTTTGCGAACGTTGCGGCGTTGAAGTTACTCGCAGCAAGGTTCGTCGTGAGCGCATGGGCCACATCGAACTGGCCGCGCCCGTAAGCCACATTTGGTACTTCAAGGGCACTCCGTCTCGTTTGGGTTACCTGCTTGACATTCCGCCCAAAGAGCTGGAAAAGGTGCTGTATTTCGCCAGCTCCATGATTACCTCTGTTGACGCTGAGGCTCGCGAAGAGGACATGGAAGACTTGCGCGACGAATTGGCAGCTGACCTCGAAGAACTCGACGCCGAGCGCGATCGTTTGATCGAGCAGACCCGTCGCATGTCGGTTGACTATGTGCCCGAAGACGACGATTTCGTTGACGAATTCGACGAAGATGAGCGCATGACTGCCGAAGAAGTCAACGACGAGATCGCTGACATCTACGATGAGTTCAACGAGCGCAAGGCTCTGCGTCAGGATGCATTCGACCTGTTCTGCAAGATTGAGCCCAAGCAGCTTGTTGCTGACGAGGCTCTGTATCGCGAAATGCGCATGAACTATCGCGACTACTTCACTGGTGGCATGGGCGCTGAAGCTGTGCGCGACCTGCTTGATTCCATTAATTTGGAAGAAACCGCTGAAGACCTGCGCGTGGTTATCGCCGAGGGCAAGGGTCAGAAGCGTGCTAAGGCTATCAAGCGCCTGAAGGTTGTCGACGCATTCTTGAAGTCGACCAATTCGCCTTCTGACATGATTTTGGATGTTATTCCGGTTATTCCGCCCGACCTGCGCCCGATGGTGCAGCTTGACGGTGGCCGCTTTGCTACGTCTGACTTAAACGATTTGTATCGTCGCGTCATCAACCGTAACAACCGCCTGAAGCGCCTGCTTGACCTGGGCGCTCCGGAAATCATTGTCAACAATGAAAAGCGCATGCTGCAGGAAGCTGTTGACAGCCTGTTTGACAACGGCCGTCGTGGCCGCCCGGTTACCGGTCCTGGCAACCGCCCGCTCAAGTCGCTTTCCGACATGCTCAAGGGCAAGCAGGGTCGTTTCCGTCAGAACCTGCTCGGCAAGCGTGTTGACTACTCTGGCCGTTCCGTAATTGTTGTTGGCCCGACGCTGAAACTGCATCAGTGCGGCCTGCCGCAGCAGATGGCACTCGAGCTGTTCAAGCCCTTCGTAATGAAGCGCTTGGTCGAGCTTGAGCTTGCTAACAACATCAAGTCTGCTAAGCGTGCCGTTGACCGCGGTGCCTCCTTCGTTTGGGATGTTCTCGAAGAGGTCATTGTTGACCATCCGGTACTGCTCAACCGCGCACCAACCCTGCACCGTTTGGGTATTCAGGCATTCGAGCCGGTGCTTGTTGAAGGCAAGGCTATCAAGCTGCACCCGCTGACCTGCACCGCATTCAACGCTGACTTCGATGGTGACCAGATGGCTGTGCACGTGCCGCTTGGCGCTGAGGCTCAGGCAGAAGCTCGCATCCTGATGCTTTCCGCAAACAACATCAAGTCGCCTGCTCATGGTCGCCCGCTGACGGTTCCCACGCAGGACATGATCATCGGTTCCTACTACCTGACTGCTGCCCGTGATGGCTTCCCGGGTGAGGGCCGTGTATTCATCGATTTCGACGACGCTCGCAATGCTTACGACGCTCGCGCCGATGTTGACCTGCAGGCTAAGATTCAGGTGCGCCTGACTCGTGACACCCAGGTTTCTTCTTCCTTCGGTGTGTACGAAGATTGCAAGGCTGGCCAGCGCATCGATACGACCATTGGCCGCATCATCTTCAACGACTCGTTCCCCGAGGACTACCCCTTCTTGAACTATCAGATGAACAAGAAGGAAATTGGTCGTCTGGTTGAGGACGTTACGAACCGCTACGACCTGGCCGACGTGCCGGCTATCTTGGACGGCTTGAAGGCTACCGGTTATCACTACGCAACTCGCGCAGGCATTACCGTTTCGGTCTTCGACGCAACCGTGCCGCCGACTAAGGGCGACATTTTGGCTGCTGCTGACAAGAAGGTTGCCGCTATTGACGAAGACTACGAGATGGGTCTGATGAGCCCTGAAGAGCGTCATAAGCAGGTTGTTGACATCTGGACCGACGCTAACGAAGAAGTCGGCGACGCGATGGCTGCTAACTTCGACCACTTCAACCCCATCTTCATGATGGCTGACTCCGGTGCTCGAGGCAACATCAAGCAGATTCGTCAGCTCGCTGGTATGCGTGGTTTGATGGCTGACACCAAGGGTGGCACCATTGACATTCCGGTTAAGTCGAACTTCCGCGAAGGCCTGTCTGTTTTGGAATACTTCGTTTCCACGCACGGCACTCGTAAGGGCATGGCTGACACCGCTCTGCGTACCGCTGACTCGGGTTATCTGACTCGTCGTCTGGTTGACGTTGCTCAAGACGTTATCGTTCGCGAAATTGACTGCGGTTCTACCGTGGGTGTGCCGTATCCGCTGCACAATGAGAAGGGCGAACTTGACGAGAACCTGATTGGCCGCTGCTTGCTCGAAGATGCATGCGACGCTAAGGGTAACGTTGTTATGGCTGGCGATACCTACATTTCGTCTATGGCTGACATCGCTTCCTTGGAAAAGGCTGGTCTTGATAGCGTCATGATTCGTACGGTTATGACGTGCCACGCTGAACATGGCGTGTGCCAGAAGTGCTACGGTTGGGACTTGGCCACCTCGCGTCCGGTCAACATTGGTACTGCAGTTGGCATTATTGCTGCTCAGTCCATTGGCGAGCCGGGTACGCAGCTGACCATGCGTACGTTCCACGCCGGCGGCGTTGCTGGTGAAGACATCACGCACGGCCTGCCCCGTGTTACCGAGCTGTTTGAGGCTCGCAAGCCTAAGGGCCAGGCAGTGCTTGCGGAAATCTCCGGTACGCTGCAGATTACCGCTGACAAGAATTCCAAGAAGCTCACCATCCATGACCAGGAAGGCAACTTCCGCGAATACGATGTTTCGGCTCGTGCAACCATGATGCCCGGTGTGGAAGACAACACCGAAGTATCTGTTGGTCAGCAGCTGACCAAGGGTTCTGTGAACCTGCAAGACCTGCTGCGCTTGACCGACCCGAACACCACGCTTCGCTACATTGTTGCCCAGGTTCAGGACGTGTACGTGTCCCAGGGCGTAGACATCAACGACAAGCACATCGAGGTTATCGCGCGCCAGATGCTGCGTAAGGTTTCCGTGCTTGACGCTGGCGATTCCAAGTTCCTGCCGGGCCGTCAGGTCAACCGCTTCGAGTTCGAAAACGTTGCCAACGAGCTTATCGCCGAAGGTAAAAACCCGCCGGTTGGTCAGCCTCTGCTGCTTGGTATCACGAAGGCTTCGCTGGCCACCGATTCGTGGCTGTCGGCCGCTTCGTTCCAGGAAACCACCAAGGTGCTTACCGATGCCGCTATTGAAGGCAAGACCGACCACCTTGAGGGCCTGAAGGAAAACGTTATCATCGGTAAGCCCATTCCGGCTGGTACCGGCCTTAAGCGCTACCGCAACGTTGGCCTTACCTACAAGGGTAAGCCGACCGAGGCTGTTACCTCCGACTCGCTGCCCGATTACGCTCCTGACGATCTGCGTAAGATCGAAGAGCTGCTTCCGCAGCCGCAGGATTGGTCGCTTGATGGCGATGGCTACCTCAACATGTCTGGCAACTACGGTAGCTACTACAGCGGACTTTCGCTGGGTCACCGTGGCGTACAGCTTACCGACGAGGAAGCACGTCTGTACATCTACGACGACCTGGGAGTTTCCCAGCGCTGGGCAAACAAGTTCAGCGAGGCTGGCATCGAAACGGTCAACGACCTGCTTGGTCACACCGAGGACGACCTGCTGCGCATCGAGGGTATTGGCGCGAAGGCTATTGAAGAGCTGAAGGCTGGCCTTGAAGAGCACAACCTGCTCCATGTTATCGAAGACGACCTCAGCGCTTCTTCCGACGACATGAGTCAGCTGCTCGACATGGTCTTTAGTCCCGACGATACCATTTTGATCGGTGGCGACCAGCCTGCAACCTTCAACACTGAGGGCGAAGATATGCTTGGCGAGGCTCTGCCGCCGCGCAGCTATCACCGCAACCTCGAAGAGCTTGATGAGCTGCTTGGCTCAGGTGCTCTAGGCTTCGGCTTCACTAGCCGCGAGCAGGAGGAAAGCTCCAACGCCGCACAGGCGAGTGGCGAAGAAGAATAATCGCTAGTAAGGGGCGCGCGCAGGTGCGCCCCTTCTTTTTCTGTATTGCTATCAGGTTTGTATTGGGCTGCATCGCGGCGTAGGTAACGTATGCGCTACGGGGCAGCTGCCAAGGAGAACACAATGTCTGATAAAACCTATCTACCTGAAGGTGAGTGCGCTCCCGCATCGCAGATTGGCGCAACGCTTGAAACGCTTGCAGCTACCATTGCTGGCCGTCGACAGGCCGACGAAGAAAGCTATACCTACCGTTTGCTTACCGGAAATGCCGACGAACCGCTGAAAAAGGTATGTGAAGAAGCCAATGAGGTTGGCCTTGCTGCAAAAGATGTTGAAGCTGCGCAAGCTATGCTTGCTGCTGTTTCAGGGCACGAAAACACACATGGGGCAATGTGTGACACATTTGCTCAACAGGCTGATGCCGCCTGCGACCATCTGCGCTATGAGGCCGCTGATGTGGTGTACCATTTATTGGTAGTGCTTGAGCGCTACGGCATTAGCATCGACGAATTTGCTGCCGAGCTTAATAACCGCATGACTGACGAAGAGCGGCCTGAAGGGGCAATTCGTCTGCACGCTGACCATGTGAAACGTGGCAAATAAAAACGTGGCAAATAAGAAGGGGATCTTTATGGCACGACTTTTTGGGACAGACGGCGTTCGCGGTGTTGCGAATAAAGAACTTACCTGCGACATGGCCTTTAAGCTTGGCCAGGCAGCCGTGGCTTTTAAGGGCCGCACTATTTTGGTCGGTAAAGATACGCGCCTTTCTGGTGACATGCTAGAGTCTGCGGTCGCATCGGGCATTATGTCTATGGGTGGTACTGCTCTTCTAGCTGGTATTATTCCGACACCCGCAATTGCCCTGCTTACGCGTGAGCTGCACTGCGATGGCGGCATCGTTATTTCTGCATCGCATAATCCGCCGGAGTACAACGGCATCAAAATCTTTGATGGCCAGGGCTTTAAGCTGCCCGACACGGTCGAAGATGAGATTGAGGCCTTTATAGCGCGTGGTGGTGCTTCTGCTGAAGAGCTTCCCAATGGTGATGAAGTTGGTGTGGCGGTGCCGGTTGAAGATGCTGCCGAAATGTACATTCAGCACGCAGTGAGCACTGCAACTGCTGATGGTATCAATTTCGACGGCATGAAAATTGCTTTGGATGTTGGACATGGTGCATCGTGTATGACTAGCCCTGAGGCACTTCGTCGTCTTGGTGCTGAGGTTACGGTCATCAATGAAGACTTCTGCGGCACCGACATCAATGTGAAGTGCGGCTCGACGCATCTTGAGCCCCTGCGTGAACTTATCGCGCAAACGGGTGCTGAGGTGGGCATTGCACACGACGGCGACGCTGACCGCGTGATGCTTATGGACTCAGAAGGTAACGAAATTGACGGTGACATGGTAGAGGCTGTTTGCGCTATCGACTTGAAGCAGCGTGGAAAGCTTGCTGGTGATACTGCAGTTTCGACTGTGATGGCAAATCTTGGCCTTACGCATGCGCTGCGCGATGCGGGCATCAACCTTATTCAAACTAAAGTGGGCGACCGCTATGTGCTTGAAGCAATGCGCGAAGGCGGCTACGTTATTGGTGGCGAGCAGTCCGGTCACACCATCTTTTTGGAGCACAATTCCACAGGTGATGGCCTAGTTACCGCAATCCAATTCTTGTGTGCGTGCAAGCGCGCTGGTAAAACGGCCGGCGAAGCTGCAAAAACCATGACACGTTTCCCGCAGACGCTTATCAACGTTCGAGTCAACGACAAACATGCTGTAGAAGGTAATGCCGCTGTTGCAGAGGCTGTAGCTGCTGCAGAGGCGGCACTTGGCGAAGATGGCCGCGTGCTTTTGCGCCCCTCTGGCACTGAACCGGTTGTACGCGTGATGGTAGAAGCTGCTGATCAAACTCAGGCTGAAACTCACGCTCAGGCAATTGCTGAAGTGGTTGAGCGCGAGGTGTAGTGTAAAGTACGAGGTTGCACCAAGTTGGGCCTCACGCTAAGTGAAGCCCTGACTCAATCAAAGTGTATTACCTAATCTGCTGTCGGTCTAACTCGGCAAACAAATAGGGCTACGACATGTCGTAGCCCTATTTGCATTTATAAGAAAGTGCCTGACGCTTAAACCGTGGCTGTGTTACGCCTAAAAATCTTTATCAACAAATTTCAGCGGCGGCAAAGAACCAGTGGTCGCAAATTCGCTTACCGGCTTTTCTGCGCCTGCATGCTTGCCATTTGCAGCTTTGTCGGAAGCTGTCTGAGAAGCTTCTTGAATAGCCCTTAATTTGGCAGAGATGCCAGTTTTGTCATTCGTTTCCAAAGAAGTATCGTCAAGTTCAACGCCATGACGTCCGATGGTTTCACATTCTGTAGCAACTTTGCGACGCCAATGGATGAAGAATGCAGCAGCACAAATAAGCAATGCGGCGCCGGATGCAAGAAGACCGGCAACGAGCGGAGTGATTATGGTTGTGGTAGGTAACCCTTCATCAGGAACATCAATTCCCAAATCAGATGCGTCTCCGCCAAACGATGCAGATTTGGAAGACGTCGTAGTAAGGTTAGGAGAGCCTGAAACTTTTTCCAACGTAGGTTGGTCTGAAGGGGAGTCGTACTCGGTTAGATTGTAAGCCTCAATGTAGGCCTTAAGTGTTTTGGCATACGTAGTAGAAGTGGCATAACGACCCTGCAGCCATTCACAGGCGTCTTCGTAGGACTCGCATTTCGATTTGAATGCATTAGCGTACAGGCTGTTGGACTCCAGTAAGTCAACGTAGTCAGAAAGCGAATCTTTAAGGGATGGATACTTGCGGAAT
>CAVEUW010000014.1:0-41822 GCA_963619015.1 Senegalimassilia sp. | reverse complement strand
CTTCTTGCGTGATTGGTAAGCGGCACCCGCCTTCGCTCAGACTTCTTGCGTGATTTCTTAATAATTGAAGTGAGCTGGCAGATTTACGTTATAATTGGCCAACGTCGGCAAAAGCCGAAGTTTGCGCGGGTGTCGCCAAGTGGTAAGGCACGAGCTTCCCAAGCTCGCATTCGCGGGTTCGAGTCCCGTCACCCGCTCCATTAGAAAACTTGCGACAGCCAAAAGGCTGTCGCATTTTTGTTTCAGGAGCAAAAATGCCAATTGCACAATCTTCCTTCGACACATTTATTTTTGACCTTGATGGCACGCTTTTAGACACAATGCCCGACCTGGTCGTTGTTACCAACAAAACCCTCGAGCATTTCGGATACCCAACACACAGCTACGACGAAATCCTCAGCTTTGTTGGCAGTGGCGCCGCGCGTCTGATTGACCGCGCCGTGCCGGCAGGAACTTCACCACAACGATGCGCTGAGGCGCTTGCTTACTGGAAACGGCTATACCCAGAAATTGGCCTTGAACTCACCAAGCCATACGAGAACATGAAGGAAGCTTTAGCGCAGCTAAAAGAACGCGGCTGCAAGCTGGCGGTACTTTCAAACAAATACGAAGGTGGCGTAAAAGACGTTATCCCTATGCACTTCTCTAACGTTTTCGACATCCTACATGGCGAATGCGAAATTATCCCACGCAAGCCCGACCCAACCGGTTTGCTGCTTACCATCGAAGAACTCGGATCAACCCCTGAACGCACAGCATACATCGGCGATTCATCAGGCGATATGCTGGTTGCACACCGCGCTGGCACCTTCGCCATTGGTGTTGACTGGGGCTACAACCCAGTTAGTAGCCTAAAGGAAGCAAATGCGGATGTCGTGTTGAGCGATCCGATGCAGCTGTTAGACTTCGCAAAGTAACGCCAACGTAATAAATGTAAGACACTCCTAAAGCGGGTGTCGTATGGCTGCAGATTTCGCCCTGGTCAACATCTGCCCAACATCTGCAACTTCACCTTTGCCTGTTTGCGAACTTGCCGTGAGGTGCACATAGAACCATCAGAATCGGGTGCTTACGTGCTACAATTGCCATCGCGCCTCAGTAGCTCAGGGGATAGAGCACCGCTCTCCTAAAGCGGGTGTCGTACGTTCGAATCGTATCTGGGGCACCATTAAAACACCAGGTCAGATGGCATAAGCTGTCTGGCCTTATTTTTTTACAAGGCCAAAATATGCTTCCGTGTACCATACGTGTACCATTTTTTGAGTAGGTGCGCGGTCGCGTCACGCACCTTAGTAAAAAGCGCGAAGTGCATCGCCAACAAAACAAGCCTGCATCCGAACAGATGCAGGCTTGCAGTCGTTTCCGTCTGTAATTTGCCTTCTACATACCAAGCAGGCTTTGCAGGCTGGTCAGGAAGCTAGACATATTGCGGTAGCACATGAACAGCGTAATCAGGATAAATACAACGCCGCAGATATTCGAGAACACATGGTTGCGCCACTTGCCCAAGTGCTTGCCGTTGGCCACATACATCACGAAGAACGCCATGATAGGTAGCAAGATTGCATTTGCGGCCTGTGCAACCAAAATCAGCTGCGTGGGCGAACTTCCCAAGAAGATAGCCATCAAGCAGCCAGCTAGAAGCACAATCATCCAAATAACCTTGAACTTGATGTCCTTAATGGTTTTGCCCCAGCCAAGCACGCCGTTAACTGCGTAAGCAGCGGAAAGCGGAGCAGTAATAGCGCTAGAGAAGCCAGCAGCCAGAAGGCCAACACCAATCATGAAGGTGGCCCAGCTGCCCAGAAGCGGGGTAAGCGCGAGCGCCATATCCTTGCCGTTAGAAACGGTGATGCCAGCAGCATTCATGTTCGCAGCAGCGCAAATCAGAATGGCCATAGAGATAAGGCCACCCAAACCAATGGAAAGCACGCAGTCAAAGCGAGCATCAGAAACCTGTTCGGGATCCTTGAAACGTTCAGCTGCGCCAGAAGCATGCAGGAACAGGTTGTACGGAACAATGGTGGTGCCGATTAGGCCAACCGCGGTAAGAATACCCTTCTGCGCGTTTTGACCCTCAGGAAGCGCAGGCGTGAACAGGCCGGATACCGCCGCACCCCAGTCAACCGGAGAAGCAATGGCGGTAATCAGGAACACAACACCCATGAACACAACGATGCCAGTCAGAATTTTCTCAACCAACTTGTATGAACCGATCCACATGCAGGCAAACGCAAGAATTCCGAGAACAACAACAATCGGAATCATCGGGATATTCACCACAGCCTGAATACCCAAGATACCACCGGTAATATTGCCGGTTTCGTAAGCGATATTGCCAATGAAGATAGCAATAATAACGATGATGACGGCAATCCACTTCAGAACCGGATTGGAAATCTGGTCGCGAATATTCTCGCCGAGGCCCTTCTGCGTAACAATGCCGATACGAGCCGCCATCTCTTGGAAGATGATGGTTGCAACCGTAGCGAACAGCAGCGCCCACAGCATGGTGTAGCCGTAGCTTGCACCCGAAACAGTACACGTGGTCACCGTGCCCGGGCCGACAAAACCCGCTGCAACAAGCGCGCCAGGACCGACGTTCTTAAGCTTCTCAACAACAGAACTCGCCATCTTGTCCCCTTTCTTTTTCTGGTATTCCTACCAAGCCTTGTGATTTACTTGGCCCACTTTAGCAGACAAAAGTGCTTTCGCGCTAATCCGACACCTGCTTGTAACACTCCTTGGTACGTTTGTGCCGGCAGGGGGTAAGTTTTTCGCCATGAACGGCGAATTAGGGAAATCCCCAATCTTATTCCACGACCCTGCCCTCAGCCTTGGCACAAAGCCTTATTCCCCAGCTCTGTCCCCCAGCTCTGTCCCCCAGCTCTATTCCATAGCCCTGTCCCCCAGCCTTATTCAAAAGTCTCGCTTTTCCCCACAAAAAATGGCGCCGACCTGCGTCGACGCCAGATATTGGACACACTTTTTGTCCGAGTGGAAGCTAAAAGCACCTGTTTGCGCTACAGGTCAAGCTCCACGATTTGCTCAACTTCCAGGCAATTGTTTTCTGCTAACAATTTCGCCTGTTCAAGCGATCCGTTCGGCTCCTGCCATGCCATGCCGCAGCCCGCTGAAAGTTGGCGCGGAATTGGCGTCAGACGCCCTTTCCATTGCGCGCGCGATGCAGCCTCTTTAAACGACAGGGCGTCGGTTGTGGTATGAAACGACACCACAACCGTAGGAACCTTTGCAGCCATGCTATTTGATATCGATGACGTAATCGTCGCCAACGCGTTCAGCACTTGCCGTGCGCTTGCGTTTCTTGGCGAGCGAGCATACGTTGTCACGAGCGATTGTGTTGCTCACCGTCACGCGAAGCGGCTGGTCAGCATTCTCTTTCATAGCATTCATGGTCAGAATGACCGGCTCGGGGCACGAAAGCCCGCGTGCATCAACTTCGATCATGGGAAGTCCTTTCCTAAGGTTGAAAACGGGTGCTTTAGGCCTCGGTAGCCTCTGCCTTGGCAGCGCTTGCTGCGACAGCGGAGCCGGCCGTCTTCTGCTTCTTGATGTTCACAACAGCGATGACGAACAGCACAACAATGCAGCAGATCAGCACAATCTGGCCAGCAGTGCTCGGGCCACCGGCGACAGCAGCCTTCTCAGCGGTTGCAGCGGAAGCAGCGGCACCAGCCAGACCGAAGTTGTGGGCGAAAGCGGCGCCAACAAGCATACCAACGAAAGTGACAGCAGCGTCGCAAGAACCCTGACCAGCCAAAGTCATCTGACGAAGCGGGCAGCCGCCGGCAAGCGTAGCGCCAAAACCAACAGCGTACAGGCCGAGGATATTCCACAACTGCTGCGAATGAGCGATGGGCTGACCGTCGAAAGACAGCTTGAAGCCGCCAGTTACCAGGTTGAATACCAACATGACCACAAACAGGCCTGCAATCGGAATCAGCAGGTCAAAGTCGCGCATCAGGAAAATATTACGAATGCTGCCGGCAAAGCAGATGCGAACCTTCTGAGCCAGAGCGCCAACAATCAGGGCGACAATCAGTGCAATCAAAACCGGAGCATGCTTAGAACCCGGGCCGGATTGGCTTACAGCCATAACGCCGGCAAACACACTCACGCACAGACCAATGATCAGCAGCACAGGCAGCACAGCACCAGCGGTTTTATTGGTGTCATGCTCGCGACCGAGCGAGTAGCCCTTCTTCAGGAAGAAGGTGCCAGTTGCAACACCCAAAACCATGCCGATAAGGCCAACCCAAGCGTTCAGGTCACCAGCAGCCATGCGGATAACCATACGAAGCGGGCAACCCAAAAAGATCAGCGCGCCAATCATCATAATGAAGCCAAGCACGAAACGCGTCATTGGTGAAGAACCAGCGGTTGAGCGGAACTCGCGCGTGGCCAACGCGATGATAAACGAGCCAACAACAAGGCCAACGATTTCAGGACGGAAATACTGAACGGTTTCAGTCGTCTGCAGCTTCAATGAACCCGCCATGTCGCGGATAAAGCAAGCGGCACACATTGCCATGTTGCCCGGGTTGCCAAAGTAGGCAAGCAGCGCCAGACCAGCGCCAACGATAAGGCCAGACAAAGCCAGGCCCTTTTTGGAGGTGAGGAAGTCCACAGGGAACCCCTTTCGAAATATAAGGTTAATACAGTGTTGTTCGCGCACCTGATCTGAAAATGCAAACATGCCCGTCAAACAGACGACCGCAAACGGCGTCCGGCACAAGCGGAGCATAACGCAGGCGGCGTCCGGCGCAGAATTTGACGTCTAACGATATTCAGATCATGCGAACGGGCCTAAGCCAAAACAGCTATCGCAGAAAGTGAGCGGTATGCAGAAAATACCACGGATGCCCGTTAAGAATTCGAACTTTTGAATTGTAACCCAAATGGCCTCATTTGAGTATAAAAGTCAGCAATCGTCACAAAGAGCCGGAAAAAGGCCGTAATTTACCAAGGATTACGCCCAGGGTTCGCCCGAAGGTCGCCTAAAAGATTGCGCCCAGGGTTCGCCCGAAGGACAGCACCCGAAGGTCGCCGAAGAATCACCGGGGGGTTCGCCCGAAGGTCGCCTAAAAGATTACACCTCGGAAAGGTCTTTGCCAGTGTGCTCATGCGACAGCAACATGGCAACCAATGACAGCGCTGCAATAGCCACCATATAGTATGCCGGCATAAGCGAATTGCCTGTTGCACTGATAAGCGCCAACGAAATGTAAGACGCCGATCCGCCGAACAAGGCATTCGCCAAATTGAAGCTTAAGGCAAAGCCAGAATAGCGCACCTCGGTCGGGAAGGTTTCGCACAGATAGCTGGAAAGAGTGCCATCGTTGATGGTGAGCAGCAGGCACATAACCAACTCAACCGCAAGAATGGTCACGAAGTTAAGTGTGCTCAGCGCAATGAAGGCCGGGATGGTCACAATAACGAAGCCGACGCAGGCACCGATGAGCATCTTCTTACGACCAAACTTGTCGGAAATGCGACCCGACAGGAAGATAAACCCAATGTAAACAACCAGCACAATGGTGGTAATAGTCGAAGCTGAGCCCGCGTCGTAGCCAAGCGTAGTTTCTAGATACGTGGGCAAATAGGTGAGCACCGCGTAAAAGCCAACCGCATTCAGTACACAAGCGCCAAAGCTAATAGCAAGCACGCGGAAGTGCTTCCTGAACAGGGTCATAATAGGCTCGTCTTTGTCCTTAAGACCCTTTTCATCAAGCTGTGTCTGCATCTGTTCGTAAACCGGCGAGTCCTGCAAGTGCTCGCGAATATAGTGCGTAATAAAGCCAAGCGGACCAGCCAGCAAGAACGGGATGCGCCAGCCCCAATCAACAACAAAGGCAGACTCGGAGCCAAAGGTATTGAACATCCAGGTTGCAAACAGCGAACCAACAAGCAGACCAACTGCTGTGGAAGCCGGAACCATCGAGCAGTAGAAACCGCGGTGGTTCTTTGGCGCATATTCAGCGATAAAGGTAGCAGCACCAGCGTATTCGCCAGAAGCCGAGAAGCTTTGCACCATACGCAGGAACAGCAATAAAAGCGGGGCCATAACACCAATGACAGCATACCCAGGCAGGCAGCCAATCAAAAACGTTGCGCCTGACATAAGCAAAATTGAAATGGAAAGCGCCAGTTTGCGGCCCTTACGGTCGCCAAGATTGCCCCAGAAAATGGCACCAATCGGACGCACCAGAAACGCCAAGGCAAACACCGCAAATGCCATCATGGTTGAAACGACTTTGTCTTCGCCAGGGAAAAACACCAGAGCCAAAACAGTTGCCAGATACGAATAGCTGGCGTAGTCGAACCATTCGATAAAGTTGCCTAGGAACGAAGAGAAAACGACACGCTTAAGCGTCTTTTGCTTCTCTTCCTCAGAGATAGTTGTAGCTTGGATAGAACTTGCGTCGGTGCTCATGGGGTACCTTCCCTGTCTGTGCGATGCCCGCCAGATAACCGACAAGCGAATACATGTGAATTGGTATTGTATCGTAAAACACTCATAAGGGCTAATGAAGTGGCATTAAGACTGTGTTACCGGCCAGAAACGAAACCGTAACGGAGGCTCTGCTACCACGCCGTTAAAGTTACTCAACCAGATTGCGGCGCTACGCGCCGTGTGCTTGATAAGATCAAGCACCTACGAATCTTTGCGCAGGTCAGCCATGATTTTCGTAGGGGCGAGCGAGAGCTCGCCCCTTACTAGGAAGCGCCATTAGGCGCGACACGCTCTTAAAACCATTCGCGTTTGTTAGCAACGTATTGCTGCTCGAATTCTGACTGTGGTTTCGCCAGGTAAATAATGCCTTCAACAATGCCAATAATCCAAATGGCACCTGCAGCAACTGATGCAGTAATAATGCCACCGAGAACGGTTACGCCTAGCATAATAAAACCTGCAGTGTTGTACCCAAGATAGAACTTATGCACGCCAAGAAAGCCCAGGAAGATACCCAAAAGGCCTGCTGCCACGTGGTCTTTTGTTCCAGAAGTTGAGGCGTACGCAGGAGCAGTGTATGTAGGCTGCGTGTATGGCTGACCGCCAGGCTGGGTAGCCTGCGCGCCGGGTTGAGCGCCCTGCGAACCGGCTTGAGCTGTGCCTCCGGGTTGAGCGTTTTGCGCGCCGGGCTGGGTGTTTTGGGCGCCGGGCTGGGTAGCCTGCGCGCCGGATTGATTTGCGCCGGATTGGGTGTTTGACTGCGCACTTGCTTGTGCCGCACGCTGGCGTGCTACCTCAAGCTTAGCCTGCGCTGCAGCAAGCTCCGCCTCAGCCGCAGCTACTTCTTCAAAAGGATTATTTCCGTATGAATTTTTATCAGCCATAACAAAAAGCCCCAAACTTCACCAAGTTAGCCTTATTAGATCGGCCGGCCTCGCTAGCCCGCCGGTCCTGTTAATCCCAGTCTTGCTAGCCTACTGGTACCTCTAACTCTGCTTATCGTTCTTCGAATTCGTCATCTTGCCCATAATACGTTCGCGGAAAATCAGGCACACAACAGCTACTGCAGCAAACACGACAAAAATAATGACGCTCTGCCACATATTGCCGTCTACCAGGCCACTTGCTGCATAGGTTGTCACCAAAATACCCGGGATGCGCGCAATATTTGACAGCACCAAAAACGAACTCATACGCATATTGGTTAGCGGAACTAGGTACGTGAAAACATCCTTCGGCATGGCTGGAATCAAAAACAATATGAAAACAATCAGGTTCAGCTTGCCCGATTCCTGGAAGGAGTCAAATTTCTTCATCCACTTATCGGACACCATGTCGCGCACAAACGGCGCGCCAAGCTTATGCACAACGACAAAAATGAACGCGCTTGAAATAACGCAACCAACCAAAATCACCAAAGCGCCAAGCCACGGGCCGTATAGCATGCCGGCAGCCATCTGCGTAACCTCACCCGGAATAAACGCGACAACAATCTGCAAAAACTGCAGCGCAAGCAAAATAAGGAAGCCCCACGGACCAGCCGCGCGCACGTCGTTGATAACCCTATCAACCCCACCAGGTTCAAACAGGTCGTGTATATACGGCCATAACAGCACACCCACCAAACCGATTATGACCAGGAACACCAGCAGGCCGACGATCTTAAAAATATCACCTTGACGAACCTCGTGACCAGCGATTTTCTTTCCCTGATTACGCTTGGGAGCGCTGTCTTGTTGCATACGTTGCGGCTGTGCGCCCTGCGCCTCGCCTTGCTGCTCACTCACCTGCGCGCCCTGCTGCTCACCAAGTTGCGCGCCCTGCTGCTCACCAAGTTGCGCGCCCTGCAAATCGCCCTGCGCCTCGCCCTGCTGCACGTTTTGTTGTATGTCTTGATTTGTCATACCCATATTCCAGTGCCTAGCGGCTTGCCTTGTCGTATTCTTCTTTGAAGGCGGCAAACATATTCTTCTTTTTCGGCGCTGCCTTTTTGGTGGTCGTCTTCTTCGACGTGGTTTTCGTTGAGGAAGACGTCTTAGCTGAGCTGGCTTTTGTCGAAGTTGACTTAGTTGCACTAGACGCGCTGGACTTCGTAGAAGTTGAACCAGTTGACCCTGAAACCTTCTTTACCGCCTTAGAATCCGACGGAGCAACGGCCTTGTCGTATTCAGCCTTGAAATCTTTAAACATGTTCTTGGAACGACTAATTTGACGGCCGGTCGCGTAAGCGCCCTTGTTTACCGCTTTGCCAGCAGCAGCGGTTGCCTTGCTGACAGTCGGCTTAGCTGCATCAACCGTCGACTTCACCTTATCAACCGCGACCGCCGTTGCTTGGCCTGCGACTTCGGCAGCACCACCTTCGGTATCAATTGCGGCAACCTCGTCAGCAACCAGCATGGCACCAAGCTGCACCTCGTCAGTCGCTTCGCCTTCCGAACCCATCTGGGTAACCGCAGCACCCATGCCGCGCTTAAACCCGCGAATCATATCAGCTGGAATAGTCCGCTTACCTAAGAGAGCATTTGAGGTCACGCCACTATCGGTTTCAAACGAATCGACAGCGCCAGTCAGGCGGTTAAAGGTAACATTACCAACATAGCCAAACGACTGACCCGACTCGGTCATGACAGGCAAACCTACCCATAACACACAGTCATCCCAGTTCAAACCCATCTTTTTGCAAGCAGCCTTGCCGCTTGTAGCAGCATCAGGACGAATGACCACGCGGCCATCTACCATGTCGTAGCCATCAATGGGAACAAACTGGTCGGCACGATGAAACATCCATAGCAAATCAGGGCGCTTCACCACGAAGCCAATCACGCGCTTTTCCTTCGGATGGAACACAAAGCGACGAATTTTACCAATGCGCTTGGTGCCCTTTTTTCCGCCAATCACACGCGTGCCAGTAAGAGCATTAGTGGTAACAAGCTTGCTAGCCATTTCCTTATCCCCCATACAAAAGGAAGCGGCGCGTCAAACCCTGTGGGGCCAAAACGCAACCGCTTCTTAAGACACAATCACCACGAAAGACTATTCAGCGTCTTTCTTAGCTTCCTCAACCTTTTCGGCGATTTCTTCCTTGGCGTCAGCGACAGCCTCAGCAGCCTCTTCCTTAATGTCTTCAACCTTTTCAGCAACAGCTTCAATGGTTTCAGAAGCGGAATCGCTGGTTTCACCAGCGTTCTTAGCTACCTGGTTTGCAATGCGCTGACGTGCAGCTTCAATTTTGTCGCGCAGCTCATCGGCACCTTCGCCGGAAGGCTTCAAGTTGCTTGCAACTTCCTGCACACGAGAGGTTGCCTTGCCAGCAGCTTCCTGAGCCTGGTTAGCAACCTTCTGGTAAGCCTGCTGCACAGAATCACCTGCGTTAGCACCGATATTCTGAGCGTCGCCCCAAACAGCGTTCATTTTCTCGGCAACGATAGCGCGGTTCTCCTGACCGTTTTTCGGAGAAAGCAGCATAGCCGCTGCCGCACCGATTGCGCCACCCAACAGGGCAAATCCTAGTTTATTGCTCATAGCAGCCTCCTTTAGCCATGGGTCAAATAAGTTCGTGCCCTCCATTATACGAGGTCGCTTGCACAAATGGGCTGGGATTTCAGCACCTGCAGAAAAGAGTTGACGTTTTGTTAGAAATGAATTTGGCGAAAGCTACAAACGCACGGATACTTCCGCTCGAAATTTAGCAAGCAAGCTGGGAATTAAGAGTGGCAACCGCATCGCGCAGGGCACGCAGAGCAATGTGATCATTAGTGAAACTCACATCGATTCGCGCAAGGCCAGCAGCCTCATCAAGCCATTCGCTTGTACCTACAATGGAAGCGTCGGCAAGCGCCTGGTTCGCGCTTGCATTAGCGGCAGAAGTATCGGTGGGCACCCGACTGCCACTTGCATTAGCAGCGGAAACGTCGGTGGGAGCCTGGTTCGCACTTGCTTGACCAGCCATTTCACGAACTTGCAATTCAACAATCATATGCTCAAGTAAGTGTGGCATGGGTGTATGGTCTATAACAGCAGCAAACGTGTTGCCGCACTCGTTGACGCACGCATGGCGCGCAAGATTCGGGCAAGCAGGCAAAATGCTAGCAATAAGCTGGGGCGACGTAGTGCGCGGGATTGCAGTATCAAGCTGGATTGTGCACACCAAATGCCCGCGCAGCACTTCCACTCGTACAACACGTATGGGAGTAGCTTTAATCACGATTGTGTTTTCGTCCGGTCAAGAACCGTTACGCCGTCAGTTGCAACCTCACGGGCGATTTCTTTTCCCTGAATTCCGTCGATGGCCTGGGTAAATCGCCAGCCAATGTCATCGAATAAGTTGCCCCAGAACGTAAATTCAGTACCGTCGGTAATAACCAGCTCGGTGCGATCGGCGCTAAAGCGGTAGCGACCATGGCCTTCGTAATCACCAAAGGTAAATGTGATGGTTTTCGCACCTGTATCGAGCGAGTACTCATAAGAAACGTCACTGGTCAAGTTAATTTTCTGGCCGTCAACAGTAACGGTTGAAGCTGTGGAATTCGCATACCATGTTCCCTGGAAGTCAGTAGCGTCATCGAAGCGCATCCAGCGATCCCAAGAAAAAACGGCCACAACGGCTACAACAATCGCAAGAACAGCGCACACGATCACAACAGGCCAGGTGACATGGAAGGTTTTTGCAGAAGTAGCGGCAGTACGCACCTTCGGACGCGCCGAGGGCTGCTCAGAAGTTTGACTCTCATCCTGCGTGCCGGCTTGTGTGCCAACTTGCGTGCCGACCTGCGTGTCAGCTTGCCCAACAGCTCTTTTTTTTGGCTGAACAGCCGAGGAAGCTGACATGGGCGTGGAGGCAGCGGCCGAGGAAGCCGACATGGGCGTGGAGGCAGCGGAGAAAGAAGCCGTGGTTGTGGCAGAAACAGCGGCCGAGGAAGCTGCGGTTGTGGCAGAAACAGCGGCCGAGGAAGCCGTGGTTGTGGCGGAAGCGGCGGCAGAAGAAGCCGCGCCGGGGGTAGTAGTAGCTGTAGCAGCATTAGCAGCTGTAGCTGCGGTTTCAGCCGAAGCAGAGGTTCGCACAGATGGACGGCGATGCGGCTTTCTGTTGTTTATCGCCTGCTTCGCAGCTGATGCAGCTGCATCAGCGTCGGCCTTCTCAACCGAAGGCGCTAGTTGCTCGGCTGCTTCTTTTGCAGCCCTGTCTGCCCGAGCGACCGCAAAGCGCTTCGGGGTAGCTTTCGCAACAGAAGGACGCGCCGGAGTTGCCGACGCGTCCTTGCCTGTATTTGGTTTCGTTGGCTTGCGCTTAGTTACCACGATTTATGTGCCCTAACGTTTAACCGCAGGTTGGCGGCTATTTCTGCTCGCCGATAACCTCGACGCCGCCCATGTAAGGCACCAGCACATCAGGCACCTTAATAGTACCGTCGGCCTGCTGGTAATTCTCCATGACGGCAGCCATGGTGCGACCAACAGCCAGACCAGAGCCATTGAGTGTATGAACCAGACGCGAACCCTTGAAGTTTTCCGGGTCGCGATACTTGATGTTTGCGCGACGAGCCTGGAAGTCAACGCAGTTCGAGCAAGAGCTAATCTCTTTGTAGCCGTTGTAGCTGGGCAGCCAAACTTCAAGGTCATACGTCTTAGCAGCAGAGAAGCCAATGTCGCCTGTGCACAGGCTGATCACGCGATACGGCAGCCCCAGCAACTGCAGAATATTCTCTGCATCAGCAACCATTGCCTCAAGTTCGTCGTAGCTGGTTTCAGGGTTTGCGTACTTCACCATTTCAACCTTGTCGAACTGATGCACGCGAATAAGACCACGCGTGTCGCGGCCGGCGCTACCAGCCTCTTCACGGAAGCATGGCGTAAATGCGCAGTACTTCAACGGCAGATCAGCTGCATCTAAAACCTCGCCAGCATGGATATTCGTCAGCTGCACCTCGGCAGTTGGAATCAAATACAAACCCTCGCGCGTTTTGAACAGGTCGTCCTCAAACTTGGGCAGCTGGCCGGTGCCGGTTAGAGTTTCGGCATTTGCCATAGCCGGGCACCACCACTCGGTGTAGCCGCGGGACGTATGCGTGTCAGCCATAAAGTTGATAAGGGCGCGCTCTAGGCGTGCAGCCTGACCATGCAGCAAAACAAAGCGGCTACCAGCAAGCTTTACCGCGCGCTCAGCCTCAATCAGATGCAGGTCAGCACCCAAATCCCAGTGCGGCTTCATGGTAATACCCTCGGCCTCAAAGTCACGCGGAGTACCCCAACGACGAACCTCAGGGTTGTCATTTTCGTCTTCGCCTACCGGTGTAGAATCAGCCGGCATATTCGGCGTTGCAAGCAAAATCTGGCGAAGCTCTGCATCAAGAGCCTCACGCTTAGCGGAAGCCTCGGTCAGCTTTTCGTTGATTTGGCGAACCTGTTCCTTAACAGCCTCTGCCTCATCTTTCTTGCCATTTGCCATCATCTGGCCGATGCTCTTAGAAGCGGTATTGCGCTCTGCCTGAAGCGACTCTTCCTCGGTGATAGCAGCACGGCGAGCTTCGTCAAGTTCGGAGAAACGTGACGCATCCCATGAAGCATGGCGGTTCTTCATAGCCTCAGCTACAGCTTCCTGGTTGTCGCGTACGAACTTAATGTCTAGCATCGCGCTCTCCTTCTATTTCGATATTAATTGCGCTATCCGTCCAGTATAACGCAGGTCTGCCACCGCTCTGCGCACGTTCTAATTTTGCATATCTTGCGGCGTTTAGTGGGGCCAAGGCGCAAGATGCTGTATACTGTGTGGCTGATTTCGTACGCATTCTTCAGCATGAAAGATTCGGGGGACACGCAATGGATTGGGAAGGTCTTTATCACTTTCTTTTCGAAACGTACGGCGGCATGGGCGTACTTGTTGCCATCGTCTTCGTTATCAGTCTTATTGCCTGCTTCATCATGGAGAAGCGCACACGCAAAACCTTCGTCGACCGCCCGAAAGGCGAAGACGACTGGTCGTTCTTCGATGACGACGACGAAGAAGAGTCTAAGTAGTTAACGGCGGCCGCTCACTCACTCGCAACCGCCGATAAACCGCGTCGCTTCGCCAAGAGCGGCGCGGTTTTTTATTACTATCTTGTGAAGAAGTCGAATTCTATCCCCTATGAACCTAGGGAGATACTAGAATTTGCCATCAACATACAAGGTCGCCACGAATAAAGTTGGCACCAGCCGGACGAGAAGGAGCTGCATCATGACCGATCAAGCAACCTATCTGTACGAACGCAAGAACGACTATATTCCCCGAGTTGCCGCAGTTCACGACCTATGCGGCTACGGCAAATGTTCGCTAGGTGTGGCAATTCCGGTGCTTTCTGCCGCCGGCTGCGATGTGTGCCCTGTGCCTACCGGCCTATTCTCAAGCCACACCGCCTTCCCTGGCTTCTACATGCATGACACCACCGAAATTCTGGCCGACTACATTGAGGCGTGGAAAAATATTGGTGTGGAAATTGACGCCATTTATAGCGGGTTCCTTGGCGCACCTGAGCAGGTCGACCGTATTCGCGACCTGTACGAAATGTATCCGAACGCCCTGCGCGTAGTTGACCCGGTAATGGCTGATCACGGCAAGGTATACCCCACCTACACACCCGAGCTATGCAACGCCATGGCCGAACTTGCTGCCGGTGCTGACATTCTTACGCCGAACCTGACTGAGGCTGCAATCATTTTGGGTGAACCCATTGGCGAAGACTGGGGCGGCACTGATATTTCCGACGAAGAGGCACACCGCATTGTGGCAGCGCTGGTTGCTAAGGGTGCCAAGCATGTTGTGCTGAAAGGCATTCAGCGCGAAGGTGAAACGATTATCCGCAACTTTGTCGGCGGCGTTGATTGTGAAACTCATGAACTTTCAAACGAGTATTTGCCTTATATGCTGCACGGCACAGGCGATGTATATGCATCGTGCCTGCTCGCAGCCATTATGGCTGGTCGTTCTCTTGAGGAATCGGTCCGTTTCGCCGGCAACTTCACCCATGATGCCATGATTGTGTCCGCCAAGCAGCCCGGCTTTGAGCAGCGCGGTGTTTCCTTCGAGCCCCTGCTTGGCCAGGTTACGGCACTGCTGTAAAAGCGTTGGCGGTGGCCCAGTTGGGTTTCGAGGGCCGCTCCGCACCCGATAATCAATAACCCTAGAGCAGCTGCGGAACTCGGACGCTTCGCGTCCTCAAACAGGTCCTCGCTCCCGCTCTAGGGTTATCGACCATCTGCTTCGCTTAAAGCCCTCGAAACCTTCCCAGGCCACCTTACGATTCCAAAAGTTAAAACCTAATCGTTTAGCAAATTAAATAATCGCTGTTCTGAAGTTTTTAACGCGAAAGCTGCCCTCGAAACCCAACTGGGCCACGTAGCGCCTATTCCCACTCGCGCAAAGCAGCATCAACAAGCACTAAGCGAACCGTAGTGCCACGCCCTAGCTCACTTTCCACTTCCATACGAGTACCTTCGCCATAGTAGCCGCAGATGCGGTCGTGCACGTTGCCAACAGCAATTCCAATGCCCTCAGCTGAATCGGGGTGCAAAATATTCTGGCGTGCTTCTTCAGTCATTCCGGTACCGTTGTCTTCTACCGTCAAGATAGCGTCGTTGCCTTCGCGCACACCACCCACGCGAATAGTCAGCTTGCCTTCGGAAGGCATTGCGTGTTGCACCGCATTTTCCACGAGGGGCTGAATAAGAAATGGCGGGGTTAGCATGTCGGCCACTTCAGGGTCAATGCTACAGTCAAGTTCAAGTCTGTCTTCACCAAACCGTGCCAGCTCGAACATGAAGTATCGTTCAGTTTGTTCGACTTCGCGCTGGAAAACAATCAAATCGCCCGAGTCTTCGAGCGTACTGCGATAGAACTTCGCAAACTCGCGCAGCAGCGTGCGCGCTTGGTCGGGGTTAGTGCGCGTCAACGAAGCAATGGTGTTAATGGTGTTGAAAAGGAAGTGGGGGTTGATCTGGCTTTGGAGCATCTTTAGCTCCATTTTTGTAGCCAGAGTCGTTTGTTCTTCAAGTGCCGAAGCTGCCATTTGTGTAGAAAGCACCTGACCCAAACCAGAGACGATAGATTTCTGGGTTTCGGTGATGTGATTGGCGTTTTTGTAGTAGAACTTCAGCGTGCCAGCCACGTTTTTACCGACGGTCAGCGGCACAATAATTGCAGCCTTGATGGCATCCGCACCGTTCGGGAAGCCAATCTCTTCAGGGGAAAATAGCACGCGTGTTTTGCCATCTGCAATGGTTGCGTAGGTTGCCTTGGTGCGAATAGCGCTACCCTGCGGGTTTTCCTCGGCTTTATAGCCGGCATAACCCAAGATAGTTTCCTTGTCGGTGATGGCAACAGCAATACCTGCAGTGGAAGGAAGCAGCAGGCTGCACACACGTTGAGCTGATTCCTGATTGAAGCCCTCTTCCATTGCCTCGAGCGTTTGACTCGCCATTTGCAGCACCGCGTTGGACTGACGGGCGCGCACAGAATCTGGGTCCATAAGCAGGCGAATCAGCAACATAATGGAAAGCGTAAAAGTAATGCCGCCAAAAACCAGCACTAAAATGCTTGCTTTCGCCGACACTAAATTCCAAATAATGACCAGGCCAGACATTGCAACCACAATAGAAAGCAACATCTCATACGTGAAGTTACGTGGCAGGCGTGTGCGATTTGATTCGAAGGCGGTGCTCACAGATGGCCCCTTCCCTATTAGTTGGACATGCGACATACAGCCAGCAGCTTGATGGTGAAACAATTAGCAATAAAAGCAGGCTGGTGAATTTTCGTTACCCGAGTATACCGAATTCGTTCACGACAAGAAGGATGGCGGCCACAAGCAAGAAGCATCCAAACAGGAAACGCAATTTGCGCTCGGGAATCACCTGAATAAGGCGCGCGCCAATTACAGCACCGGGGATGGTACCAACAACCATCGCAATGCCAGCAAGATAGTTGATATTTCCAAGAATGCCCTGCTCAATAACACCGGGAATCGCCAGAATCATGATGGCCACAAGCGATGTACCAGAGGCAAGTGTCATGGGGATGCTTAGAATTGCAAGCATCATGGGCACCATGATAAAGCCGCCGCCAACGCCAACATAACCCGAGGCCAAACCTGCAATCATGCCAATGCCGACACCAATGGCGTACTCGCGACGTCCAAGCGTTGGCTGTTCGGGTGGGGCGGGTTTGACAGACGGGACGGGTTTTGCGGACGACTCCGTTGCCTTCGCCGTCGACTTCGCCGCTGCTGTCGTTGACTTCGCTGTCGCCTCCGCCACATTCGCTGTCGCCTCCGCCACATTCGCTGTCGGCGCCGCGTTCGCCACCTTATTGCGAGGAGCATCCTTGGGCAGCTTCACAGCCTTGCGAAACATTTTGTACGCACTGAACCCAATAATGAGCGCAGCAACCAACATAACCAACCAAGCAGGCGAAATATTGGCTAGCAGCACACCTATAGGCGACATGACCGCACCGCCAAGACCAAGCGCAATGCCTAGTTTCGGAATGCATGTCTTACCGCGTAAATGTGTTGCTACGCCAGAAATTGAAGTTGGGATAATGGCAAACAGGCTGGTCGCCGTACTGCAGACAGGGCTCAAGCCAAAAGCTAAACGGAATAGCGGCACCATAACCGTGCCGCCGCCAATACCAAGAAGGCCCGACATGATGCCAACAAATACGCCGGCAAACACCGAGCCAATTGCTTGGGCTATATCAAACATACCGCAAAACTTTCTTTGCTTGGTTTATTCAGCAATGTTTAGGCGAATTTCGCAAGTCATGCCCGGATCCATGTTTTGCGCAGGCTGCGTAGAAACCGGCACAGCAACAGCTGCCGGATCAAGCGCTTCCTGACGATGCAGAACCGACTGAATGAGCGCCGTACGCAAAATCTGGTCGTTTTCCAGGCGCGACATAAGCTCGGGCCATACGAACTGGAACTCGAAATACTTCGCGCAATTACGCTGCGAATACAGCGCAGCTTCCGAACGAGCAGCCTTTGCTGCCTGCAAATAGGCACGCTTGTCTTTACGAGCAAGACTACGTAAAAGCGCCGTAGTACGAATGCGACGAGTAATGCCCGGCTCCAAAAACGGCCCCGGATACGGCTCAAGCGACTGAGGCTTGACCTGCATCAAGTCAATTTGCGTGCGGCTGTATTCCACCTTGCGATACTCGTACAGCCAGCGATAAATATCCTGACGGAAACGCGTTCCTTCACTTTCCGTTTCGGGCGGAAGGTGGCGCAGACTCCATTTATTGTCGAACCAAATATCGCTGCCATACATACGCAGGTTAAGCATGTAATCAAGGTCTTCACCGCGGGCAATCCACGGGTCAAACGACAAACGCTTGAATGCTTCCTTATGAAGCGCTAGGCATCCGCCGCACACATGGTTGCTGCGCGAAAGGCGCGGACCGCGGATGGCCTTATTAATCCATTTATTGAAGGCCTTGCCCTGCTGCCAAAAATGGTTGTACCACTTGTTTTGGCTCTTCGAAAGATACGAGCCCTCGGAATTGATATAGAAGCCGGACTTGGCAACAATCGGAACACCTTTACGGGTAAGTTTTCCCAGGCCATATACTGCTTTTTGCAGGAAGTCGGCGTCGTCAATCACTTCGTCGTCGTCAACAAATACGACCGAATCGAAGCCCATGACATCGGCAACAACCAGCCCAAGGTTGCGCATGGCGCCATAACCCGAAAGGCCAATTTCCTTTGAAAGCCTGCCAACACCAATTTGCTCCATACGCTGCTGAATAAGGTCGAGCTCGGCATGGCCAATAACAGCCACATTCAACGTCGTGAAGCGGGATACAATTTTCTGCACCTTATCAGCGGCTTTTTCGGCAATAGATTTATCGGCGACAACAAGCACCACAATCTGGCCAATACCGCGTACCTTCTGTAGCGAAGTAAGCAGGCGAGGCAACTCGCCGGTGTCAGAAAGCTTTGTGGTGTGATCGTAAGTGTCAAGAATGCCGTTGCTGCTACGAGTGCGCGTAGGAGCGGAAACGAACGTTGGAATAACGATAAGTGGGTTCATGCACGTCCTTCGTATCTGTTTCATTTCGCGCTGACGGGCGTTTTGCTTGCGGTTGGCAGGCGGTTGCCAAAAAGGCAGTTGGCCGACCGACTGCAGGCAACAGGCAGCTGCCGAAAGGGCAGTTAGCCGGCCGCCAGCAAAAATTCAGCAAGCAGACGCAAACAGCGCGCGTGGAATTGAACTTCCTTATTGTAGCGGTTTTAGCCTTTGCGTGCTTGACGAGCTTTTGATCGGCCTTGGCGCTTGGCGGATGACTTTTTATCAGAGGCCTTTTCACCACGCATACGCCGCGCTTCCTCACGACGGTCTTTTAATGTGGCGGTTTCTTGCTTTAAAGCTTGGTAGCTGGCGAAACGTTCGGGCGCAATATCACCTGATTCAACAGCGGCACGTACAGCACAGCCTGGTTCATTTTCGTGCTTACAATCGCGAAAACGGCAGTTTTCAGCGGCCTGTTCAATATCGGCGAAAGCAGCGCCAATGCCTGCGTCGGCATCCCAAAGCCCCAGGCCACGCACGCCCGGCATATCAACCACATAACCGCCGCCAGGGATGGCCACCATTTCGCGGCTTACCGTAGTGTGACGCCCTTTGCCGTCACCCTCACGGACATCGCCCGTTTGCTGCACTTCTTCGCCAACCAGCATATTGACCAGGCTTGATTTGCCAACGCCAGACTTACCGATAAGCACCGTGGTTGTGTTGGCGGGCATAAGTTCGCGCACTGCCTCAACGCTTTGCGCGTCGCCATCGGAAACTACAAGCGTTTTCACATCAGGGCCCGCAAGCGCGCGCACGCGATGGGCAACCTCGGCTACCTGAGCTTCGCTTTCGGCCAGGTCAGCCTTGGTAAGCACCACCGTCACTGCGGCACCGGTTTCAAAAGCCAGCACCAGTTCGCGCTCAAGGCGACGCATGTTTACTTCCGCAAGCGGCTGCGCCACGATAACGCGATCGAAGTTAGCTGCAAGCACTTGCGGCACGGCGCGCTCAGTTGGATCTTTGCGCACAAACGCACGAGAACGCTCGCAAATTGCAGTGATGATGCCTTTGTCGTGGCCATAAGGGACGTCAACTTCCACAAAGTCGCCGATAACGGCGCGCAGTTTTTCGCCCTTGACCAGGGATGTCGCGTGCTCACAGCGCACCATGCGGCCGTCGGTTAGTCGTACTAGCGGAAAACCGCGATCGAGTTTGATTACCTGAGCTTTTTGCAAAAGTCCCTCTTCTTCTATTTTTCTCTTCTTCTATCGCTAACCTTCCCACCACGCAAGCTGCGTGCGAGCTTTCGCTCGCACCTACGGAGGAGGGAGGTTCCTCTTCCGTTTAGCGTTGACGTTCTTGCAGCCAGCGGAACAGCAGCATGAGCGCAAGACCAATCACCACGGCAATTACGCCCGGCACAAACATCATAGGGTCAAACGCATCAGACGAGGCCTTGCCCTTTTGCGTCGCCGTGACCGCCAGCGCATGAATATCCGAAACACCAGCATGCTCGTCGCAAGACAAGTGGAACGTCCCGCGTACCTGTAAGGTTGTACCCTTCTGGTTGTATTTGCCAAACAGATCAATTTTGCTGGCTGCTTCCTTGGTCATGAAAACCGTTGCCGTTGCAAGCGAGCCAGTCTTTGAAGTTGAAGAAAGCGACTCAAGGGCAGTCGTACCTGTTGCCGTAGCTGCCGCCGAAGAAGCATTTGTCGAGCTCGCGTTTGAAGAAAGCTTTTGTTCGGTGGGTGAACCAGACGACGAAAGCGTGACCCAGCAATGACGCTCGTCACCATCCGCCATGATTTTGTCGCCAATAGCCTCACCAGTAACCTGGACGGTCTGATTGTCGTAGTAGGTGTCGGCCGTGCTTAAATCGGCAATCGTGGTGTCATAAATAAATGAACTGTCGGGCAGCTGGGAAACGTCGACGTTGTTTTGCTCTTCGGTCACGCTGGCAGCATTGTCAGCAAATGCCCAGGTAGGTTGTGCAAATAGCACGACAACAGCAAAGAGAATAGCGAACGCTAGGGCGCTTGCTGTGTTCGTATATGTTTTCGCATTCAGCAACATTATTTCTTCACCAGCTTACGCGGGTTCAGCGACACAATCACTTTCACAATAAGGGCAATTAAGGTCAGGAATTCAAGACGGCCTGCCCACATTTCAAGCATGTAGAACAGCTCGAGCGTTACCGGCATACCCTGTGCGCATACACCCGAGGTGATGCCGCCGTTCGATGCCATAGCCACCGAATCAAAAATTGCCTGCGTGGCCTCGTAGCCATGCGCGATACCAACAAGCGTGCCGATGGCGTATGTAACCACGTACAACACAAACACTGTCATTGCTTCTTTCACCACGTCAGGCGTTAAAATTCGCCTGCCAACATGATTGTAAGCAACCACCACGCGCGCCGAATCGGGCGAAATAGTTTCTTTCACTGTTGAAATAATCGACTTCATAATGATGCCGATACGACTGAACTTAATACCACCCGACGTTGAGCCTGCACCACCGCCAACAGCCATCAATGCCGCAAGCACCAAAAACGAACCCGAGGTCAACGCAGTGTTTAACTGATTGGTAGTGATGTTTTGGAAGCCTGTGGTTGAAAACGCCGACAGCACCATAAACACGCCGCGGCGCATCATGGTAGCAAGGTTCGAAAATTCTGCCGAAGCTGAAACTGAAGCAGCAAACACCAAGGTCATAACACCAATCCACAGAAACATGGTGCGAATTTCAAAGTCTTTGAAAAACTGCTCGACGTGGCCTTTCCATAAACTTGAATGCAAAACGAAGTTGACCGACCCAACAAGCATAAGCAGCATCAGCACGAACTCAATACCGAAAGAGTGGTAGTACAAAACGCTATTTGACATGGGAGTAAAACCGCCGGTGCAAATGCCAGAAATTGCAAGCCACAGACCGTTTAAAAATGCGCGCGGTGCTTCCATGCCGTCAAAGACACACATAACGGTAAGCACTGCAGTTGCAATTGCGATAAATACAACGGTAAGTCGCGAAATAAAACGTGCAGTTTGCACGACATTGGGAACCACGTGTTCGCTACGGCCTTCAGACACGAACATGCTCGCGCCCGACCCCTTCCCGAACAGGCCAAACGAAAGCGCAACAACCACCAAGCCCAAGCCGCCGATGCCGTGGATAGTGAAACGCCACATGTTGTCGGCGTATGACAAGTGATCAAGGTCGCTGATGATGCTGACGCCGGTAGTGGTTACGCCAGAAACTCCGTCAAACAGTGCATCTAAGTAGGTGGCGAAGTGGCCGGACATCCACAGCGGAATACTTGCCATGAATGCCAACACAATCCAAGCAAGGCCCGTGACCACCAACGCCTGCTGGCGGTTCAGGCGGCCAGGCTGCACGCGCAACAAGCGCAGCAGCGAGCCAATAATCAACGAAACACCAATGGCAAATAGGTAATGGCTTGCTGGAACCCATTCTTGAAAGGCAATAGCCACAACAAGAGGTGCCAGCAGCGCTACCGACGAAAACAACACCAGTACGCCCAGGTAGTGCCCAATAACGCGCACGTCATACCATGAAAAACGTTGCCACATGACGGCGCCTACCTATAACCTGCTATGCAATGGGTGCGCCACATTACGACAGCCCCACAATTGCTCGAACAACAATGATGATTGCATACAGCGCAACAAGAAACACGACGAAGCCAAGCAGCACCGCCGTGAAGCTAAGAAGTGGCCGCTCAATGGCCCGAAATATGTCGCGCGCACTTTTCATGCGGCCTATTATAAAACATTCTTTCCGATGCAAAAACGCCTGTGAAACCGAAGCTCCACAGGCGTTATCTGTGTTAAAAGGTGACTTGCCGGCCTTTACGCCATCAGCTTAGTAACTGCGTTGGCGTAAGCAACCGGGTCGTCAATCGGCATGCCTTCGACAATAAGCGCCTGGTTGTACAGAATGTCGGTGTACAACTTCACCTTGTCGGCATCACCTGCAGCCTGAGCAGCGGTAAGCGATTCAAACACCGGATGTTTTGCATTCAGCTCAAGCACACGCTGCGACTTCATGTCACCCATACCCTCTGGCATCTGCGACATCAAGCGCTCCATCTCAAGCGAGACCGGACCTTCAGTAGTTACAGCAGCCGGAGCGTCAGTCAGGCGTGTAGAAACCGCAACCTTCGTAACCGCGTCACCAAGGTGTTCCTTCATGGCCTTGAACAGGTCTTCGTTGTCCTTCTCGACCGTTTCGGCTTCCTTCTTTTCGTCGTCGGTGGCGAAATCGATGTCGCCGGAAGCAACGTTCTTCAGTTCCTTGGGGCCGGTGCCCTCGATGGCCTTGCCCTCAGCATCTGTATCGGCATCGGGGCCATAAGAGTGCATGGACTGCATGCAGAACTCGTCAACATCTTTCACGCACAGCAAGACGTCGTAACCCTTGGCAAGCACTGCGTTAACGATCGGTAGCTTCGCCAGGCGGTCAACACTTTCGCCAGATGCGTAGTAAATAGACTTCTGATCGGAAGGCATGGCGGCCAGATATTCATCAAGCGTGACCAGCTTCTGTTCCTTCGCGCTGTAGAACAGCAGCAGCTCGGCCAGCTCGTCTTTCAGCATGCCATAGCTGGTGTAGATGCCGTATTCCAAGCAGCGGCCGAAGTTCTCGAAGAACTTCTCGTAGGTTTCGCGCTCGTTTTTGAGCATCTTCTTTAGCTCGGAAGTGATCTTCTTTTCCACCTTGCGAGCAATCGCGCGCAGCTGGCTGTTGTGCTGCAGGGTTTCACGCGAGATGTTCAGCTGCAGGTCTTGGCTATCAACGACACCATGCACGAAATTGTAGTGTTCAGGCAGCAAATCTTCGCACTTGTCCATGATCAGCACGTTTGAGCTGTACAGTTCCAAGCCGCGCTTGTAATCCTTGCTATACAGGTCGTACGGCGGGCGGCTAGGAATAAACAGCAGCGCATCGTAGGAAAGCGCGCCTTCAGCATGAATGCTAAAAGTTGCTGCCGGGTTGGCGTAGTCGTGGAAGGTCTGGCGATAGAACTCGTTGTATTCGTCGTCCTTGACGTCAGACTTGCTGCGCTTCCAAATGGGAACCATCGAGTTGATAGTTTCTTCCTCGGTGTAATCCTCGTATTCGGGCTTGTAGTCGTCGCCTGCGTCTTCGGGCTTGGGCTTCTGGCGGCTCTTCTGCACCTCCATGCGCACGGGGTAGCGCACATAGTTGCTGTAGCGCTTAATCAGGTCGCGCAGGCCATGTTCGCTGAGGAACTGGTCGTAATTCTCTTCCTCAGAATTATCCTTTACGTACAAGATGATGTCGGTGCCGTTAGTTTCGCGCTCGGCGGCCGTGATGTTATAGCCCTCAACGCCGTCGGATTCCCAGGCCCAGGCTTCGTCGCTGCCATACGCCTTCGACACAACGCGCACCTTCTTGGCCACCATAAATGCGCTGTAGAAGCCAACGCCAAACTGGCCGATGATATCAACGTCGTCACCCTGCTGTTCGGAGTTTTCCTGCTTGAATGCCATCGAGTCAGAATGCGCAATGGTGCCAAGGTTGCGGTCGAGGTCTTCCTTGGTCATACCAATGCCATTGTCGGAAACGGTGATGGTGCGGGCGTCTTTGTCGAAGGCAACATTGATGCCCAACTGGTCTTTCGAAAGCTGAACGGAGCTATCGGTCAGGCTTTTGAAGTACAGCTTGTCAACCGCGTCCGATGCGTTGGAAATAAGTTCACGCAGGAAGATTTCACGATTGGTGTAGATAGAGTTGATCATCAGATCGAGCAGCTTTTTGCTCTCTGTTTTGAATTTGCGCATAGGCGCTTCCTTTCCGTCATGTTAGTTTGCGCGGCCAAGGCTGCAGGGTTGCCCGCCTGTTATGCGCGCCGCAGGAGTTTGCGAGGCGGCGGCAAAACCGGCGAACAAGACGCCCCGCAGATGACGGGGCGGATTTAGCAGTCTCGGCTTGTGAGTGCTAATTCAGATTGTAGTCGGGGTGTACCTACTGTCAAGTGACAGAAAGGTGACGAAAAGATGTCGCGTTAGCGGCAGGACGACGTGAGCCGATGCGTTGGCGACGGTGTTATTCGGTTGGCTCGATGCCTTCGTCGTCGTAAGCAAGTTCGCGTTCTTCTTCAAGCCATTCAAAAACGCCACGCGGCTCGACAACTTTTACCAAATTGCTTTCGAACCCGGAAGTGTTGTGTGTAACAACGAAATCAACCCGCAAATCCATTGCTGCTTCAAACAACAACGAAAGCATTGGGTTTTTCCACTGGGTAGCCAGCACGCGGTCGATACGCGAGGCATCTAACCCATGAATTTGCACGAAGGTGCGAAGGCCGCGCAGCTGCTCAAGCGCACGCGGGACCAATTCTTCTTTACCACCTTCGGACAAAATGTTCATGAGCTCGACCATTTGATTGGCCGTAATCCAAAGGTCAAATTCGCCTACGCGACCAGCGATCATCATAAGGCGATTCTCGCGATAATCGGCCCCCTGCTTGCACAAGCAGTCCAACACGACATCGGTACCAAGCAGCAGCTTAACCTGAGCCATATTTAGCGCGCCGCCTTGCGCTTCGATTTCTTAGTAGTTGCAGTCGCAGCCGTACTGCCTGTTGCTGAAGCACCTGCATGAGCCAATTCGGTTGACCACGAAACAGGTTTTTTCGAGCACAGTGAGTCGACAAATTCAGCCGCACGCGCCCAAGCCGATTCGTCGTCAGCTACGCATCGGTCGGTCAGAAACTCGGCATTGCCATCTTCAATGATGCGATCGTACATGCGGTTGATTGCCTGCGAGGCATTAATGCCTTCGCGCTGCAAAACAAGCGCCCCACGTCGCTTTTTACCTGGGGCCATTCGCCCCGTAACCATAGCTTCACCCAAGGCTAACCTCCTTTTCTGAGTCTTCTTTTCATTGTACAACGCTTTTCGTACAACATCAATACCCAGTTTGAAATTTTTTTCGGCAAATTTCTCCCCGATTTCCTTTATTTACCTGGGAAAACGCCCGTAAACGCAAAAAGGGCGCCGACCGAAGTCGACGCCCTTAAAATGGCGGAAGCCTTGTTTTATGTAACGTTATTTGTCTAGCTTGATCTTATCGATGTCGTCACGAGTGCTTTCGCGATACAAAACCACTCGCTTGCCTATTACCTGAACAAGCTCGGCCTGGGTTGCGTCAGCCATCGCGTAGCCAGCCTCGGCAGCCTCGCTGCCAGTCTCACACAGCACGCTTACCTTGATAAGCTCATGCGCTTCAAGATCGGCATCAATCTGCTTAATAACGTTGTCGGTGACGCCGTCTTTGCCAACCTGCAGTAAGGGCTTCAGGTTGTTCGCCATGCTACGCAGCTGCCTGATCTGTTTGCCGGAAATTGCCATGTGAGATTACTCGTTTCTTCTCGGCCCCCAAGGGGCTTATGTTTGCGGGAATTGCTTGTCTTCCATTCTACAACGCGCACCATGCCAAATCCGCCGAACCTGCCCTACCCTCACGAAATATCACCGACAGTGGCTACCAGAAGTCGCTCAGAGCGGCAGCGCTCTTCCATTCAAAGGCAACTTGCATCGGCGGGATAAGCGAGACAAGAGGCACCCCTCTCTCCTCCTATTGGGCTCCTAACATCCCTTCCCTAACCCAACAAAAAGCCGCCCCAAAAGGACACTTCGCGTGCGAATCCTCCCAACAACCCTTCCCCATTCCACCTTCGCAAAACAAAAAAGCCGCACCCAAAAGGGCACGGCTTTTCGTGATACAAAGCGTCCTTCTAAGCGAAGAGGGTGCATGCGAAGGACGCTTGCCTAACGAGACGTCAATTTCCCGTCGCGTTATTTTTCGTTCGCGGCAAGTTCTACTTTCTTGCCTTTCTTGGCCACAACCGGCATTGATACAGCGTTTGCCGGGCAAGCATCTACACAAGCGTAGCAGCGTGTGCAGTCAGCCAGCGTGCGCTCGCCATAGTCGGGGTGACGCAGGTTGATGTCAGCCTCACAAGCCATAGCGCAACGGCTGCAGGGCGTGCCCTTCGACGTTTCAAGGCACTTGGAGTCGTCGATAGTCGGCTTGAAGGTACGGCTGAAGCGGCTAACCAGGTTCATAAGCGCTGCCATCGGGCAGAAGCGCGTGCACCACTTACGAAGGAAAACCAGCTCAATCACAAGCATTGCCGGGATAAGAATAACCGACCAGGTCAGATCAGCATGAGCAAACAGACGCCAGAACACCAGCACCGTTGCAAACGTCAGACCAATGGGGCACACCAGGCAGAATACCGGGAAACCGAAGATAGCCGTGGAAAGCATAGCGCCGCCAAGCACATAATGACGCGAGTCAAGCTTCTGGCGCTTTTCCTTGCAGGACGTGCAGCTACCGCAGCCGCCTTCCTTACCACCGCAGCCCAGTTCGAACTTGGCGATGTCAAGAATTTCGTCGTGCTTTTCCTGCTCAATCTGCTTGCGCTTTTTAGCAGAGTGGAAGAAGTCGCGGATTTTGCCAACCAGGGGCACCGGACAGATCCAGCCGCAGAATGCACGGCCAACAACAAACACCAGCAAACCCATAATGATGATGGAGAACACCGCGCGAGGTACCAGAGTTTTGGTAGCAAGCATGGTGGTGAAAGCGCCAAGCGGACACAGCGCGCTGAATTCTTCCCAGCCAAAACCGGAAAGCGTACCCATATTCACGCCGGCAATCAGGCAAATTGCCAAGATGACAAAAACAGCCGCGGCAACAATAGTGCGGATTTTACTCAGTTTCATGGCAACCTCCTTACAGCGCCGAAAGCGGACGAACGACAATGGCTCGCTCTGTTGCACCAGCAACAATAGAGCCCTCACTCAACGATACGCACACACTCTCGCAGGCACCGCAGCCAACACACTCGTCGTTAACAACGTACGGATGAGCGCTATAGCCGTTACCGTCAAGCTTAATTGCGTTGTAGCCAGCTTTTTCGCAGGCGTCGTAACAGAAGTGGCAGCCTGTATCGCGGTAGGCAAGGCAGGTCTTCTGGTCGATAACAGCCAGACCAATGATAGTGTTATGCGCATTGGCACCATCGGGAAGAACCAAAGCGCCAGTCGGGCAGGTTTTCACACACAACGGCGTACCGCCATTTGCTTCGGTACAGAAGTCGCACCAGTTGCTGGAGAAATCAAGTGCCGGGCTGCGCATGCCAAGCAGACCGTCTTCGATACGCGCCGGGTAAATAACCTTGCGCGGGCAGGCCTCGTAGCACTTCTCGCAGCGGATACAGGCATCAACCAGGTGAGCCTCGTCTTGACCTCCGGGCGGGCGTTTCAGCGGCGTGTGGCCGATGTAGCGCATTGCGCCAAGCCCCAAAAGCGCTGCTGTGCTGGCCACACCAATAATGACCGAGCGGCGCGTAACGCTCATGGGTTCTTTCTTGTTGGAAGGTTTGTCAGCAGCAGCTTCGGGTGCAGCCTTGGCACTTGCAGACGCCTCAGGCGCAGCTTCAGCCGCAGTTGCAGCCTTGTCGGCAGCAGCTTCTAGACCCTCCTCCTTCTTCTTCTCTTCGCTCATGAAGACCCCTCTTCTCGTCTAGCGAATCCTCTCTTTGCAACCAGAAACTTAATCCAAGAAACAAGCAGTTTTGCTTGCAGGAAAAGCAGGTTGCCCTCTGCCTAATATTAGCAGGTTCGATTAGGCAATTTCGCACAATTCGCGAAAGCCATATCGAACATAATAATACGAGGTCACAGTAAGCGTTTAATTAGCATCAAAATGCTTGCTATTGACGGGAAAAACCCCATTGATACAAAGCGAAAACCTGACAAGTTCGCTCGGAAAATAGCCGTATAAACAGATTCCGCCACCCAAAGGTAGCGGAAGTAGAGGGCTTACGGACATTGCCGGAAGCAGGGCGTTAAGTTTCCGAAAGCCCTCTTCGTTTCAATTCTCAAAAGCAAACCGAAGGTCGACCAGAACCTAAGACTTGCTTGTCAGTGGCAGGCCGCCTTATCGGCAAGCCTGCCACGCTGCGAACTACAGCTGGTACAGTGCGAATACACGCAGGCAGACCAGGTAGAGCAGTACGCGCCAGAAGATACCGCCAGCCATGCAGGTCACGGTAGCAGCGACAGCGTAGCCGGTCAGCTGGTTGCCCTGCTTGGACTTAGCCAGGTAGGTCAGCACAACCGGGCAGATGATGCCGACAAGGACAGCGCCAAGCCAGAACATCGGAGCGTTAGAGCCGATAAGCAAGCTGCCAACGATGCCCGCACGGTCAACCATCGGCACGTCAGGAAGCGTCGGGTCGAAGTAGTACGAGACGCTTGCAGAGTACACACTGCCGGAGCCGTTGATGATGAACGCGTAGATCAGCACAACGATCAGCTGCAGCACGCCACCGATAAGGACGGTCTTGATAAGGAAGTCCTTAGCATCGTCGTCCTGGCGGACAGCAGCGATGATCAGCGATGCCAAACCACCCATGAACACGGTGTTCACGATGTAGTAAACAATCAGCATCGGTGAGTTCCACGTGGGCAGTGCTGGCATCAGGTACGAGTCGCCGGTCACAGCAGGAAGCAGGATACCAGCGATGATGGCAAGAACGCCGCACCACTTGGGAGCTTCGCCGTTTTCAGAACGACGCATGAACAGGAAGAACAGCACGATTACGATGAACTCGACAACGCAGCCCCACAGCTCGAGCGTAATGCCCGAAACACCGAAGCCATTGCCACCGAGCAGAGCGGTAAACGCGTTGAAGATGCGCTCCCAGTGCTGCAGATGCATAAATACTGCAATACCGCCGATGACCAAGGTCACCAGAGCCGCAATAAGCGACGTCGTCTGCATCTTCTTGCCCTTGCCCATCACGGTCAGCAAGCCCTGAGCTGCCAGGATGCCGCCAGAGAGGCACAGGAAGAATGTGAAGAGAACTAGTGGCCATTCAATTTCCATGATCTACTCCCTCCACTTTCGACCCTCGCGGAGCAGGTACATGATCTTCGGATCATTACCCACGTTCGTGAGGTGATGAATATCATTCTCGGTGTACGCCTCGACGTAATCCTTCATCTTGACGCGAGTCTTCGTCATCTCGTCATACTGGCAACCGGGGCTGTCAGGATGTGCCGGGCCTTCGAAGTTGTCAACGCCCTTATCAAGGTCACCGAAGAAGCGAGCGCGGGCGCCGCACTGAGCGACACACTGGGGCAGCTCGCCCTGGCTGATGCGCTGTTCGCACATCGTGCATTTCTCGACGACGCGCTCTTCCTCGTTGAGGTAGCGAACGCCGTACGGGCAGGCCAGCGCACAGAAACGGCAGCCAATGCACTTGGACTTGTCGATCTGAATGGTGCCGTCCTCGCGAATCTGAGAGGCGCCGGTGGGGCAAACCTTTACGCAAGCGGGGTTAGCGCAGTGCTGGCACTGAACCGGAAGGAAGTACATCTCCACGTCCGGGTACTGGCCCGAGCCGCCCTCGATAGGATGCGGACCGATGCGCAGCGTTTTGATCCAGAAGTTGCCGACGTCAACGCCGTTGATTGCCTTGCAGGCAACCGTGCAGGCCAGACAGCCCGTGCAGCGGTTTAGGTCGGTGATGATCGCGTAATTAGCCATGGGTGAACCTCCTTCCTATTATTTGTACGAGCCGAGCTTGTCGCTCAGCGAACCTTTATTGCTGTACTGACCCAGGGAGTCGCTACCGCGATCACCCTTCTGGAGCTTGCCGCCGGCGATGGCGTCGGAGGACTGAATGGAAGGCTGGCAGCCCTTAGCATTCATGTCAGCGAACGTCAGGTCGGTCTTGGCATCTGCCAGACGCGGGTCGTTGGACAACCATTCCTTCAGACGCGGGTCGTTTGCGTTGGTGATGGCGGGGTTGCCCTGCGGGTCGCACGGAACCGGGTTCTTGAACGGCGAGTTGTCTGCCGTGGCCTTGTAGATCAGAACCGGGATACCACGGAGCTGGGAAGCGCCGCAGATCCAGCACTGAGCGTACTTGTCCATGATGCAGTTGATGCCGACAAGTTCGAAGCCGTGTGAAGCGGTATCCATCTCGGGGTACCACCATGCATGGTTAGCGTTGATGGTGCCTTCCTTGATGCCGTAGTACAGGTCAGCGACCTCACGTACAGCGCCCCAAGGTGAGCGGACCCACACCCAGTCGCCCTGTTCGATGCCCATACGAGCGGCGTCTGCCGGGTTGATTTCAACACGCGGCGAAGGCCACAGCTCGCGGCACCAAGGCAGCTGACGGTGCTCGGAGTGGAAGTACACAGGCTGACGGGAACCAGTCGTCATGATGAAGGCATGGTCGTCGCCGTACTTCTCGAGGTTCTCCTTGTACTCTTCCATCAAATGATTACCCATGTAGTTATCATTGATGTAAGCGTCGGTGGTGGAAATTTCACCAGCCTGGTCCTTGTGGTAGTAACGCGGAGCCTCAACCTTGGAGTTCTTCGGCTCGAACCAGTGCGGGAACTTATCGATATCCGGAATGGATCCGTCGTAAGCTGCACGGTCGGGCGAGCAAGTCTCGGCGAAGGTCTTGGTGCCGTCGGGGATGTAGGTCTCGGCGATGGTGGACCAGATCTCGACCTTGGCGGTCGGGGTCATGAATGCGCACTTCTCGTCGATAGCGGCGTACAGGTTGTAGCCACCCTGCTGACGACGGTAACCCATTTCCCAACGACGATAGGTGCCCCAGCGCTCGGGATGCCACTTGCGGCAGTCGAACCAGCCCTCTTCCTGGAACTTCGCAGCGTACTGCGGGAAGTCCGGGCCATCGGGGTATTCCTCGATCTTCCACCAGTCGGTGGCGTCCTTGAGCACGCGGTATTCCTGCTCTTCGTAGGAAACGTTGCCGCCCATCTGGACGAAGTTGTTGTAGTCGAGGTTGTTCCACTCGTCGTATTCGGGGTCGCGGTTGTTCCACACAACACCCATTGCCTTGTACAGGCAGATAACAGCAACCGGGTCATAGATGCAGTCGCCCATCGGCTCAACTGCACGCTGACCAGCGCCGAACAGGCCACCTGCGCCCTGAGACACGCGGCCGGTGTTGACCTCGAGCCAGTGCAGGACCGGGATAACAATGTCAGCGCAGCCGTTGTTCGGGCAGGACCACAGGTTGAAGTCAAGCCAGAAGTCAAGGCGCGTGAGTGCTTCCCAAGCCTCAAGCAGGTTGGACTCGTTCATGAAGTCGCCGGACATGCACACGCCGCCATGAATCTGGTACGGAGTGTCAATGCCGTTGATGGAGTCCCAAATGGTTGCAGAGTCAGCCCAGCGGTTCCAGTAACGCAGAAGCGGGAAACGCTCAGCAGAAATCTGCTTTTCGTTGGACTGGAAGGAAGTCTTCAGACCAGGCCAAGAACGGGAGCTCTTGTAAGCGCCGCCCTTGCGCTCGGCGATCCACCAAGCTTCGTCGTGGCTCGGCACATGGTTGCCATAGCGCTCGGCGAGCGGGGACTTTTCGTCGATGAGGTACTGGACGAAGTTCTGAATCAGCGGAATCTGGTCCTCGATGGAAAGGTCGCGAGGCGTGTTGCCAAGCTCCATCGTACCGATGCCGTCACGGATACCCCAGTCGCGCGGCTCGTGATCGGTCACGAGCATGTTTGCACGGCCGCAGCAGCCGTCGACCTCAGCCTTGGAAGAACCACGGTTGCCGGCAGGTTCGTCAGAGTTGCCCGTGATGCAGGCAATGATCTGCAGCGCACGAGAGTTCTGCACAGCGTGACCAGTCTGGTCAGGAGCCAGCTGATAGTGGATACCACCGTTGCCGTGAAGCGGGTTCAGGCGGGTGGTGTAGCACTTGACAGACTCGATGATCTTCTCAGCAGGAACCTCGGTGACCTTCTCGCAGTATTCCGGGGTGTACTCAGACAAGCTGTCGGAGAATGCTTCCCAAACGGTACCAGCCTTGATGGTCTGGCCGTTCTTCAGCTTGATCTCAACGCCACCAGGGAACAGTGCCGGGTTCTTCGGCAGACCCTTCGGGTTGGACTTAGCGCCCTTTTCGTTGCCGGAGTTCCAGTATTTGTCGTAGGTGGGGTCAGCCGGGTCTGCGAAGTGAGACGGGTCAGGCAGCCAAGCGTCAGCAACGATCGGCTTGTACGGATGCTCGATCCAAGTACCGGTCGTCGGGATCTTGTGCTTCTCGCCCTCCCACTGGCATTCCTCAGCATCCCAGTAGGTCGGCTTCTGGTTGTTTTCGTCCCAGCAGATGAAGCGGCGATAGGAGTACTGCTCGTCGGCGGGCTCCCACCACTGGCTGATCCACTCGCGGTCGACGTCGGCCTCGGTAAGAATACGAGACTCCATGTCGATGCCGCCGTTCATTTCCTGGAACCAGCCCTTCTTGGTGCGGCCATCCTTTTCAGGATTCCACAGGAACGGAGCGTTGGTCCAACGACGGACGAACAGATCGTCATATGCCTCGTTGTCCAAGATCCACTTCAACCAAGTAAGAGACAAGCACAGGTCAGTACCAACACGCAAAGGCAGCCAAATATCGGCTTCCTTTCCCAGCGGCGTCATGCGCGGGTCAACAAGAATATGTTTGTAGGCGCGCTGTGAGCAGTCTACAACGGTACGGTTGGTTGAGTCGTAGTTCGAGTACTCAGCAGCAGTACCCCACTGCACGTACACGAGCGGACCCTGCTCTACTTCCATCCAGGGCGAGCCAATTTCGTCGGTCAGAATACCAGCGAAGTGACGCGGGCCCTTGCAGATCTCGTATGCCAGATGAGCATTCGGGGTCGGGAAGATAGACTTCAGAGTGCCGTACGGAGGCTGTGCCCAAACACGGGACGTGCCACCCATTGCGAAGTTGGCTTCTCCACCATACTTCTCAACGATTTCGTTGAACTTAGCGCCAGCCTCATCAAAGGCGTCAGCCAAGCTGATGCGGATCCAACCCGGATCGTCCTCACCCTTGGGGTTCGTGCGCTTCAAGCAGTAGCGCAGACGGTCGGGATGGTACAGTGCGAGCATCGACGATTGAGACTTCGCGCAGCAGTGACCACGGCTGTGAGCGTTCGATTCGTCGCCCTCGACCTTGATCACCTTGTTGTCCTGGACGGTTACCCACGTACCACATTCAACCTTACCGCAAGCGCGGCAGCAAGAACGAATACGCTTAACCTCACCAGCAGTCGCGTCAGTACCTTCAGCAAGTGCTGTAGAAGGTGCAGCTGCAAATCCAACGGATGCTGCTGCGCCCGCCATAGCGGAAGCCTTCAGGAAGCTGCGACGAGTCAGTGATAATTTCGCCATATGCCCCTCCTCTCCTTCTTTTGTCGTTCTCTCTCCTTCGTTTCGCGCATTGAGCACGCGGCGCGGCGCCGTCGTGTCCAGCCGCCACCAGCAAGGGGGTGGGAGGGAGGAGGTTGGCAGCGGCCTGACGGTGCGGCGCTACGTACCCAATGCACTAATTGCATACTAGGGTGAGGGGAATCGCGCAAATCATAAGGCGAGGATGGACAAGCGATTTCATATCATCCTTGCCGGATGATTTTGAATTTAGCAGGGCATTTACACTAAGCATTGCGAAGAGGAAACAGACGGATTATCTGCAATGTTTGCCAAAACGGGTTGCACGAGTTTTACGAGTTGCATGAGATGCGCACCAAGACCCGTTTGAGGTTTCCCGAGCGGGCCGCGGCGGGCGGCAAGCGTTGGCGGGCCGCGAGCAAAACGGGCCACCGCGAGCCGCGAGCAAGCGAGCCGTAGCGGGCCGCAAAGCGCAACCCGCGGCGAGCAAGCGAGCCGTAGCAACCCGCACCCGCGGCGGGCGGCAAGCAGAGCAGAAACGTCGACAAGAAGACAGAAGAGGGGATAAAAATGGCACTACCAAGACCTTCACTGACCATGATCCTAGACGTTGACGAGCGCATGGCCACAGACGAGCTGCGCCTGGAAGTCAACCGCTGCTACGCCTATATTGGTACGGCGCTGGTTCGCACGCATCCGGCTCCTGAAGCACCGGAAGGCGAAGAGGCACCAATTGAGAACACAATGCAGCTGCTGGTTCGCCTAGGCACGCGTCATTACCTTGATTCCGATGACGAAGGCTCCGACGAGCTGTGGAATGAAGTCATGGAGCGTTGGTTCTCTAATCAGTTCCACAAAGTTGGCAATCAGACGCTTATTTTCAACAAGCGTCAGCGCGAAAATGGCAACCCCGAGCTGCCATTTACTTGGTTCGATATTGAACTTGAAAACGGCAAGATGAACGTAAAGATGCGCTGCAACGATGTGAGCAGCATCGACGAAGCAGCATCGGCCGTGCTTACGCAGGTGCGCGACGCATACAACTCCGGCAAGCTTGGCGACAAGGCTGCTATAAAGAGCGTTTCGATGCCGACCGACGAATCGTGGGCTGCACAGGTTAAGGCTGGCGCCGAAGCTGCTGCTGCTCGTGCTGAAGAAGAAGCTCGCGCTGCCGAGGAAGCCGCCCGTGCTGAAGAAGAAGCCCGCGCTGCTGCCGAAGCTGCTGCTCAGGAAGCATTCCTGGAGTCGCCTGAGCTTGTTGCTGAAGAAGAAGCCGAAGGCGCTGAAGGTGAAGGCGCCATTGATGGTATCGCTGGTGCACAGGGTGGCCTTGAGGATCCGGAGCTTATCTTCGAACTTGATGAGCCGACGTTTGATGTTGTGTACGACACGTGGTGCGTGGAGTATACTGACGGCACCACGAAGGTTGTTGAAGCCTAAAAGGCTTTTCACTTTCGCTGAGCGCAAAGTCGCGCGCTGCCGGCAGTACGGTTGGCACCGCAACTTTCGCCAGGTGATTGCTTGTCAGCCTATTGAATCTGCCAGGTTCGGTTGAATTCAACAGGCACCGCAACTTTCGCCACTATTATTAGTAAGTACTTTTGAAAACCGCCCCTGCGCAGCTTGCATGCGAGCGCAGGGGCCACAGATAGCCGCAACCGAAGGGAGATTCACATGATTGATGCCATAGCCGCATGCACCGACCGAATGGTCAAAGTCGAAGGCGCCGCGCGCGCCGGTAAAACCGAGGCGCTCATTCGCCGCGCCGCAACGCTAATTAACGCAGGTCAGGCACCGGAATCTATCTTGGTTGTGGCTACCAATGCCTTTGCTGGCCAGGCAATTCGCCAGCGTCTGGCACATGCGCTTGATAACGCTGCTGCCGCTTCTAACGTAAACATCATGACTGCGCTTGACGCCTGCGTGGCTACTCTTGACACGCCTGAAGCGCGCGAGGCCACCGGTCGCGTGCCGCGCATTCTGACCGATGCCGAGTACAACTTCTTCCTGGAAGACATGAAAACCACCGGCGAAAAGCCGCGTGTACTGCGCAAAATGCTTGCGTATTTCTATCGCCAGATGGCATCCGATGCGCCTAAAAGCGACTGGAACTTTGCTGGCGCAGAGGATGTTGTATACGACCTGGCCATGCGCGTGCTGAAACTGCGTGGCGGCATGCTTGCACAAGAAGCTCCGGCGCTGTGCTCGGTGTTCTTGAAGTCCGAAGCTGGCGAAGGCAGCCGTGCAAAATACGCTTATGTGCTGTGCGACGATTTCCAGAACTTAAGCCACGCTGAGCAGTCGTGCGTATGCCTGCTGGCCGACAAACAGGTTGTTGTCGCAGGTAACCCCAACGAAACGCGTCAGGTGCGCGGCTCATACCCCTACACCGAGGGCTTTACCAAGTTCGACAGCGTGCGCCGCGACGTAAAGGTATTCCACCTGGAAGGCGCCTTTGGCAACCCCGAGGTTATTGCTTTTGCCGACGCGCTTGCTGGCTGTGAAGGCATGGATGCTGCATATGTTGCCGGATCTGCCCAGGCCATTGCTGCCGAAACCGCAACTGCTACTGATGCCAACGCTGATGCCGGCGCCGATGAAGCTGCCGCCGAAGTTCCGCCGATGCCGCAGGGCGTGATAGCTATCAAGTGGAACACGCCAGAAGACGAGCTTAACGGCATCACCAAGTATCTGCGTCACATGCTGCCCATGAACTGCAACCTGCGCGAAGCTCGCACCGCGATTGTGGTGCCGAATCGCCGCTGGGCTATCATGGCCGAAAAGATGCTGCGTCGCCGCGGCTTCAACGTGAGCACCGCCGGCGCAATGGGCAGCCTTGCGGGCGACCCGCGCGATTCTAAGCGCGCAAAAGCCCTGGTCGCATACACAAAGCTCAACCTGCTTGCCAACCCCAACGACATGGTTGCGTGGCGCAGCTGGTGCGGCTTTGACAACGCGCTGACCAACAGCGACGCATGGATGGGCCTGCAGGATTTCGCCGATGCCGAAAACATTTCGCTTTACGACGCGCTTGAACAGGTAGGCAGCGCGGGCTTTGGCGCGAAGGAGCCATTCCTGCGTGCAAATGCGCTGGCTGAAAGGTGGCGCGCTGGCCAAGAATTCATTGCGAAGAACGCTTCGCGTCGCGGCTTTGGCCTGCTGAAGGCTATCGGTGGCGAAAACATCAGCGAATTTGAGTCGGTTGCCGCCACAATGGTTGGCGACGAAACCGCAGCTCAGCTGTATGAAATGGAGCACGCTGCCGTAACTGACCCGGCATGGACCGACGACCCGCACGTGATGCACATTGTGACCATGCAAAACCTTGCTGGCACCGAGTATGACAACATGTTTGTGCTCGGCTGCGTCGACGGTTTCTTCCCGCAGCGCAATGCCTTCGAGATTATTAGCACCGAAGAAGAGCGCGATCGCATTATGGCGTGCGAGCGCCGCGACTTCATGAGCGGTGTTGCCAAAGCGAAGCAAACGCTGATGCTTTCGTACTTCATGAAGTCCGAGCTTGAGCTTGCTGAACGCACAAAGATGCAGGTCATTCGTGTGAAGGCTGAAGGCGGTAAGCGCATGGGCATTGTTCGCCCGACGTGCTTCCTCTCGCAGGCAGGCGACGCTGCTCCGTCTACCAACGGTGGCCAAGCGCTTCTTTCCGAGCACGAGCTGAACTAGCGCACGGCACTCAGAGGGGTTCGTTAGTCGAAGTCTTCTTCGTCAAAATCTGACTCGGAGTCAAATTCAGGCTGCGGGTCGGGGAACAAGGTACATATCACAACAGCAATAATGCCTGATGCGATGACGCCTACAAGCGAAATTGCATCGGGCATCATTGTTTTCCACGCCGCAGCGCACCCGGCGGCACCAATAATGCCAAGGAGCAAAACTGCTACAGCAAGCACCGTGCCCGTAATGGCGAAGGCGCGGGTCGGCCGCGCGCAGCAGAGTGCACATAAGCCAGCAGCGGCGATCCAGCTGATTGCAATCACCCAGGTTCCCGGTTGCGAAATCATGGAAATCATGGCGTCTGCCGGCATCATCCCCGCAGTGTGACTTATCGCATATTCCCAGTTGATAAAGCCGTTCCAGCCAAGCAGCGAACCGGAACCAAAACTTGCAAGCACAAAAGCAACCAGCACTTGAAAAGCTGCGGTTCCCATAGCCGGAAGCGTGCGCAAGCTAAGACCAGCGGCAAGAGGCGCGAACGAGCCAAGCCCCACTACCCCGCCAAGCGGGACAGCAAGTGCGGTATTCGCTAGCGAATCGCCAAAGCGACCAAGTAGCCACCACCAAGCAATAGTTGCTGCCAACAGAATGCAGCCGCCAGCTGGGCAGTTTTGCGCAATGCAGGCCGCCGACAACGCAACAAAGCCAAGCAGCGCACCCAGGTGCGGTCGCAGGCCACCAGCTAAGGCAACCAGCGCACCAATTCCCCAAAATAGGGGGTTGGCCAGGCCAGATGCTACCGGTATTAACGAAAGCGACCAAAACGCCAACAGCGCGGACCCTAATGCGCCACATGCGTGCGAAGCCACGCGCAACATGCGCGGCGTGATGTATTCGCGCAACGGAAGACGCGGTTCTGGCTCTTCTTCGACAGGTTCTTCCTCTTCAGGGCCTTGAACAATTGCAGCCAGCTGGTGTTTACCTGCGCGGGCATCACCCAGCAGCGGCTCAAATTCGTCAGCGAACTCTTCAACCGTTGCATAACGCTCGTCGCGGTCGGGATCGAGCGCGATAAACAGCACATCGTCAGCATCTTCGCCAAGTTCATCCCAGCAAAGCGAAGGAATTACCAGTTCGGCATCTTCGATAACTTCTTGCGCATGGGTAAGATCTGGCGCGAAAAACGGATTTTCGCCAGCGAGCATTTCATAGGTAACCGAAGCTAGCGCCCATTCATCGCAGCGTGCGTCTAGGCTTTCCCGGCGCATCTGCTCAAGCGGCATGTAGCCGATGGTGCCGCCGCCCGTTGTGCCAAAGCCCGCCGCGTCAGCCAAGGTAGCAAGACCAAAATCGGTCACTTTGACCTGGCCTTTTTCGTTGATAAGAATGTTGTCGGGCTTGATATCAAGGTGCAGGACGTTGCTTTCGTGCGCGACTTCAAGCGCATGAGCAACGGAATCGAAAACCGTAGCCACAATGTCAAGCGTTAGTTCGTCGTCGTGATTACGCAGCAGCTCGGTGAGCGTCATGCCTTCGACGTACTCCATGATGAGGTAGGCCGTGGAATCTTGGATTTCGAAGTCGTAGACCGCAACGATATTTGAGTCGGTGAGCATTGCCGCAGTTCGCGCTTCGTCGAGGCCCGGAATGCGTGCAAGCGTATGCACGAGCGGAGTGTCGTCGTGTGTGAGGCTTACGGGGTCGTCGGGCATAGGGTGCGCGGCGGCTGCGGGGCTTGCGGCGGCTGCAGAAGCGGGGCTTGCAGCGGCGCTGGGCGTGCGGGTTGCGGCGGCGGGGGCGGCGGATGCGGGGGATGCGGCGGCTGCGGGTGTGCGGGTTGCAGCAGCTGCAGAAGCGGAGCTTGCAGCGGCGCTGGACGACTGGGCAGCAGGCGCATACCGAGCCAAGCGCGCCGCAGCATCTGCAGCACCAGGTGCAGCAGCTGCCGAGCCTACATTTGGCCTACGAAATGGAGAAACCCAATCGTCTAACGAATCGGAGTCATCCCACGTTTCATCAATATTTCCAAACGCATTATCAGGCGTTTTATAGACAGAATTATCTGAGGCATTAGCGAAAGCTTCATCGGCAATTTCGTCAGGAAGGTCTTCCCAAGGCGGCGTGTCGGCGGCAACGCTGTCCGCTGCTCCAGCGTCAGCGGCAACCCCGCCACTTTCGCCAGCACCAGCGGCAACAGGAGCCCCGCCAGCTACACCGGCCGCGTCCGCTTCTCCAGCTACACCGGCCGCGTCCGCTTCTCCAGCTACACCAGCTGCATTCGCTGCTCCAGCGTCAGCGGCAACCCCGCCACTTTCGCCAGCACCACCACCAGCGCCAACACCAACAGCAACACTGCCGCCCATGTCGGCTCCCGGAAGCGAAGCTCGCCGCAGGTCAGCCTCAGAAAGTTGGATGCACTTAATGGCAACCTTGCGCTGAATGCGCGTATCCCACGCCACCTGCACGGTACCAAAGCCGCCAGCCCCCGCTTTCGCCAGGGGTTTATAACGACCAAGTATAAGAGATTGCCTAACCATGCCTCCATTATACGGGTAGGCGCAACTGTTGCAGAAAATCAAACCCCAGATCTTAACTACAAGTTCCGCAGCACCTTTTAACTACAAGTTCCGCAGCACCTTTTGTCGACTCGCCGCATCCTTAACAATCCTTGTTGCCAGCTGCTCGGCTTTATTCGACCACTCCGGATAACTCACAGCCAAATCGGAGACCGCTTTATCGAACGCATCTGCAAGGCCTTCAATAAGATCAGAAGCAACCGCTTTAGCGCCCTTCGGCGGCTGTCTCAATTCCTTCGCCACCTGCAAAATGTCCTCGGCTTCTACCTTATCAATATTGACATGACGACCGAACCGCAACCCCATACTTCGACTCAGCTTTCCTCCAAACGTACCATCATAAATAGACGTCGAAAGCAAATCGTAAGAAGGGGCAAGGCTTACGCAATCGCGGGCCTTCCACAAAACCGAATAGTTTTTCAAATGCGCATCACAATTACCGATTAAGTAGTTGAACAGCATTCGAGTGAACAGATCAGACATAGAAGCAGGTGGAATATCTGCATATTCCATTAGAATGCGTGCCATCTCTCGAATATAAAACGTACCCTCTGTCTCATATTTTTGATCCGAAACAAGCCCCAACGCTTGACAGAAATCCTCCTGATGAACACGTCGAAGCAGCGCGACACCTTCATCGGTAGTGCCTTCACCAGCAATTCGGTCATATCGCTGAACAACAAGCATCGGGTTGCCTGCATCAGATCCATCAGCGGCAAAAAACGAAACCTGAGCAGCATCAATGCCGATATACATTGCAGCCTTCATGCAAAGGAATTCATTGAGTGCCAGATCAGGATACCTATCGGAAACCTGAGGCTTAACGATGTAATTCGAAGGTGAACCGTTTAAAGGTGCAAACCAGCCATCATTCAGAGGCATGCTCGCATCGTGATACAAGGCGACTTTCTCTTGCCCGCCAGCAAGCGACAATCGATATTCCGACCGAAGCTGAGACACCTGACGAAGCGGCTGCTGCGCAATATACTGCAAAGCATTTGGCAAAGGCTCATAGTCTCCTACAGCAGGTGGCTGAACTGGGTCATCAAGTTCAACAACTGATACATCGCCAGCACAATCTCGCCCAAGTACCGAAATTAACTTCGCAGGGGAATTACCCGAAATATGGAAACGGCGCGCAACCTCATCACGAACACCGCCCTCGGGAAGCAGTCCCTCGAAATACGGAAGCGTTTCTACACCCAAATAGCGACGCGGCGAAAGTGGCAGGGATACCGAAAGTTGAATCGAATCAGAAGAGGACAGATATTGCTCATCGTACTCGAACCCATAAAATGCCTCAGATTCACGCATCTCAAGACGGCCAACCAACCGACCAGATCGATAAACATTCAACGGCTCTAGCATGTTGATTCGCCTCGCGCCTCTACACTTACATTCAGCCCTAACATCGACGCGACGCCGAGAGCTTTATCAAACTGCACAGTACCCTTGCCGTTTTCCAAATCCGAAATAAAGCGAGTTCCGCACGAACAATATTCAGCTAACTCTTGCTGCGAATAACCAAGTTCTTTGCGTCGAGCGCGAACAAACAATCCAAATTCAGCTGTTGAAAGAATGCGCATAGCAAAATCCATTCCCGAACGGTAAAATTTCTTGTAAATGCATACTAACATTCCCGAACGGTAATAATCAAGGTAATAATCGTTGGATATTACCGTTCGGGAGGATTATATGATGCATATTGTGTTGGGGAATAAAACCGACTTTCTGTAGCATCGTGCAGACAAAAACGCCCCTTGGTGGAAAGTTATCCG
>CAVEUW010000013.1:0-42125 GCA_963619015.1 Senegalimassilia sp. | reverse complement strand
CGTGCGTACCACGCTGTACCACGCGCTTATCGACTCGGCTGCTGCCGAGCAGGGTGCACGCCGCAACGCCATGATGTCGGCTACGGACAACGCCACCGAAATGGTTAACACGTTGACCAGATTGTATAACCGCGTACGCCAGGGCGCTATCACGACCGAGATTTCGGAAATCGTCGGTGGCGCAGCTGCTTTGGAGGATTAAATGGCTGAACATTTGTTTACAAAGGAGGAGGTCGAGGCCACTAAGGGTGCCGTCGGACGCATTGTGCGTATCGTTGGTCCTGTTGTGGACGTCGAATTCGCTCCTGCTCAGCTGCCAGCTATCTACAACGCGCTGACAGTTGACGCGAAGACCGAACTTGGCGACATTCACGTCGTCCTTGAGGTCGAAACCCACCTGCCGGGCAACATCGTCCGCTCCGTCGCAATGAGCTCGACGGACGGTCTGGTGCGTGGCCTTGACGTGCAGGACACGGGTCACCCGATTATGATGCCTGTTGGTCAGGAAACCCTCGGCCGCATCTGGAACGTTATCGGCGAGCCCGTTGACGAAAAGCCCATGCCGGAAGTTACCGGTTACATGCCCATCCATCGTCCGGCTCCCGAATATGACGAGCTGGTCACGAAGACCGAGATCTTCGAGACGGGCATCAAGGCTATCGACTTGATCGAGCCCTTCGTTAAGGGTGGTAAGACGGGCCTGTTCGGCGGCGCTGGCGTCGGCAAGACCGTTATCATCCAGGAGCTCATCAACAACCTGGCTCAGGAACATGGCGGCACGTCCGTGTTCACCGGTGTAGGCGAGCGTACTCGTGAGGGTACCGACCTGTACCTGGAAATGAGCGATTCTGGCGTTATCAACAAGACCTGCTTGGTCTATGGCCAGATGAACGAGCCTCCGGGAGCACGTCTGCGCGTCGGCCTTGCTGGCCTGACCGAGGCTGAGTACTTCCGTGATCAGGGCCAGGACGTTCTGTTGTTCGTGGACAACATCTTCCGCTTCACGCAGGCTGGCTCCGAGGTGTCCGCACTTCTCGGCCGTATGCCTTCCGCTGTAGGTTACCAGCCCACGCTGGCTACAGAAATGGGCGACCTGCAGGAGCGCATTACGTCCACCTCTACGGGTTCCATCACGTCCGTGCAGGCCGTTTACGTGCCCGCCGACGACTTGACCGACCCCGCACCGGCAACGACGTTTACGCACTTGGACGCTAAGACGGTTCTGTCTCGTTCCATTGCTGAGCTTGGCATTTACCCGGCTGTTGACCCGCTGGAGTCCACCTCTCGCGCTCTTGACCCCGACATCGTCGGCGAAGAGCACTATCGCGTGGCAACTGGCATTCAGGAGCTGCTGCAGAACTACAAGGATCTGCAGGACATCATCGCCATTCTTGGTATGGATGAACTGTCCGAGGAGCAGAAGCTTACTGTTTCTCGTGCTCGTAAGGCACAGCAGTTCTTCGGTCAGTGCTTCCACGTTGCAACCCAGTTCACGGGCTTGCAGGGCAAGTACGTCAAGATGGAGGATACCGTTCGCTCCTTCGCCGCTATTCTCGACGGCGAATGCGACGAGATTCCCGAGCAGTGCTTCCGCCTCAAGGGTGGCATCGACGACGTCTACGCCGCTTACGAGGAAATGAAGAAGGAAGAAGCGTAGTATGGCTAGCTTCATGTGCGACATTGTCACACCTGCTGCAAAGCTTCTGTCCTGCGAGGCTGAGATGGTTGTCGTTCCGGGCGTTGAGGGCGAGATGGGCTTTTTGGCCGGTCACGCACCCTTGGTGTCCCTGTTGGCTGATGGCACGGTTCGCCTGACGCCTGCAGACGGCGGCGAAGTCAAAAGCTTCGAAGTCAAGGGCGGCTACGTGCAGGTGACTGACAGCAAGGTGATTATCCTTGCCGACAGCGCAGATACTTCTGCAGCGTAGCGGTTCCGACTTGAGCAAGTAACAGCGGCCGTTTGGGCGACTGCTGGCAACGCGATGGTCGTGCCGTAACGGCTGACTTGCAAATCCCCCTGTCCCGAATGCGGGCAGGGGGATTTTTGCTTTAGATTTACTCTAGTTAATTAAATGTGGAAGCATCGGCGGTCGTGATGGCGCCTGTGGCGGCGCTGGCGCTGGCGGCTGAAGGGGGGAATTCGCTGGCTGAGGCTGCCGCGGTGCCCGTGAAGCCAGCGAGGCTGGTTTGTCGGCTGAGGCTGCTTCGGTGGCAGAAGGGGAGTAGCTGAGAGGCTGCCGGTGGGCGCTGGCGGTCGAAAAGGAAGCTCGCTGGCTGAGGCTCCCGCGCCGCTAACAGAGCCAGCCGAGGGGGTGTTAAATCCTAAACGCCTGGATACCCTTTACAGTGATGTCTTTTGCGCCAAAGAAATTGCGCAGGCCGAAGTGCACCTCGTCGTTGTAATGAAGGCCTTTCGCCTCTATGAATACTTCGCCTATGTCGGCGGTGTGTACGGCACAACCTTTTGCTTTGAGTTTTTCTGCTTCAGATTCGCGCACGAAACGCGTGGCTAGCTCTGTTGTGTCCGCGCAGCAGCCGATGGCACTCACGGTGTCTACAGCAATTCCTGCGTAGCCTTTTTTTCGCATATAATCGGCAAGTTTTTGATCGAACGTGATATGCAAAATTTGCCATCCTGTCTGATGCGTAATTTTCTTCAGGTAGTTGATGTTGCTCTAGGATAAAGGAAGTTTTCCGCCCACGCAAAACGTGTGTCTGCCGGCGCTTACGGCGCAATGACGCGTCGGCAGTCTTTCGGTTACAGAAATTCCACGCGGCCAGTGTCGGTGTGGTAGAGGGCGCCGACGATGCGCAAGTCGAATTCTTCACCTTCTAGCAGCACGTCGCGGCGGTCTTTGATTTTCTGCACGCTGTGCTCGATGTTCTTCAGTTCGGCTGCGGTTTCATCTTTTTCGTCACCAATGGCTAGTGAAATTTCGTCGCCAATAAATTTCACGTTGCCGGTAAGTTCATGGTGCATGGCCGCCTCGACGGCGCCGCAGCCGGTGTGGCCAAGTACCACAACCAGATGGCAGCCTAGGTGTTCGTCGGCGTATTCGATGCTTCCCATCTGGTGATTGTCTATGATGTTGCCCGCCACGCGGATGACGAATAGGTCGCCGATACCAGCTGAGAAAATGGCTTCAGGAATAACGCGCGAGTCAGAACAGGCAAGTACAATGGCGTACGGGCGCTGCCCGATTGCGGCCGTCTGCGCGCGCAGCTTGGGCGAGATATCGCCTTCGGAGGTGCGTGCTTGCAGGTAGCGTTCGTTTCCGGCTTTTAGACGCGCAAGAGCCTCGTCGGACGAGATGTTCTCGATTTCGTTAGCGGAATCGTTTGCGGGATTGTTTTCGTCAACTTGTCCGTTTGCGTGTGCGTTTTCGTTTGCGTTCGCTTCGCTCATGGCGCATTCCCTCTTTTTCTCAGGTGATTTAGTTTCAATATGTCTTATACGAACAATACGCCAATTTGCCCCTTCCTTGGGTGCATTTTATGTGCATAGGTAGGGAATTATGAATACACGAGCGTGCTGGGTGCCCTGCTGACTGTTACAACATATCCTCCAGGCGGCCGTGGTGTTCGTAGCGGGTGATGCGGCTGGGGCGGTTGTCGTCGTCAACGAACACGACGCGCGGGGGGTTCGCGTCGGCTTCCTCGGGGGTCATTTGCGCGTAGCACATGATGATCACCTTGTCGCCGGTAGCAACGCAGCGCGCGGCAGCACCATTGAGGCAGATCATGCCACTCGAGCGCTCACCTGCGATAACGTAAGTTTCGAAGCGCTGACCGTTGTTCACGTCGACGATTTGCACCTGCTCGTATTCGCGAATGTTTGCGGCGTCCATAAGGTCTTCGTCGATTGTAATGCTGCCAACATAGTCGAGTTCCGCCTGTTTGACGGTGGCGCGATGGATTTTGCCTTTCAGCATGGTGAGTTGCATAGGTGTGCCTTTCTGGGCTGAATATACTTGTGAGGTGGCTCGCCTCTGCCGGCGCCAGCGGGTGCCGGCAGAGCGGTGTGCTGCTCTATTCCCCGAAGATGAAATTGTCGATGAGTCGGGTTTTGCCGATGTAGACCGCCATGGCTACAAGTACCGGGTCGTCTGCCTGTTGAACAGGTTTGATGCCGTCCCAAGAAACCATTTCCACGTAATCGATGCGGGCGAGGGGTTCAGCTTCAATCAGCGTTTTCATGGCACCGATAACAGCGTCTGCTGAGCGTTCGCCATTCTGCATAAGGCGTTGTCCTTCGGCGACGGCGCGCGATAGCACGAGCGCTGCTTTGCGTTCGTCTGTGGAAAGGTAGGTGTTGCGCGAGCTTTTTGCCAGCCCGTCGGCCTCGCGCACGATAGGACAGCCCACCACCTGCACGTTCATGTTTAGGTCGCGCACCATGCGACGCACGACGGCTAGCTGCTGGGCGTCTTTCTGTCCAAAGTAGGCGCGATCGGCCTCGGATATATTCATGAGCTTACTGACCACCGTGCATACGCCGCGGAAGTGTGTCGGGCGCGTTTTGCCGCACAGCTCGCCCGTGATGCCCTCAACGTTGACATACGTGCAAGCATCGGGTGCGTACAAAGCCGCGGGCTCGGGGTGGAAAACAAGTGCGCCACCTGCGGCTTCGATGAGTTTCTTGTCTGCCTCGAAGTCGCGCGGGTAGGTTTCCAAGTCTTCGCCGGGGGCAAACTGGATAGGGTTGACAAACACGCTTACCATTACGCGATCGTTTTCGGCAGCCGCGCGCTCAATAAGGCTGCGGTGGCCTTCGTGTAAGTATCCCATCGTGGGAACCAGGCCGATGGTGAGGCCGGCGGCCTTCCATTCCTTGACGGTTTGCTTTGCTTCTTCAACAGTGGTTGCAACGTGCAACATATGAACTCCTTTGTATGTGTTGTACCCGCGCGGCTTTTTGGCGCTGGCGCTGGTTGCGACTGTGTCGCGCTTGGTGTTTGCTGGCGCTGGTTGTGACTGTGTTGCGCTTGGCGTTTGCCGGAGCTGGTTGTGACTGTGTCGCACTTCGCGCTCCAAATTAACGTGCGTGATAGGATCACGCACCTACAAAATTCTTGATTGACCTGCGACAATAATTTGTTTAATACAGCTTCTCGAGCACTTCGTCATCAATTTTGAACGTGTGTTCTTGGGCGGGGAATGTGCCGGCGCGCACTTCGTCAATGTAGCCGGTAAACCCTTCGCGCATGGCTTCTCCCACATTGGCGAAGCGCTTGACGAATTTCGGCGTAAAGTCGCTGAACAGGCCTAACATATCTTGGTAGACCAGAATTTGCCCGTCGCAGCCGGCGCCCGCGCCGATGCCGATAGTTGGCACGGAAACAGCGTCAGTTACCAGTTGGGCAAGTTTTGCGGGTACGCATTCAAGCACGATAGAGAACGCGCCAGCCGCCTCAAGGGCGCGCGCGTCGTCGATAAGCTTGCGAGCTGCGGCTTCTGTTTTTCCTTGCACTTTAAAGCCACCAAATGCGTTGATGGACTGCGGGGTGAGTCCAAGGTGCCCCATGACGGGGATGCCAGCAGCAACGATAGCCGCCACCTGCGGGCAGACCTCTTCGCCGCCTTCTAGCTTTACGCAGTTTGCGCGTCCTTCTTTCAGCAGGCGACCGGCATTGCGCACAGCTTCTTCAACGCTGACCTCGTAGGACAGAAACGGCATGTCGCATACGACCAGCGCGTTTTTAGCCCCGCGAGCCACAGCAGCGCTGTGGTGAATCATGTCTTCCATGGTCACCGACAGCGTGTCCTCGTAGCCGAGCATCACGTTGCCAAGTGAATCGCCGACAAGGATGCCGTCGATTCCTGCTTGATCTTCTAGTTTTGCGGTGGAGTAATCATAGGCGGTCAGCATGGCCAGTTTGCGGCCTTCAGCTTTCGCCTGGCGAAATGTTGCGACGGTATTTTTCATCGCGTACCTTTCGGTTATGTGCGGCGAGGCTCGATGCCTGGGCATATCCCGGGTCACCGGCGCTCCTTTCGGTAGGGAAGTATACGACCGGGCAAGTCGGCCGCGCAAGAGGCGTGTGGCTGGGATTAAATATGCAAATAGGTGGCGCGTGCTAACCGCCAAATGGGCTATAGTTTGCTTTATAGTTTTATAAGGAGAAAGCGAAGGCTGGCCTGTGCGTGTTGTCCGCTGTGCGGGCTGCGGCAGCGCAGTGGGCTGCAGCGGCGCAACAAGCTTCGCGGATGCTGCCCCGCCTTCGCCATTTGAAAGGAAGTCCAGATGAGAGACCATTCTCAACATATTCAGCTGTCGCGTGAGGAAGCGGTTGAGCAGACACTGGAGGCGCTTAATTCCGCACCGAACGGTTTTGGTTGGAACGGTTACGGAGAGGCCGATTCGTCTCATGTTCGCGAAGTTGAACGCAAGATGGTCGAACAGGTGCCGCTCACTGAGTCAATCGGGCGCGTGTTGGCCTACGATGTGAAGGCGCGCAACGACATGCCTTCGGCTCTCACCTGCGCGATGGATTCAATCGCGTTGCACTGGTCCGACTTCGCTAACCTTCCCGAAGGACAGCTTCCCGATACCAGCACTTGGGTGCGCGGTGTTGACTGGCAGTTCGCTAACACCGGTGTTGCTATGCCGGAGGGCTTTGACACTGCCATCGTGATTGAGCATGTGCAGGTTTCTGAAGATGAGCAGCACGTGACCATCGATGCTGGCCCGTCCGAGCAGGGTGCTGGTACGCGTCCAGTTGGCAGCTCGATGCATCGCGGAGATGTGCTGGCTGCGGCTGGTACGCTGATTACGCCCGACATTGCGGCGCGCATTGGCAGCGGTAACAACGCCGTGGTGCCGGTTGTGCGTCGTCCGCGTGTTGCGTTTATCCCGACTGGCAACGAGCTGATGGCGCCGGGTGTGCCTTATGACCCCGATCGCCCGGAGATGTTCGCAGGTCGCGGCAAGAATTTCGAAACCAACAGTATTCTGGTGCGCGCGAAATGTGAGAAGTGGGGTGGCAAGTTCATTCCGTTCGACATCGTGCCTGATCGCCGTGATGCCATTCGTGACGCCATCGCAAGTGCTGTTGAAATGGCCGATATTGTGGTGCTGAATGCGGGATCCTCGAAGGGTTCCGACGACTGGTCGTGTGAAGTTATGGAAGAAATGGGGCAGATGATCTGCCATCAGACGAACCATGGCCCGGGGCATCATTCTAGCTTCGCTATTGTCGACGGGGTGCCGATTGTGGGTATTTCTGGCCCTTCAGCAGGTGCTTCGTTCACGTTGAACTTCTACTTGCGACCGCTTATGCGTGCGTTTGTAGGCCTTGTGCCCGAGCCTGAGCGCACGCCGGTGGTACTGGCTGAGGAATTCCCCAAGCCGCCGCACCGTCCGCACGGCCCGAAGAAACGTGGCGGGGAAGAGCGTCCGATGGAGCATCCTGATCACGAGCCGGGCAAGCCCGAGTTCTTCGGCATCAAACTGCTTCGTGTCGAACATACCGATGACGGCCGCCTGGTGGCGCATCCTGTGCAGGGCCGCCCCGGTACTCCGGAAAGTTTTACGGCGAATATGTATTACATGCTGCCAAATGGGCCGGGAATCGAAGCTCCGAAGGCTGGCGACGTAATTTTTGCTGAGTGGCGCTAAACTGATTTGGGTAGCGTAAAACTGATTCGAGTGCTGTAAAACTGGCGAACGCACGCCGTCGCGCCGTTGTATTGGTGTACTTGCGGCCGATAGCAGTGCCTCGCCAGTTGTCGCAACGTTGCCGGAGACAGCGGCTTTCCGTCGCGTTATCATGGTGGTAGCTACTACGAATGGTCGTCGTCGCGCTATCGTGGTGGCGTACTGGTGTCTGGCGGTAGCGACTTGCCGGCGCACTTCGTACTAGCTACTGGCAGCAATGAAGAAGCAAGCAAGGAGTAGGTAGAATGGCGAATTCTCAATTAGTGTCGACAGATGCGGCGCCTGAGGGCATAGCGCCGACAGATTCTGCCTGCGAAGGCACAACGCTGACAAACGCAGCGCACGGCAGCGCGAAGTCACAAAGCTCCACGTCAAACGCTTCTAGCTCGAATGACGGCTCAAAAAAAATTACGTTCCTGACAGAATTTAGCAAATTTATTGCTGACATGACGGTGCTTGAGTGGGCGCTTGGTTGGATTCTTGGCGAAGTAATCAGCCGTTTTCTCACATCGCTTGTTCATGAATTTTTGCTTCCGTTATTAAGTGGCCTGCTCTTCGGTGGCTACGACCCCGGTTCGCTGAATTTTACCGTCGCCGGCGCGTCGGTAAATTACGGGAACCTCATCGTGAATGGCATTGATGTCGTAATCATTTTCATCACAGTGTTTTTGGTTGCTGAGCTGATGTGGCTGATCCGCAAGAAGCACAACATTGAAGACGATGTCGAAGAGTTTGCTGGCAATGCCGAAGAGCAACACCTTGAAAACCAGGCGCTTCTTAAAAATCAAGCGGAAGTACTCGGCGAAATTCGCGACCTTTTAGCCGTACAGCAGAACCAGACAAAGAACTAAACAAAGGGGCATTGCGAGCTACTTCATTCTCAGTGCCGTTTAGATTTCTTAGTGCTAAGGAAAGATGTTTATCTGACAAGGGCCCGTCTCTATACGTTGTGCATAGAGACGGGCCCTTGTGTGAATCGGGGGTTATATGGCTGGCGACGTTCGTCAGTCTGTTGCTTTGCCGTGCTTCTTTCAGCCTGCTATTTCGCTTAGTGTCTTACAGTGCGTCGTAGGCTTCGTCGGTTACCGGTTCGCACCACTCATTTGACGTGTCCTCGCCGGGGCAGTCGAAGGCCAGGTGGCTGAACCAGCAATCAGCCGCCGCGCCATGCCAGTGCTTCACGTTCGCGGGAATTTCTACAATGTCGCCGGGGCGCAGTGCCTGCGCTGGCTTGCCTTCCTCCTGGTACCAGCCGTGGCCTTCCACGCAAATAAGCACTTGACCGCCACCTTTGCTTGCGTGATGGATGTGCCAGTTGTTGCGGCAGCGCGGCTCGAATGTGACGTTGAAGATGGGCAGGTAGCCCTCGCCGGGAGCGCAGACGGGCTTCAGGTACGAATTGCCGATGAAGTACTGCGCGAAACCGGTGTTTGGTTCACCCATGCCGAAGATCCCGCCGTGGTTTTCCTCGTCAGAAGCGTCGGCGTACACCTCTTTGGCCATGTTGAAGGCAGCCCAGGCGTTCGGCCAGCCGGCGTAGAAGGCGATGTGGGTGAGAATCTCTGCCATTTCGGTCTGGCTGACGCCGTTTGCGCGTGCGGACTGCAAGTGATATTTGAGCGAGCTGTCGGTAATGCCCTTGCCAATGAGCGCGCTAATGGTGACGATGCTGCGCAGTTTCAGCGGCAGCTGCCCTTCACGTTCCCAAACTTCGCCGAACAGAATGTCGTCGTTTAGGTGGGCAAATTCCGGGGCGAAGGTGCCCAGTGCGTCGTGACCTGCAGTTTGTTTTGCCATGGTAAGCCTCCTTGTATGCGTGACGCAGACTGTTATACAACTTAGAGTTTGCTCCAAGGCAAGGGAAATTTCGACTACTTATTCAAGGGCGGGTGACACTTGGATGCGGCGAACGAAAACCGAGTTGACGGCAATCTACAATCAGGGGCGACATGAAAAAGCTATTTATCCAGTCATCATTAATCTACAATTTACGACCGTATAAAAAGTTGCACAACACTAACGGGACTAAAAGTTTTATAGTTAATTTAATGCGAATATTGCTTATATATCCGCGTTTGAAGCATGTGTCCTTCGTGATACGAATATGACGGTAAAGCCGGAGCCGAAGTTCTTATTGGCGTTGGGTTTCTGGCTTCGGTTCTGTTTTAGATTTTCGGGCAACGGCCCGGCGGATACATATTGCTGAAATTAGTAGACGTAATTTTGTTACGCCTGATAAATAAGGTGCTCGGTAATGTATGCGCCTTTCGAAAACGATGGGGGATAGTATGAAGTTTTCGGGGGGGTCAATTATTCACCGCATTCTAATAACAAGCGATGATGTGACCCGGGTTGGCCAGTTATGCGCGGCGTTGGAAAGTTGTGCTCTTGCAGCTACTTGCAGCATTGAGACGTGCGCTATTGGCGAGGTTGTTTCGCGCGTAATGGCGCTGGCTCCCGACATTTTGTTTGTCGACGTCGATTCTGATAGACGCGCAGGTGGCGGCATTTCGGCAATTGAGAGGCTTCAAGCGCGAATGTGCGGTTCGGCTGCTGGTGCTTTCGGTGCGGCTCGCGGGGTCGACTGCAGTTCTACTTTTGCTGGTACACGTGTTGCCGCACATACTACAGACGGCTCGCTTGCGGCATGTCCACAGGTTATTTACTTCGCGAATCGCGAGAATTACACGTCGGCTGTTTACCAAACTGATCATTGCTATCTGTTAATGGAGCCGTTTTCGGCTGACGCGGTTGTCGCTGCATTAAATAGGGCGATGTCGCGTAGGCGCGCTGAGTTTGAAATGCGTCCTGCAACGCTTACGTTGCGTTGCGCCGGGACGCTGCATATTCTGCAAGCGCATGAAATCGCATTCATTGAAAGCGCTGGGAGAAAAGTAATCGTGACCTGCGTAAACGGTAAAAAATACGAAACGTATGCCACGCTTGCCGACATTGAGAAAAGCTTTGCGTTGGTATTCGTGCGCTGCCATAAACAGTTCCTTGTGAACCTCGAGCATATTGTACGTATGGAAGGCTCTGATTTGTGCCTGTCCACGGGTGATACGATTCCTGTAAGTCAACGTCGCCTAGCTGTCGTTCGCGAGGCTGTGATGGGGCACTAGGCGCACTAACTGGTTAACTCGCGCAGCTGATTTAGGTATGAAGCGGTCGGAGTATTTGCGGCATTTGGTGGCCGAGGATCTGAAGCAGGTAGGAATCGTATGATGTGTGTCGCATGGAAGCCATTGACGTGTTGCGTACAGAAGCCCTTGACGTGCAGTATGCATGGTTCATTGCCGTGTGCTGGACAAAATCTGTAACGCATGGCGTGTAATCTGTGCGATTCTCTACACGATTCACCACGATTATTTACCGGCAAGCAACAGGTGTTTGCTATGATAAACCGGTGCATTTGAGCTACTGCAGGTAAGTTGCCTTCATGCAGCTTTCCACCTGCGGTTTTGCGAAGAAGGAAGACTATGACCCAACATTTAACCGAGCGCGAAGTTCGCGGTATTGCGGAATATGCGCGCATCGGCCTCACTGATGAAGAACTTTCAGAGATGACGGTCGATCTTAACAGCATTATCGATACGCTTGAGCCTATCACTCAGCTTGACCTAGAGGGCGTCGAGCCGACGTTCCATCCAATCGGAAGTTTATCTAACGTCATGCGTGAAGACGTCGAGGGCGAATCGTTCTCGCAGCAGGTCGCGCTTGAAAATGCGCCGAAGCAGCAGGATGGCAGCTTCCTTATCCCTGCAATTCTTGGTGAAGGAGGCGATGCGTAATGGCAGCTATCACCGATATGGGCATTGCAGAAATTCGCGAAGGTATTGCCTCAAAGCAGTTCAGCGCAGCTGAAGTTGCCAAAGCTTCGTTGAATCACATTGCAGCGGCTGATGGTCAGGTGCATGCGTTTTTGGAGCAAACGGCCGATGCTGCGCTTGCTGCAGCCGCTCGTGTTGACGAAGCAGTAGCTGGCGGCACGTTCGCCAATATGGGCCCGCTTGCGGGTGTGCCGGTTGCCTTCAAAGACAACATGAACCAGGTCGGCACGCATACCACCTGCGCTTCGCACATGCTTGAAAATTACGTTTCGCCGTATACGGCAACCTGTGTGCAGAAAATCTTGGACGCGGGCGCATTGCCGCTCGGCAAGCTGAACATGGACGAATTTGCATTCGGCTCTACTACCGAGTCTTCGGCGTTCGGTTCTACGCACAATCCTTGGGATTTGACGCGCGTTCCGGGCGGCAGCTCGGGCGGTTCGGCTGCGGCTGTGGCTTCTGGCATGGCATGTGTCACGCTTGGTTCTGACACGGGTGGCTCCATCCGTCAGCCTGCAAGTTTCTGTGGCGTTGTTGGCGTGAAACCGACGTATGGCACGGTCAGCCGTTATGGCGTGGTTGCATTTGGTAGCTCGCTTGACCAGGTTGGTCCGTTTGCGCGCAGCGTTCGCGATGCGGCCGTGGCCATGGATGTGCTGTGCGGGCGCGATGTGCTTGACTGCACGTCGCAGGATGTGCCCGCGGGATTTGCTGCCGCGTGCGAGCAGGACGTTGCTGGCATGCGCATTGGTATCGTTCGCAGCTTCATGGATGCCGAGGGGCTCTCTGGCGAAGTTGCTGGTCGCGTAAAGGAGGCGGCCGCCAAGCTTGAGGCTGCAGGCGCTACTATCGTTGAGGTTGATCTTCCGCATATCGATGCTGCTATCAGTGCTTATTACGTACTTGGTCCGTGCGAGGCGTTCTCTAATTTGGCGCGTTTCGATTCGGTTCGTTATGGCTATTGCGAAGAAGGCCACAAAGATTTGGGTGGCCAGTACGAGGCGAGCCGCGCACATGGCTTTGGCGAGGAAGCAAAGCGTCGCATCATGTTGGGCAGCTACCTGCTTTCCTCTGGTGTTTACGAGAAGTACTACTATCCGGCTCAGCAGGTTCGCACGCTTATCACCCGCGATTATGTGCAGGCTTACGAGAAGTGTGACGTCATCTTGGCTCCGGTTGCGCCGGCTACCGCTTTCAAATTCGGTGAAATCGCAGATCCGGCAACTATGTATTTGTCAGACGTGTTCACCATATCCATTAATATTGCCGGCAATGGCGGCATGAGCGTGCCGTGCGGCGTGGGTGAAACTTCTGGCATGCCGGTTGGCGTGCAGCTAATCGCACCCCAGTTCAAGGACGAAAACATGTTCCGCGCAGCTGCTGCGCTTGAGGCGGCTTACGGCAAGGCGCCCGTCGCGCCGACCTTCGCCGATGGAAAGGCAGGTGCGTAATGCGTAAGCTTGAGATTCGACAGTCCAGTGGACTGTCGAACGGCCGAGCACCGCGAAGCGGAGCGCAGGCTAAATGTTGGAAGTTGGCTTCGATTCTTGAGGAGGTGCAAGCGTAATGCGTAAGCTTGAGGAAGTGTTGCAGGATTGGGAAGCCGTTATCGGCCTGGAAATTCATGCAGAGTTGACCACTTTGAACACGAAGATGTTCTGCGGTTGCAAGCTTGAATTCGGCGCTGATCCGAACACACACACGTGCCCGGTATGCTTGGGCCTGCCTGGTGCTTTGCCTGTTCCGAACAAAGCCGCCATTGAATCTATTGTGCTTGCCGGCTTGGCTACGAACTGCGACATCGAAAAGCATTCGATGTTCTACCGCAAGAACTATATGTACCCCGACATGGCCAAGAATTTCCAAACTACGCAGGGCCCCATTGCGTTCTGCATGCGCGGCCACTTAGACCTAGACGTCGACGGTCCTGCTGCGAAGGAACGCGGCGATATTGCGGGTTTGAAGCCTGGTGATGAAGAGGGCAACGTTACCGTTACCGATACGGGCTATACCGCACACGTTGGTATTACGCGTATTCATATGGAGGAAGACGCGGGCAAGATGATCCACGTCGGCGGTGATGAAGGCCGTATTGCGGGCGCAACGCATTCTATGGTTGACTACAATCGTGCTGGCACGCCCCTTATCGAGCTGGTTACCGAGCCTGACCTGCGTACTCCCGAAGAGGCGCGTCTGTTTATGCAGAAGCTTCGCCAGATTTATTTGGCTATCGGCATTTCTGACTGCTCGATGGAAGAGGGCTCGATGCGCTGCGATGGCAATGTTTCGCTGCGTCGCCGCGGAGACACCAAGCTTGGCGTGAAAACTGAGCTTAAGAACATGAATTCTTTCAAGAACTTGCACGACGGTTTGGCATACGAAATCTGCCGTCAGGCTGAGGTGCTTGAAGAGGGCGGTCAGATTTATCAGGAAACGCGCCATTGGGACCCAACGATGAAGCACACCATTGTCATGCGCGTGAAGGAAACCGCTGACGACTATCGCTTGTTCCCCGAGCCCGACCTGGCGCCGTACGACCTGTCTGACGAATTCATCGAGGGTGTTCGTGCGAAGCTGCCCGAATTGCCTGATCAGAAGGCTGACCGTTATGCAAACGAGTATGGTTTGTCGGCCTATGACGCGCGTCATTTGGTTGATAATCGTGAGACGTCTGCGTTCTTTGAAGGTTGCATGACTGCTGCTGGCGCCGATGCTTCTAAGCTGGCAAAGCCGGTTGCGAACTTGGTCATCAACGATGTGACGGCGTGGCTTAATGCTAATGAGGGTGCATCTATTGAAGGCAGTAATTTGACGCCTGAGTATGCGATTGAGCTGGTCCGCATGCTTGCCGACGATACTATTTCGTCAAAGCAGGCTAAGGAAGTATTCTCGGCTGTTATGGAAGAGGGCAAAAGCCCTGCTGCCATCGTTGAGGAACGTGGCATGAAGCAAGTTTCCGATACGGGCGCAATTGAAGCTGTGGTTGCTGAGGTTGTGGCTGCTCATCCGGATGAAGTTGCCCGCTATAAGGAAGGCAACCAGAAGCTTATCGGGTTCTTTGTTGGGCAGTGCATGAAGCAGATGCGCGGCCAGGGCAACCCAAAGGTGATCAACCAACTGCTCGCCAAGAAGCTGAACGAATAAACGCAAGTAGTTTATCGATTTGCTGGGGCGTCTCTTCTGAGGCGCCCTTTGCATTGTATGACGCGGTTCGGCCTTGAGGTACCATTTGCTTTTCGTAGGGCGTATCTCGAAACATTGTCCTTATCTGCGGATATACCGCTCACTCCGTATCTGTACCATAATTGATACTCTTTTAGTGACAGTGAGTATCTCGAGAGTAGAATAGCCGCTGTTACCTAAGACGAGAGGGTTACTCTGAGCGATAAGCTGACATATTTAGACAACGCTGCAACCACCAGAATGCTGCCCGAAGTTGCCGAGCGCATGCAGGAGGTTATTGTTAGCGCCTGGGGAAACCCATCTTCGCCGCATAGCGTGGGCAAGCAGGCAGCGGCCGTGCTCGACGAAAGCCGCGCTATTATTGCTGACGCGCTTGGTGCCCGCCCAAGTGAAATTTATTTCACTTCCGGCTCAACAGAGTCAAACAATTTGGCTGTTCGCGGGGCTTGTTTGGCTCGTCGCGAAAACCCTGGCAAGATTATTACTTCGTCGCTTGAACATGCTTCTGTCACTCGTTCCGTGCGTGGTATGCGCCGTGACGACAAATGGCCATGCAGCTACGTGGAAGCACCTAATGGCAAGCTTGAACTTGATCAGCTGCGCGTCTATTTGCAAGAAAGCCCTACAACGCTTATCACCATGATGCGCGTGCAAAACGAGGCCGGTTGGATTTTCCCTATTCCCGAGGTTGCTGCTATTCGTGATGAGTTGTCACCTGATACTTTGCTGCACACTGATGCGACACAGGCGTTCGGCAAATTGCCTGTTAATGTGAATGATTTGGGCTGCGAACTTTTGACGGCCGCCGCACACAAAATCGGTGGCCCGCGCGGCATTGGTATTCTGTACGTTAAAGACGGCGTCAACATGTTCACCACCGCGTTTGGTGGTGGTCAGGAAAATGGCTTGCGTTCCGGTACCGAGCCGGTGTATCTGGCGGCTGGAATGGCAACTGCAGTGCAAATTGCTACGCGTGACTTGCAGAAGAATTACGAACACGCTTCCAACCTGCGCAAACGCATGATGGTAAGGCTTGGCGTTGAGCTGCCTGACGCTATTGTGCATGTACCCGAGGGCGGAAGCCCTTACATTGCGAGCATTAGTGTGCCTGGTCTTCCGAATGCAAAATCGGTGTACTACCTATCTGATCACGGTGTATGTGTTTCGCGCGCTTCGGCCTGCGAGGAAAACCACACGACGGTTGCCCCTGGCACTTGGCGCGAAAAGCATCCGCTATCGTTGCAGGCTGCTGGTATTCCGCTGCGTGAAGGCAAGGAAACGTTGCGCGTGAGCTTCTTTTCTGACAGCACCGCTGAAGACGTTGATCGCTTTGTCGACGTGCTTACTCAATGTGCTGCTGAACTGCGTAAACAGTAATTTAATGTCGTGCTGCTGCCACTGGTTGTGCTTACATGCTAAGCTGTAGACACTAAGTTGGTACTAGAAACTAACAATTAGCAATAAGTAAGCGGTTTGCATGAATAACTATTTGCACGAGTAATTATGAAAGAATTTGATACAGCCACGGCGTTGCAGCTTTGCCGCATGACCAGCGATTTTTACAAAACGAATGCAGAGAGTTTTTCAGAAACGCGCAGTGCGCCTTGGGCAGGGTGGACTCGTTTGCTGGAAGAGGTTGCACCTGCGTTGCAGCAAAATAGCCTGCATATCTTAGATGTGGCCTGCGGAAACATGCGCTTCGGCCGCTTCCTTGCTGATCAACTGCCACAGGCGGCAATCGATTACCACGCTGTCGATAATTGCAAAGACCTTGCACCGGTGAAAATTGGTAACCGCCTAGCAGTAGATTTCCAGCTCTTGGACATTGTGCCTGCTTTAGCTAACGGAAATTTCGCCGATGAACTGGCTGTTTTTGATAAATCATGTGATTTGACGGTGGCGTTTGGCTTCATGCATCACATTCCGCTTGCCGCCTGGCGCGAAGATTTTCTTCGCCAACTTGTCGCAAAGGTGCGACCTGGTGGTTATCTTGCTGTAAGCTGCTGGCGTTTTATGAACAGCCCGAAACTTGCTACAAAGGCGCAGGAGACCACAGCGCGGGCAATTGCTGAGTTCGCTCATTCTGAGTGTTCCGAATTTTCCCAACTTTCTGAACTTCCTAAAAATGATTATTTGCTTGGGTGGCAACAAACGCAGGGTTCGTATCGGTATTGCCACCATTTCGACGAGGCTGAATTACAGGCACTTGAGCAGGCGCTTATCGAAAAAGCCAGGCTAGTTGTCCGGTATCAAGCCGATGGAAAAACCGGCAATTTAAATGAATATTTCATTTGGCAAGTTATTTAATGACGTTTGGGGAATGCTGCAGATCCTAGGTGGTGTGCCGCGTGATATTGATGGCTAGCGTGTCTTGATGTTGTAGTCAACGAACATGTAGCTGTACGCCGGAAATGCGACTGCGAGGAATCACTTGCCAGTGCGCCTTGATACTGTCAACCCACGTCCCATAGTTACTCAAGCGGCCGATTTTGTCCGGTGAGCGGACGCGTTGGGTACTGGCTTCTGCTTTTGCTATGGAAGCGCGGCTTGGTAACAATTTAGAAAACGACCTCGAGAATATTATATGTCGTTACGCATGGCACATGTTCACGCAGGTGCCATGCATTGTTTTGCACTACCTGTCTTGGTAATACACGACGCAATTGCATGCTGGATGTGATAAGCGCAATTGGCATGAGGCTGCATGCGTAAACACAAACCATCGCAAGATGCGCGCGTGAGGCAACACGTACTGCAGCCAGCGTAATCGGCATATGCGCGCGCGAGATGTTCGCGAGATATGCATGAGATATACGCGTACATGTATAGCCAGCGCAAACATTGCTAAAGGGCAGGTCGATAACGGGGGAGACGAGACCTTGACGAAATTATCAATCGCGCCTGTTGCCGCTGACGATGGCAAAATTGGTGCATTTCTCGACCGGCAAAAACGTCGCGTCGACGCCATGCCTCCGGGTATGTGCCCCTTGGCGCAGCAACTCACGCTGCTTGAGGAAGGCGCCCTACAAACCTGCGGCAAGTGTGTACCGTGTCGCGATGGCCTACCGCAGCTGGCAGCTTTGCTGCGTCGTCTGGTCGATTGCCAGGCAACGGAAGCAGATGTGGCACAGATGCGCTCACTGGCCGAAATGGTGCGCGACACATCTGACTGCGCGATTGGCTACGAGGCAGCCACCGCGCTGCTTGATGGCCTTGACACCTTCGCCAAAGAAGTGGAATCGCACATTAACCAGCATAAATGCCAGGCTGGCGTTGGCCAATCAGTGCCTTGCGAAACCTTCTGCCCGGCACATGTGAACGTTCCTGCTTATATTGCACTGGTCGCAGCGGGGGATAACGCCGGCGCTGTGCAGATGATTCGCAAAGACAACCCGTTTCCAACTGCATGCGGTCTGGTATGCGAGCACCCGTGCGAGAAGCGCTGCCGCCGTACCATCATTGACGCGCCGTTGAATATCCGTGGCATCAAAGAATATGCCTGCGAGCACGCCCGCGCAAACGAGGTACCCGTGCCTGCCCGCGCACCGCAAACCGGCCGTCGTATTGCCGTTATTGGCGGTGGCCCCTCGGGTATGACCTGTGCATACTTCTGCGCTCTTATGGGGCATGAGGTTGATGTGTTCGAAGAACGCAAACAGCTTGGTGGCATGATGCGCTACGGCATTCCGGCCTATCGCTTCCCGCGTGAGCGCCTTGACGAAGACATCAACGGCATCCTGGCTGTCGGTGGCATTACCGTGCACACCGAAAGCCCCGTCGATGCCGAGCGCATGGCTCAGCTTTCCGATGAATACGACGCCGTCTACGTTGCCATTGGCGCGCAAACGGGCAAAAGCCTGCGCATTGACGGTACGGATGCTGAAGGTGTTTATTCTGCCGTTGACCTGCTTGGACGCATTGGCGACGGCGACTACCCGGACTTCACGGGCAAAAAGGTTGCCGTTATCGGAGGCGGCAACGTTGCCATGGACTGCTGCCGTACTTCCGTGCGCGCAGGTGCTGCTGAGGTTAGCGTCGCGTACCGTCGCCGTATTTCCGACATGACTGCGCTTCCTGCTGAAATCGAATCTGCTATAGCTGAGGGTGTGGAAATGGTCACGCTCCAAGCACCGGTCGCCATCGAGAAAGATGCCGATGGTCATGCGTGTGCGCTTATCACGCAGCCCCAGATGATCGGCCCGGTCAAGCGCGGCCGCCCAGCTCCTATTGAAGCCAAAAAGCCGCAGGTTAAAATCCCTGCCGACATTGTGCTTATTGCCGTTGGCCAAAATATTGTTTCCGCACCCTTTGAGGAATTCGGCATGGCCGCCGAATGGGGCGAGTTCAAGGCCGACGAGAATCTGCGTGCTCAGATGAATCCCGAAGCACTCAAGTCCCGTGGCGCCGCGCCCGATACGGGTAAAAACGTGTTTGTTGGCGGCGACTGTCAGACCGGCCCGGCAACGGTAATCAAGGCTATTGCCGCAGGTAAAGTGGCTGCCCGCAACATTGATCATATGCTCGGTTTCAACCACACGCTCGATTGCGGTGTGGCGGCCCCGCTGCCAACCCCCAACGACCGTTCAGCTTATGGTCGCGTAGAAGTGCTCGAGCGCCCTGCGCGCGAACGCAAGCAAGATTTTGAAGGCGTGGAAGTTCCCATGTCAACTGAGGAAGCGATGCAGGAATGCGGACGCTGCCTGCGCTGCGATCATTTTGGCGCCGGCGCTTGCGAAGGGGGGCGCATTCAGTATGCCTAACATCACTATTAACGGCCAGGCACTTGTGGCGCGTGAAGGCCAAACGATTTTGGAAGCCGCCCGCGAGGCTGACATTCACATTCCCACGCTGTGCTACTTGGCCGAGCGCAGCGCCATTGGCTCGTGCCGCGTATGCGTTGTGGAAGTTGCCGGGCAGAGCGCGCTTATGCCTGCATGCACCACGCCGGTCACGGAGGGCATGGAGGTTCAAACCGAAACAAAGCGCGTCACTGCCGCCCGCAAAACGGCGGTTGACCTGCTTATTTCCGCACACGGTTTAGATTCGACAAACTTCTGCTTCAGCTGTGCGAAAAACGGAGCTTGCGAGCTGCAATCTGTCGCCCGCGAACTTGACGTCACTACGCCCAGCTTCCCGGTGCCTACCACCCGCAAGCCCGTGCTTGATTCGAACCCGTTCCTTCGTTTCGACGCTAACCTGTGCATTGCTTGCCAGCGCTGCATCGGCGCATGCAACGATGCAGCGCGCAACCATGTGCTGCGTACGGGCAAGCGCGGCGTTCGCACCACCATTGAAGCGCCTTTTGGCCCGAACTGGGATACAACTGTGTGCGAGAGCTGCGGAAATTGCGCGTCATCGTGTCCGGTCGGCGCGCTCACCGAAAAGCGCCGCAAGAACTATCGCGAGTGGGAAGTCACGCGTGTGACTACTACCTGCCCACACTGTGCGACTGGCTGCCAGTATGACCTGGTGGTCAAGGACGGCCGCATTGTCGATGCTGAGCCGGTTGATGGCCCGTCGAACCATGGCTTGCTGTGTGTGAAGGGCCGCAGCGGCAGCTTCGACTTCGTGCATTCACCCGAGCGTTTGACAACGCCGCTTATCCGCAACGCAGAAACTGGCGAACTTGAGCCTGCCAGCTGGGACGAAGCGCTTGACTTGGTGGCAAGCCGCCTTGGCGCTATTCGCGACGAGTTCGGCGGACAAGCCATTGCGGCCTTTGCTTGCGCGCGTTCGGCGAACGAAGATATTTACATGCTGCAGAAGATGGCTCGCTGCGCGTTTAAAACCAACAACGTCGACAACTGCGCTCGCGTATGTCACGGGCCTTCGGTTGCGGGTCTCGCGCAAACCCTTGGCAGCGGTGCTATGACCAATCCCATCACCGATATTGCGGAAAATGCCCAGGTCATCATGCTTGTTGGCAGCAATCCTGAGGAAGCTCATCCGGTTATTGGCATGCAAATTCGCCGCGCAGTTGAAAACGGCACCAAGTTGATTGTGGTCGATCCGCGCGACATTGGCCTGGCGAAGATGGCCGATATTCACCTGAAGTTGACTCCCGGCACCAACGTAGCTTTTGCCAACGGCATTGCGCGTGTGCTCATCCATGAGGGCCTCATTGATCGTGAATTCATTGATACCCGCTCCGAAGACTTTGATGCCTTCGCCGATATGGTGGAAAAGTACACGCCCGAGGTTGTTGCCGAAATTTGCGGCATCGACGCACGCGACCTTGTTGCCGCAGCTCACACCTATGGTGAAGCCGATGCGGCGGCTATCATTTACTGTTTGGGCGTCACCGAGCACACTGGTGGCACCGAGGGCGTCATGTCGCTTTCTAACATCGCGATGATTACCGGCAACTTTGGCAAGCCCGGCTGTGGTGTGAACCCCCTGCGTGGCCAGAACAACGTGCAAGGCGCCTGCGACATGGGTGCTACCCCGGCCGATTTCCCGGGTTACCAAAAGCTTGCGAATGCCGAGGTCATGGCCCGCTACGAACAGCATTGGGGTGTGGAAATTCCCAAGTGGCAGGGCACGTATGCCACCGATTGCTTCCCTAAGATGATTTCAGGCGACATCAAGGGCCTTTTCATCTTTGGTGAAGACCCGGTGCGCACCGATCCGGACACCACGCACGTAATTCATGCGCTTAAGTCGCTTGATTTTTTGGTGGTCGATGACTTGTTCCTCACTGAAACCGCCAAGTACGCTGATGTTGTTTTGCCTGGTCGCAGCTATGCAGAAAAGGAAGGCACCTTCAGCAATACCGAACGCCGTGTGCAGCGCATTCGTACGGCGGTGACCATCCCCGGACAAACACGCCTTGATACCGACATTTTCATCGACTTGATGAATCGTATGGGCTACCCGCAACCGCAGCTCACAAGCGCGCAGATTATGGACGAAATCGCTGAGCTTACGCCAAGTTTCGCCGGCATTAGTCACGCGCGCCTTGATTCGCCCGAAGTGGCGGGCGCAGGTTTGCAGTGGCCGTGCACGTCGCCCGACCATCCGGGCACGCCGATTATGCATGTGGGGAAGTTCACGCGCGGCATGGGTGCATACTCGCTGGCCGAATACATTCCTTCCTCTGAACTGCCCGATGATAAATTCCCGTTTATCCTGACCACGGGCCGCGTGCTCGCGCAGTACAACGCATGTGCTATGACCGATAAAACCCCAGGTCTGAATGAGATTTCTGGTTATTCATTTATCGAAATCAACAGCGAAGACGCAGCACGTCTGGGCATTGCCGACGGCGATCGCGTGAATGTGACCAGCCGCCGTGCGACCATTCAGTCGATTGCACACGTGTCGGGTAAGACAAACCCTGGCCAAACTTGGATGCCGTTTCACTTCCAAGACGGCAACGCGAACTGGCTGACCAATGCCGCGCTCGACCGTATCTGCGCAACGCCGGAATACAAGGTGTGCGCCGTTCGAGTAGAGAAGGCATAAGCATAAAGCATGATCAAGCGTGTTCTGGTTATAGCAACAGGCGGAACGCTGGCCTGCACCGATACCGGTGCGGGCCTTGCCCCTGCGCTTTCAGGCGAACAGTTGCTAGAGCATGTGCCTGGTCTGGCAAATCTGGCGAATTTTGATGTGCGCCAGGTTATGAACATTGATAGCACGAACATGCAACCCACTGATTGGCTAACCATTGCCAGTGCGGTTCAAAGCGCATATGACATATACGACGGCTTTTTAGTCCTGCATGGCACCGATACGCTAGCGTATACCGCAGCGGGGCTTTCGTGCCTGATAGAAGGCTCGCAAAAACCTATCGTGCTGACAGGCTCGCAACTTCCCATGGCAAACTCTGCCACTGACGCGCGCCGTAATGTGCATGACGCCGCGTGTGTGGCCTGCGACGATGCTGCCCGCGGTGTACTTGTGGTATTTGCTGGGCGCGTCATCGATGGCATGCGCGCCCGCAAGGCGCATGCGCGCAGCTTTGATGCATTCGAAAGCGTGAACGCCCCCGACTTGGCCAGCGTTGCAGATGGGGAAGTGGTTTGGGCTGATAGCAGGCCTGATGCAACCGCTTCTGGTGCCACGGCCGCCGCTGCAACCGCCGCTGCAATCGCCCCCGCCACGGCCACCGCTGCAACCGCTTTTGGTGCCCAGCGTCCAGCCCCCGTCGCCCCGGCCGTCCCAGCAACTTCGGCCGCCCCCATCTTCCACAACTCCATTAACCCGCGCGTGCAGGTACTTAAGCTCGCGCCAGGCGCAGACGCCCGCGTCATTGAAGCGCTGTATCCAATCTGCGATGCTTTGGTTGTGGAAGCGTTTGGCCTCGGTGGTGTTCCTGAGCCAAATGGCGTTGCAGATGCGCTTTTGAAATGGGCAAATTCTGGCAAGCGCCTTGTGCTCACTACGCAGTGCCCTTATGAAAACTGCGACCCGAGCGTTTACGAAGTCGGCCGTGCATTCGCAAGCCACCCCAATATAACAATTGCGGGCGACCTCACAACTGAAGCCGCCCTTGCAAAAACTATGTGTGACCTGGCCTAATTATGCTTTTACGCACTAACCTATCTGATGATTTACAGCTAATGCAGCTAGTTTAGCTTAATCGTCGTCGTCGCTTAAAACTTCTTCGCCGCTTAAGCCTCGTCGCTGCCGCTTAAAACTTCTCCGCCGCTTAAGCCTCGTCGTCGCCTAAAGCTTCGTCATCTTTGTCGTCTTCGCCGTAGAAATCTTCTCCAAGTGCTTCAACAACAGCCTTGCCAAGAATTTTCTTGTCCAGCTTGCCGAATCGCATAGTATCGCCAAGGAACGTCAAACGTTTCACGGCGCCGTTTTGTTTGGCGATATAGGAAAGTGCATGCGACACGCTGTCGAGGTCTTGCGTATCTTCAAGTAAAAACGCGGAGTTAGTTTTGCCGGCAAACGCTGCCGCGCAGAATGCGTCGTAGGGGTTCCACACCGAAGTGACAATTAGACGCTCGATATCAATGCCGTTAAAACCTTCACGGCTAGTGATGATGCTGTTGATCAGTTCGTTTGCATTGTAAGGGCCATTGCCGCAAACGCGCTGGCACTGCATTCCTGTGGTACGACACGTTTCCAAAAACGCTTCAGGAATATGCACTTCGCCGCCTAAAACAAGCAGGTTGTCGAACGCGCCCGAGCAAATGATGCTTGCGGTTTCTTCATCAACGCGACCAAATTCAGGCACATAAAAGACGGGAACATGCTGTTGGAATAAATAGGGGGAGAACGATATCAAGTCACCCGTACAGCCGTCGTAGGTGATGATTGCGGTGCGGCCCCAGCCATGCGCATTAGCATTGTCAAGGGTGCACCCGAACTGGTAAATTGCGTTCGCTATTTCAGTCGGCGTTGTCCCACCAATACGCTCGACTGATGCTTTCGGGCAAGTTTCGCTAATTGTTTCAACTGCGCACTCAGGTACAGCCTCTTCGCTTCCAATTACCAGTACACGCGAAGGTTTTAGCTGCTTGAGCTCTTGTGCTGTGACGTCGGGTAGTGCGTCGGGTTTAGCAAGCAGAACAGGTGCGTCCAGAATGCCTGAAAGTCCACCGGTGGCCATGCAAGGGGAGGCTTGTTCGCCAGGTGCAACAATAGCTGTGCCACCTTCAGCAAACTCGCATTCTTCCACTAGTTTAGCGGCGGTTCCGTAGCGCGTTTCGCCGCTGATGGTGTCAGCCAGTTTTGAAGGAACACGGACCTTCTTGTTAAGCATTTCAAACACGCGCTGTTCGGCTTCAGCACTGCCAACATGGCCGCCAAGCACGCGATACGTGCGGCAGACTTCAGATGCGTCGCCAATCATGCGCGTGTGACCCTTTTCAATCCAAATGGCCTTATTGCACAAGCGCTCTATCTGGTCGTTATTGTGAGAAACAATAAGAACGGTGACGTTGTGTTCCTTGATAAGCTTGGTGATGCGACGCTCACATTTCTGCTGGAACATGAAGTCGCCAACCGATAAGACTTCGTCAACAATAAGAATTTCCGGCACGATAACCGTTGCGATAGCAAATGCGATACGCGCAACCATGCCCGACGAATAATTCTTCATCGGCATATCTAGGAACTTGGCAATCTCGGCGAATTCGACAATTTCGTCGAAATGCTGATCGATAAACTTCTTCGAATAGCCTAACAGCGCGCCGTTTAGGTAAATGTTCTCGCGGGCGGTCAGTTCCATGTCGAAGCCGGCGCCCAATTCGATAAGCGGCGCGATGTTGCCGTAAATCGAACAGCTTCCTTCGGAGGGTTCAAGCACGCCAGCAATAATTTTGAGCATGGTTGACTTACCGGAGCCGTTCGTGCCTAAAATGCCGAATACGTCACCTTTGTGTACGGTGAATGACACGTTATCAAGCGCGCGGAATTCTTTAAACATAAGCTCGCGGCGAGCAAGCGCGATGGCATATTCTTTCAGGCTGTTGAGCTGCTGATTTGCCATGTTAAAGATCATCGATACACCGTCGACGTCAATCATGACAGGGCGGTCATCTGTCTGTAGTTCATTTGCCTCTGATGAGGTTTCAAGCGGCGTTGTGTTAACGATTTCAGGCATAAAAACCGCCTATACGTAGAGGATGAATTTCTTCTCCGAGCGTTTAAACACGAAGAAGCCAATAGCGAAGGAAAGCAGCGCAATACCAAGGCATACAAGGTTTTCCTTAATGCCTGGCCACTGCCCATACATTGCAATGTCGCGGAAATAGGTGACATAGTGATACATCGGGTTGAATACTTCAGCCTGCTGCATCCAGTCGGGAAGCAGACTGATGGGGTAGAACAGTGGCGTTGCATATGTCCATGCCGTAATGACAACACTCCACAGGTGGCATACGTCGCGGAAGAACACAGCGAGCGCGCCAAGCAACATGCCAAGACCCGCGCAGAAAAGCAGCATATAAACAAGCAGAACCGGCAGCGCCAGCAGGCAAAGGGTTGGCGGAATACGGAAGAACACCATGACGATAACGACAGCAATAAGTGAGATTGCAAAGTTGACAAGCTGGAATAAAACCTTTTCAAGCGGGAAAATCATCTTTGAGATTCGGATTTTTTTGATGAGCGGCGCTGATTCAAGAATCGACGTCATGGCCCCGCTTGTGGAATCGGCCATAAGCGCAAACAGGACGTTACCCAAAATTAGGTACATTGGGAAGTTTTCAACATCGCCAAACTTCAGCACATTGGTAAACACGGCTGCTAAAACACACATCATCAGCAGGGGGTTGAGAACCGACCACAGCACGCCAAGCATGCTGCGACGATACTTCAGCTTGAAGTCTTTTGAAACTAGCGACGTAATGGTGAACCAGTTTCGTTTCAAGTTGCCTTTAAACGTTGTCAGATCCGTCATAAGCTCCTCATGTCAGTCGCGTTTTTGATGCGGATACTTTTGCAAAGCCCTATTCTACCGCATAGATGAGTGCGGGTGAGCGCAGCCAAGAAAAGCGCAAAATGCTGGCTGTGCGTACCCACACCTATGTCAACATCTGCGCTCATGTCAAAAATTACTCCCATTACGCTACCGAAGACACCCTTTTCAAGTGCTAGTTTCTCGTCTGTGCTTCTAATGCGTCAACGCTGCGGTACGATACAATCATAGGAAGCGAATTAGTTTTAGTTGTTTTCGTTACTTTAGCTTTAGCACATTGTTTTATTTCGTGCACTGTTAGTTGTTGTTGGTAAAGCTTTAGCTGCGTTTATATGCTCTGCTTATTCGCTATGCTTTCGGCGTGGTCTTGTGTAGAAGCAAGTGGGTAAGAAAGGCCATTGTGGGTATGGAAACACCTAATCAGGTTGATAGCTCTTTAAATAACGTTCAGCTGAGCGCTTCGTCTGTGACAAGCGAATCCTCGCCGGCAGTCGGCAGTCCGCTTGTGTCCGTTGTTACCCCGGTATACAACTGCGAAACCTATTTGGCGCAGTGTCTACAAAGCTTTCTTGATCAGACATATCGCAACATTGAAATTATTTGCGTAGACGACGGATCAACCGACAAATCGCCGGAAGTTCTTGCCGATTTCGCTCAGCGCGACAGCCGTGTGAAGGTGATCGCGCAGGAAAATGCAGGTCCTGGTCGTGCGCGCAATGTTGGTATCGATGCGGCGGGCGGTGAATACCTGCTGTTCTCTGATTGCGACGATTGGTGCGAGCCTGAACTGGTGCAACGTGCTGTTGAACGTGCTCAAACAACCAACGCCGATCTTGTTGCACTGCCGCATTTTATGTTTGACCAGCGCGTTGGCGTTCGCATCCCGGCGTTTTGGGCGCTTTTGCCCGACAAATATCCGGCTGACGTGTGTAGCTGGCATGACAACCCTGATTGGCTTTTTCGTTCGTTCCAGAATTTGCCGTGGAACAAGCTGCTACGCATGGATTTCGTGCGTAAGAACAACTTGCGTTTTCCGGAAGACATTCGTCTTACTGAAGACCTTATGTTCTCGGCCCCGGCGCTTGTTCGCGCTGAGCGCTTGACGTTCCTTCCCGATATGTTGCTATATCATCGCGAAGGAACTGGTACGAATACAATGTCGGCAAAAGATCAACATCCGCTCGACTTTATTGAGGCGTTTCGCGCGCTTAAGCGCTTTTTGGAAGATGAAGGCGTATTCGAGCAACTTCGTATTGCGTATGTGAACTGGGCAATCGATGGTTTTATCTACAATGTCCATACCCTGAATACCTATGCTGGTTTTAAAGAGGTCATCGAAGCGCTTGTTGGCGAAGATGGCGCGCTAAAGGAACTGGGCTTAGCCGATGTTCCTGATCAGGAACTTCAAGAAGAGCGTTTCGGCGAATTCTTGCGCGACATACAAGAGCAGCCAACCGATTTTCTGTACAAGCTTTATGTGGTTGCCCGTGAAGATCGTGACGAGCGTGGCAACAGACTTGCGGTCGAGTATTACGCCAACGAAGACCAGCAGCGTATGGTTGATGAGGCCAACGGCCGTGCACAACAAGCTGAGCAGCAGCGCAATGAAACGGCTGCCGAACTTGAGGCTTTGCGCGAGGCGCATGCTGCTTTGCAACAGGAATTCGACGCTCAGATGAATGCTGCAGAACAGAAGATTGGTCAGGCGATTTGCTGGGTCCCGCGTCGTATTCAAGAAGTAATGCTTCGTTCGAAGAATGCGTAAGGGGTGTAGCATGAGTGGATGCGAAGACGAATGCGTAAGCAGTAGCAATGACGCGCACGTTGATGCAGTTGATGCCACGAATGAAATAGCTGGCAATCCTGTTGATAGCTGTACAGGCGAAAACGAAATTGCTCGCTTGGCACAACTGCTGGTAAATGGCCCCGCGGCGGATGCCGTAGAAGTATTTGCCCGCATGTGCGGTGGCACTCAGGCTGGTGCCGGGGCAAAGGTTGCAGTTGACGCTAGCCTTGACGTGCAGCCGCATGACCAACCACTCGGCCAGGCACAAGCGGCATGCATTGCTCGTGAATGCGCAGCGCGTTTCTGGGACGAACCTGCGCGTTTCTGGCGCCTTATTGGTAAAAGCCCCTTTCTAAAATCATCGTCTGACCAGGTGAAAACGATAGGCCTATGCTATTTTCGGTTGGGAATCGGCGGCGCTGAGCGGGTGGTTGCATTCCTGGCAAACTTGTGGGTTTCTATGGGCTATCAAGTTGTACTGTTTTGTGATGAAGATCCGACCGATGAAGACTACGATATCCCAGTTAGCGTTAAGCGTGTGAAGCTTCCGTTGTTCCTTGAGGCAAACGCCGCGAATTACGGTAATCGTGCCGAGCTGTTGACGCAAGCCATTCAAACCTACCAAGTCGACCTGATGGTGTATCACCAGTGGCTTAGCCATGCACTAGCATGGGATATGCTTGCGTGCAAGTTGCTGAATGTTCCGTTTGTACTGTTCACACATGGTGTTTATGGGTGCATGTACCGTTGGGATAATCGTTGGGAAATTCAGCTTCCTGTTGTTGCAGGTTACGCCGAGGGCGTGGTTGCTCTTGACGAAATTGACGCGCGCTTTTGGCGCGAACATTGCCCGCGCGTGTGGCAGACAGCTAACCCCATAACAATTGCGCCTGATGCAACAAAAGCTTCGACGCTTGATAACCAAACCATCGTTTGGGCGGGAAGGTTAGACCCCGGGCAAAAACAGCCCGCAGAAGCTCTTGAGGTTATGGCGCTTGTTTTGCGTGATGTGCCTGATGCGAAGCTGCTCATGGTTGGGCCAGCCCCAAATCAGCAGATTATGGACGATTTGATTGCTCTGGCTGAGCATCTCGGTATCTCAAGCAGCGTGGTATTTACTGGCCCTAAGAAAGATATTTCGCCGTATTTGGAAAGCGCCAGCGTGTATTTAAGCACGTCGTGTCTCGAAGGCTGGTATTTAACGCTTGCTGAAAGCATGGCGTGCGGCTTGCCGTCGGTTGCTTACGAATTGCCATATTTGACGCTTCTGCAGGGCGAATGCGGTTGCGTGCAAGTAGCACAAGGCGACCGAGCAGGCGCTGCTCGCGCGCTTGTCGGCTTGCTTGAAAGTAAAGAGGAGCGAAAACGTCTAGGTGCACAAGCTTTCGCCAAAATTAGTGACATTGCCACCTTTAATTACGAAGATTTTTGGACCGGCGTTTTCTCGCAGGTTGTAAGCGAGCCTGTGCCTGCACGAAATTCGTCTGCTGATGCGATGTGGGATATTATGCTGCAGGCGAACTTGCATGCAATTGATGACCATGCGGCTATTCTTGGGGCAGCTGTCGCGACGGGGGATAGAGCTTCGCAGGCATGTAACCAGGCTCAGCAGCATGCGAATGAATTGGAGAACTCAACGTCATATAAAGTTGGGCGTGCGATTATGGCTCTACCTTGTAAGGTAAAAGATATTCTCAGTAAACACGAAGGGTAATCTTAGCGCCACGCTGGGCACTGCCGTATTTGATACATGAACGAGCAAGCAATATGAGCAAACAGTAATGTGAAACGAGGAACGAAATATCATGCCAACGGTAAGCGTTGTAATGCCGCTATACAATAAAGAACCTTATATTGAACAGGCTATTCGATCTGTTCAATCGCAGACGCTATCAGATTTCGAGCTGCTTGTCGTTGACAACGCATCAACAGATGATTCGCGTGCAGTGGCCGCGCGCTGCGCTGACGACGATGCGCGCGTGAAGCTGTTCGATGAGCCTCAGAAAGGTGCGGCCGCAGCCCGCAACCGTGCGCTTGACGCCGCTCAGGGCGAATTCGTCGCTTTCCTTGACGCAGATGACTTTATTGAGCCGACGCTGCTTGAGAAAACCGTTGCGAAGGCACAAAGCACGCAGGCTGATATCGTGTGCTTCGGCCACGACTTGTATTACGACGATAGAAGCGTTTATCTTCATGCAGTATTCCCTCAAGGGCCAGATTCGTTTATCCCGGCTGAGCTGGGTGGACACTTGCTGTTCTCGGGCTCCCCGAACGCATGCACCAAACTTTTCCGCCGCAGTTTCATTGAATCGCGTAAGCAGCGTTTCGATACCACCTTTGCAACTGCAGAGGACATGCTGTTCACATACACGCTTATGATGAATGCCTCGCGCATCGCGACCGTTGGCGAACTTCTGTATCACTACCGTCAGGAAGTGGAGGGCTCGCTTACGAATCGCAAGGAATCACGCGGCGTGCAATCGTTCGACTGCCTTGAGCGTTTGCTTTCGGTGGCGAATGAGACGCCGTATGGTCAGCAGTTCTGCGAAGGCATATTGAACCTTTCGCTTGATCAGGCGCGCTACTTGATGCAAATCGCCTGTAATGCGCAAGAATTCATCGAGCAGTATGACATGTATTTCACGCAGTGGCTCCCGCGCATCGATGCTATTGCAGACCGTGTGTATCCGGAAGTTCGCTATTTGTATGATCGCTACAAGTCGGTGTCTTCGCCGATAGAGCTTATGTACGTGAACTGGCAGGAGATTCTTGACATCTTGAAGCATGTCGAATCCGACCACGGGGCGCTTGTGCGTGATTCAGCCATACGCGAAAACGAGCTTTCGGCAAAGATCGCAGAAATCGAAGGGTCAACAACTTATCGCGCCGGGCGCGCAATCATGGCTCTGCCGTGTGCTTTAAAGGACCGTTTACGTTCGTAGTTTGCGCGTTTACTTATGGTGTGTATTCTAATTTGTACTGTGCGCCCGAACTTGTAATTTGCGTTCGTGATTGCAATTACTGTGTTCGCAGCATGCATGATTCATTGTGTTTGCGATATGGAATTGCTGAGCGGTTATGCCCTAATATTCATCGAAAATTGCGTACTAGGTACGTTTTATACCATCTTGCTAAGACTTGGCTTAATCGGAAAACCTATAGCATATAATTACCTAGATATAAAACGGGAAGAAAGGAAACCTAATGCAACTAAGACAGCAATCTTTGCTCTCATTTTTCGCAGCTGCCATTGCAATGACGCTTGCTGCGGTGGGAGTCGTTGGCTGCACTGCCACTTCGTCTGTTGTTTTCGCAGACGATTCTTCAAGTAGCTCAGATGCCACACAAACCACGTCGGTGTCAGACGCATCTGATAGCTCGCTACAGACTTACGGCAGCATTCGTTACACCGCCATTATCGGCTCCGACCAATGGCAGCCCTCTGGCTACTCCTTCCATCTAGGATGTTCTGACCTTCAGATGCTACTGGCAACCGATACCGCATCCGGCAAGATGTGGATCGTCAGCGTTCCGCGCGACACGTACTACGACACTGGACGTGGTAAGTACAAGTCTAACTACGTCTACCAGTATACTTTTGAAGATGCTAAGGCAGAGGGCTACAGCAACAAGGAGTGCCAGAAAATTGCTGCACGCAAGACTGCGGATATGATGGGCCAGCTGTTCGGCATTTACGTCGATAACTACATTGTCACCAACCTCAACGATTACGGCAATCTCATTGACAGCATCGGCGGTGTTAATGTGTACGTGCCGTATTCTATCGATTACAGCTTCTATGCTATGAAAAATCTGAACACTGGCGCTTATGAGTCTCCGTTCAGTCCGATTCATTTCAACGAGGGCGATCAAACGCTCTATGGTTTTGCCGCAGCTTCTCTTGCTCGCGCTCGTACCGGCTATGAGTCTTATGGTTACGCTCAAGACCCGGTGCGTCAGAATGTCAACCGCCTGACACTGGTCAGCCTTATCAACCGCGTACTTACCAACGAGAGGTCCATCGACTTCGTTGCGCCGATGATTAATCTTGGCCTGATTGATACCGATTACAGTGCAGAGGAAATCGTTGACCTCATTAAGGCCTTCACGCAGCATAATACCGTGACCATTTACTCTGCATCCGGTCCCGTCAATGGCGAAATTATGGTTCAAGCTGACGGTGATGCTCCGTGGCTGATTACTTATGACTCGCTGTGGTATCACAATATTATTGCAACCATTCAGGATGGTCTTTATGGCGGCGATACCGCTTGGCTGAACGATTATTACAACTGTAACACCGGTTGGTTCCCGATTTCTTGGTCGCGCACAATCAACCCGAACGGCAATCAGCAGAAGGCCGGTAAGTTCTCCGATGTCTACCAGCTTGCTTGGTATTTCGATTGCGTCGAGAAGGCCGCAAACCTTGGCTATATCCACGGTTACGATAACGGCGCCTTCGGTCCTAACGACAATCTGACCCGCGGTCAGGCGGCCTGCATGTTCGCGAACATGGCCGGCAAAGACGGTGCCGTTTCCTACGACGGCCAGTTCCCTGACGTTACCGCTGACAAGTACTACGCGAAAAACGTCGCCTGGGCGAAGACCAACAATGTCATGAACGGTTATCAGACTGGTAACTTTGGTCCTGAAGATACCATCACTCGTGAACAGGTCGCTTGCACGCTGTACAACTATGCGAAGAACATTGCTGGCCAAGATGTTTCCGTGGCCGACGTTAATGGCGCGCTGGCGGCATTCCCCGATGGTGGCTACGTGGATGATTGGGCACGTGAGGCGGTTGCATGGGCTGTCAACAACCACATCATGGGCAACGGTGGCTTCATCAACCCGTTAGGCAACATCAGCCGTGCAGAAATGGCTGCTATGATGACTAACTTCCAGTCGTAGTTTTACGCTGAATAGCTCATTTACAGGGCGTTTTATCTGTGAGTAAAAGGCTCGGCCTCATATATGGCCGGGCCTTTTTAATGCACTATTTTGCTTGGTGGACAAATCGGGTTTGCTTGCTGACGTGGTAGTCTACATTCTGCAAGCCTTTATTACGACGGTACGCACTTAAATGATCGCGGTTAAGAAGTTTTGTGGGCAGCTCTTCGCCAGGTGCTGCACGTAAGCTAGGCCAGCGCTTCGCTAGGTGCTGCACGTAAGCTAGGCCAGCGCTTCGCTAGGTAATGTTCTTGGTTGATTTCGCCAAAAACAACAGGACATAATGGCCCTGTCAGTGCCGTCGCGCCGAGGCAGCACTTATCAAGCGCCCACGTTGGGTGCACTACTTAATGAATATCGTGAAACTTCATATGTATTTTTGCGCTTAGGTTATAATTTAAAAGTTAATCAACGTGTAAATCCGCTGCGAAGGATAGACAATGCAACAGATTAAATTTGCAAATGTGCTGCTCGAAAGCAATCCGCGTTCTTTAAGTTACCCGTCGCTGTATTGCCGATCAACCGGTCCTGTGGTGTTTGACCGCAACGAAAAGGTATGGGAAATGTACGGCCCGGGTACATTCGACTATACGACATACTTCAACTCGCTGTCGGTAAAGAAGCTTATGAAGTATACGGTAGCTAAGGCGTTTCACCTGCATTTAGAGCTGCGCGGCGACGCGTGCCGCGTTTGTCAAACCATGGCAGATGCTTATGCTACTGAATCTGCCGAGGTCGAAGGCAAAAGTTTCGATCTTGCGGCTTCTTCTGAATGGCAGACGCTCGACATCGACCTTGCCATTGAAGACCTTGCGATCATCATTGGCTTTAAGATTGAAACCGAAGGTAGTGTCTTCATTAAAGACAGCTATTATTCAATCGATGTGGAAGACGGCGAAGTTGCAGACGTTGAATTGGCTTTGGCTACTACAACGTTCAAAAAAGAAGACTTTATCGTCCCTAATATCGAACTGGTACGCGAGGCCATCATGAAGGGCGAGCCTGAAATGGCTCAGCATTTCAAGATGCTCGTTGTCGATAATGGCCGTACCCTTGACGCCGAAGCGCTTTCTGGCGACGGCATCACGGTGTTCCCGAACCCCAATGCTGGCGGTGCGGGCGGTTTTGCGCGTGGCATGATTGAGGCTCAACGTCTTGCAACTCCTGCAACCCATGTTCTGCTTATGGACGACGACGTTGCAGTATCCCCTGAATCTATTAAGCGTACTTACCAGCTGTTGCGAGTGCTTAAGCCTGAATATAAGGAAGCATTCATTAGCGGCGCTATGCTTAACTATGAAGTCGGTGAAGACCAGTGGGAAGATTTCGGCTTCATGACACCCGAGGGCCGCTTTGCTGGTTGCAAGCCTGGTCTTCGTATGAGCCTGTTGCATGACATCGTTATGAACGAGCAGTACGTGCCCACAAAAGAGCAAAAGGAAAACATGTACGCAGCATGGTGGTATTGCGTTATTCCTACCTCCATGATTAAGAAGAACGGCTACCCGCTACCAGTGTTTGTCCGTTGCGACGATGCTGAATACGGTATTCGTTGCAAACCTACCATTATCTCAATGAACGGTATTTGCATCTGGCATCTTGCGTTCCATTCGCGCTATAACGCAGCGGTTGAACGTTACCAAACCACGCGTAATACGCTTATCGCTCAGGCAACCTGTGGCATGGCGCCGAATTCTAACTTCTTAAAGGAACTGCACGGAAACTTGCAGATTGAGTTGAAGAAGTACAACTACACCGACGCGAAATTGCTGCTCGATGGTTTCGAGGACTTCATGAAGGGTCCGGAATTCATCGGCAAGCCTGTTGCCGAAGAGTGCTTCATGCGTGCGAACAAGAATGCGGAAAAGCTCGTTTCGTTCGATGAACTGCGCGAGCTTACGAAAGATATCGAAGGGTTTAATCTTGACGATGAAGATTGCCTAAGCTTATATCGTGATGAAACGCGTGGCCGTATAGCTGCTTTTGTTGACTTCGTGACCTTCAATCGCCAGCGTGTTTTGAAGAAGGTTAATAACGATTTTGCGGTTATTCCTTCCGAGGGCTGGATTTACATGCCCGGCAAAATTCGCGGCAAGGAAACTATCGTAGCAATTGATTCGCACCGCAAGCGCGGTACTGTCCGTCATCATGACGTGAACGAGTTCAACGCCATTATGAAGCGTTATCGCGAAGACTTGGCTGAGTATCGCAAGAACAAGCAAGATCTTGAGAAGCGCTATGCTGCTGCCCGAGAATGGCTGACCTCAGAGGAATTCTGGAAGGGCTATTTGGGTATCGATTAGTCTGTATGATGACGCAGGGGCTTTTCTACTAAGGGACACCCCCCCTGCACTCATTGCAGCTTGATGTAAATACGCCTAATGTGAAGGGATTTGTCATGGGTATTCGATTAAAAGGCGCTTGGGGTGCTTGCGCCATTGCTTTGTCTGCTTCGCTTCTGTGTGGCGCTTCTTCCGCTATAGCGGCTGGGCGGATTACATCGGCGCTTCCGCAAGTCATGCAGGTATTGTTATTGCGACGTCAGGAAGCTCGGTACTGGTAGTAGATGCTCTTACGGGGGGGATTTGGCCTCGTTGGTATAGCATTGGCTATACTGTCGGGTTTGCCCGTCCGTACTGGGACTAGTTATATAGAAGTACTATTTAAGGAATAGAGGATTTGATGAGCAACGACGCAACAACCAATATTGCAAAGCCAGCTGAGAAGCCGCGCATGTGCGTCGTTGTTCCTTGCTACAACGAAGAAGAAGTACTTCCGGTTACTTGTAAGCTGTTCAAAGACAAAGTTGAAGAACTTATCGCTGCTGGCAAAGTTGCCTCTGATAGTTCCGTTCTATTTGTAGACGACGGTAGCAAAGATTCTACCTGGGATATTATTTCCAAGCTTGCGGCTAGTGACACGCGTTTCGAGGGCTTGAAGCTTTCACGTAACCGTGGGCATCAAAACGCCTTACTGGCGGGCCTTATGGAGGCACGTCGCGCCTATGACGTCACCATTAGCATCGATTGCGACGGCCAAGATGACGTTAATGCCATGAATGAAATGATTGACGCGTATTTAAACGACGATTGCGAAATCGTTTACGGTGTTCGCTCTAAGCGCGACACCGACACAGCATTTAAGCGCGGAACTGCAGAGGGCTTCTACAAGATTCTGCAGGCCATGGGTGTTGATGTGGTGTTCAATCATGCTGACTATCGCCTGATGAGTAAGCGTGCGCTTGATGCTTTTTCGGAATTTAAAGAGGTTAACTTATTTTTGCGCGGAATGGTTCCGCTCGTTGGCTTTAAGTCCACCAGCGTTTACTACGAGCGTCATGAGCGAATTGCGGGGGAGAGCCATTACCCGCTCAGCAAAATGCTCGGCCTTGCGTTCGATGGCGTGACCAGCCTTTCTGTGAAACCTATTCGCTTGATTACATCGCTTGGATTTGTTATTTGCCTACTCAGCTTTATTGCTGTTGTCTGGGCTATCGTGATGAATATTTTGGGCTCGACCGTTTCTGGGTGGACAAGCCTTTTGAGCGTTGTCTGTTTGCTTGGCGGTATTCAGCTGATGGCACTTGGTATCATTGGCGAATATGTCGGCCGCATTTACTTAGAAAGCAAGCAGCGCCCACGCTTCATCATCGACAAAATCACGTTCTAAGTTGGCGCCTGGCCGACTTGCTAGGTTGACGCAGGCGCTGGCTTGTTGCTTGGCCGGCCTGTTAGGTTGGCGCAGGCGCTGGCTTGTTGCTTGGCCGGCCTGTTTAGGTTGGCGCCTAGCCGGTTTGTTGGGTTGGCGCAGGCGCTGGTTTTTGCCCGGTATCAGGGCATATGCGTTACTTCGCCTTATACATTCGCTTCTCAAGCCATGAAAACATGCTGCTTATCTGAGTTGCTGCTAGTGGAATCATTAGCGCGAAGAAGGGCAGTGTGTAGATCGACTTTGCCTCCCAAAGTAGGTAGACAGCAAAGCCGAGGAAGATGCACGAAGGCAAAAGCGCCAGAACCGTTGGGTTGACAGAGCCTTCTTTTTTGCCATTTTTGCGCAGGCGGGCAATCATCCGCACACTGAATGCCAAGGCGCCACACGTAATAATAGCTTGGAATGCATCCATGAATGTTATGAAAGGCTGGCGTAACTTGCCATACAGAACACTGCTGGCGAAACGCCCGTATTCATGAAGTGTTCCGTCATTGTCTGTCGTACAAAGCGACCCATAGTATGTTGACTGGAAAGTTGGATCTGACCACTCTGATTCAAGCTTCCATGAAATAAAGTCGGCGCCTTCAGAGGGATTACGTACGAAGTTGCCAAGCGACTCTTTGATTGATTCGACAGCCAACGCACTTTGCTGCGAAGCATCACCATTGGTTTCATAGAGCAAATCTGCTGGATATACGCCCCACCAGCCAGGAACCTGCAAGGGGTTGTCAGAACGTAGTCCCATTGCAATCCAAGAGGTTTTTGGCATACCATCGCCGAAGTCGGTGTTCGTTTGAGCCTCAAGTGCTTTGGTGGGCATGCCGGAAAGTTGGTGTGCGACGATAGCGCAAACAATGGTGATGGCGCACAGGGTAATCGAACGGGTGCGCGCCGATTCGATAAGCAGAAGTACAACCATTGCAATCAAAAACAGGATACAAGTGCTCTTCATAAGCATGGCAATAGTTATCGCTAAGAATGACAGAGCGATAAAGCTGAGGCGTGCTTTAGTCGATTCACGCGTCAAACCATGCGACAGGAGCGCAAGGGCCGCGCACGATCCCATGAGGCCTACGGAGTTGCCGTATACGAGCGCGCATGAGAACAGCAGCGGAAAGCACAGGCCGCACAGTGTCGAAGTAAGGTTAACGGTCCGTGTTGAGCCGCCGAGGCTTTTCGTAAGCCACACAAGACACACGATGGATAGGCAGTTCGCCACCGCATTCATTACTTGGAAGGCCATTACGTTGCCTTCGCCGAAAATAGCGAAAACAGCCGCAAATAGGTACAAAGACCCTGCTTGGAAAGGATATAGGGTGAAGTACAGGTCGGGTCCCGTTTTTTCGGTAAGTACGTCGGTTTGTGAGAATTGCGATATGTCTCCGTTAAGGAGCGCGCTTGCCGCGGCTTCTAAATTACGAGTGTCATTAAAGATGAATTCGTGGGAGTCAAGAGAGTGAATCCAAAGTGCTTGAAAGACAATGCACCAAATAAGCACTGCAACCAGCAGTTTCCATGGCTTAAGCGACCCTACGCGCGTGCGATAGAGGCAGAAGAGAAGCGCTAGGATAATAAGGGCGCAAAGTACAACCGCTGCGCATGCGGTAAAGCCGCTGAAAGTGGTAACAGTTACAAGGTCGGCGCGCTCGCTGTATATAAAGCCTTCGTTGAATGCATAGGTCCCGGTTGCCAGCAGCGCTAAGCCCGCCAGAATTACCATAGTAAGCAGGCCGCATACTTGAGCTAAGCCTAATAAGATGTCAGCAATTTTTTTAAGCAAGGGTTGTCTGGTGGCTGCGCTGCTTGTAACAGCGCCGGAGCTAGTCTCCTGTGCGTTAGCCATATTCAAATTACCTTTCAGGCGTTTCGGAGGGTTTCGTTTTGGCGTTGTTTGTAGCTGCGGCCGTTTCGGGTGTCGTAGTTGCAGCTGCTGTGACCGTTTCAGGCATCGTAGTTGTAGCCGTCGTAGGTGTCGTAGTTGCAGCTGCTGCGGCTATCTCAGCGGCTGGTTTAGCTGCCGCAACGGCCGGCTTGGCCTTCTTGCGTTTGCTGGGGAAGTACACCTCGTTGACCTTTGGAATCAGGTAGATAATGCCGCATTCAAGCGCGATGACTGCCAAGCGGATAAGCAGAAGTACTACCCAGCCCGCGTGCGGCAATGCGGCTCCGAGCACAGCCATGAGCTTGAGCCAAATGGTCACCATCACATTGTCTTCAACAATATGGAAGCAGAAGATAACAAGTGTATTCCTGCCGATCCATTCCATAAACTTGGATAGTTTTGCACAGTGATGCTCGATAAACCTACAGGCCCTAAATACCACATAGGCAGCGGCAAACGAGCCGATGATATCGACAAAGCCATTTGGAAGCGCAAAGACAGCAAAGGACATGTCGTAGTTGGCGCAAATGATGTAGTAAAGCCAAATAACTGCGCAAACGGCCGTTGCGATGCTTGGAATACGGCCATCTTTTTCAATGAGCTGGTATTTGCGTGCCAAGGCGCCTGCGTATACGAAGGGTGCTGCGCATATGCCTGACTGAATCGACCAGGGAAGTTGAATCGAATGAGATGCTGCCCAGCCGACGACGAATAGGCCAACAATCCACAGCCCTGGCTTTGGAAGGCGGCTTGCTGTCAAAATGATGACCTGAGCCCACAACAATGCCGGCAAGAACCAAATGCCGCCGATGCGCTCGACCGGGATAAGCATGGTAGAGCTTGTTGCGCCCGCGCCGTATAGCGCCGCGCCGGTCCAGCGGATAAGTTCCGACTTCATGCTTGTGCCGTATATCGCGGCTATAGCAACGCAGCCGACGATAATGAAAACGCACGTCACCCAGTAAGGGGTGATAATGTTGTTCCAAGCTTTTTTGAAAAATTGCTTGTTTAAAACGGTGTCAAGCTTAAAGAAATAACCGGAGGCTATGAAGAATACCGGCAGGTGAAACGTGAATGCGAGATGAACAAGCTTGACAGGCATCCCGCCAGGTGCTGTTTGGTTATAAAGAAGGCCGACGTGGCCAACGATGATAAACAAGATTGCAATGCATTTTGCAATATCGAAGTATCCGATTCTCTTTTTTGCCATGTTCCCGCCGTTGGTTGTTGTAAAAGCAAGCATCATGCCGTATTGCGTGTGCTGGTTGCTTTTATATCCTTTCCTTTTCTAAAGATTATAGTAAATATATCGTCACGTGATGGGCGAGTGCGTTTTCGACGTTCTGTTTATGCTTATAAATTCACATTATTCTTGAGTGAGTGCTTCTGATTAGCATGTTTGGCGCATTGCCGGTAAACTTTAGACAGACGCGTAGTTTTGTCTATGGTGGCTTTGCGTGAATCGTTTAGCTACCTGTGGGCTAGGCTAAGGATGTCTTGCTTGGGACTATTCCGATTGAATGTGACCTTGCAATAGTGGCCCCGCCTAAAGTATGCGTTTCCAAGATTCGTGTATCGCGAAAGGAGTTTATATGGCAGACAAAAGGCACAGCATTCAGCTGCAACTGATTGCTTTTGTAGCAACATGCCTTGTTGCATTTGCGGCCGTTCCTGCATTTGCTGCCGATGCTGAACTGTCGGAAACTAACGGTTGGGTAGAAAGCGGCGGTCAGAAGTACTGGTACGACAATGGCGTTATGGCCACATCGAAAGAAGTGTATGACCCAGGCTCTAATGCGTGGTATTGGTTTGACGCTGATGGCACAATGGCTCACGACAAAGACGCCTATTTGCCTGCTGGCGATAAATGGGTTCGTTACGACTCAAATGGCCACATGATTAAGGGTGAAGATTGCCGTTATGGTGGCTGGTATTTCTTTGACGAAATAACAGGCGCTATGGTTAAAGGGGTTACCTATATCGTTGGTGGCGATGGTGCTAAATGGGTTTATTACGATGTAATCACTGGTCAGATGGTGCATGGTGAAGCTTGCCTTAGCTATGACGCTGACCATACTGGGTGGTATTGCTTCGATAGCGTAAGTGGCGCCATGAAGTATGGCTGGCAGGTTTCAGGCATTGGTGCACAGGTGCACTACGACGAAACAACAGGCATTATGGATAAGGGCGAAGCGTATATCGCTGGCGACGAAAGCCATACGGCTGGTTGGTATTACTTCGATGAAATAACTGGTTGTAAGGTTGAAGGCTGGAAGTGGCTTTCTTCAAATGATGGCAAGCTGGTGTTTTATGATCCGCAGCAGCAGGGCGCTATGCGTCTTGGTATCGGCACCGATTCGTATGGTGTCACTCATGCATGGAATAGTGTTACCGGCGCACTTGAGAATGAACTTCGCACGTATAGCTTAAACATCACTGCAAAGGAATTTAGCAACTTACAAGGTGTTGAAGAAACGTATGTTGCATCAGAGGGCTCATACGGAGCAGACCAAAATTTGAATTTGCTAAAGTTTGCTGATTTACGTCGCACCAGAAACACGGTAACTGCTGCTCAGTTGAATGCATTTATCGAATCAAATTCTACTGGCCAGTCGGGCACCCTGAAAGGTCATGGTGCCGATATTCTTGAAGCAGCAGACACTTACGGCGTTGACGCAGTTTACCTGCTTGCGCATGCGATACTTGAATCTGGCTGGGGAACTTCCGATTTGTCTTCTGGTGATTGGTGGGAAGCCCATGAATTTGATGGCGAAAGTTATCCTGCTGGCAATTACTTCAACTACTTTGGTTGGGGCGCATACGATGATAATGCGTACGCAAGTGGCATGAATTACGCTCAGGTGTATGGTTGGTCGACGGTGCGAGATGCTCTTATGGGTGGTGCTAAGAAAATTAGCAGCAACTATATATGTTCTGGGCGTAATTTGACTGGCATCGAGGGCGATGCAAGCCAAAAAACGCTTTACGAGATGCGATTTGATCCGCAATATACGCTTTCAACCGGTAATAAGTCGCAGCATCAGTATGCAACCGATGCTGGCTGGGCTGACAAGATTGCTTCTGTAATGGCCGCTTTCTATAAGAACAGCGGTGTGTCACCTGACTACACGTACTATGTACCGCTGTACGCAAACGGTGGTAGCTTCCTGAGCTAACCGCAAGCGCATAGCGCTTCTTACGACCCATAGATGTTTAAGCTTCTTAAACATCTATGGGTCTTTTTGATGTATCAAGCGAATAGCAACTCACGTTGTCTCGTTGCCCCGGGTATTAGACGTTGTCATTGCGTTTGATGAGATCAAATGTCTACGAATTGTTATCGCAGGTCATTTACCGGTTTTTCGTAGGGTCGAGCGAAAGTTCGGCCCGTATTAGAAAGCGCCGTCAGGCGCGACAGATTTCTCACGCAGAGCGCCGCCAGGCGCGAGGCGTATTGGGACACCTGGGGACAGCGGGGACAGTGGGGACAGTGGGGACTGTCCCCGCTGTCCCAAGATGCAACAAAAACAAAAGGAAGGCGACCTGAAAAGCCGCCTTCCTTCTAGAATCCGCTATTAGAGTTGCTATTTACTCCAGCACACCCTTATCGAAAGCGTTCATCAGCACCGTTGCCCCGCGTTCGCGCGCGACGTTCTCACCGGGCTTGAGCGTGCGGGTTCCGTCGCCGTTGTCATAGCCACTCACAAGGCCCTTCTGCTTGGCCCAAGCAACCGATCCGCGGGCCCAAT
>CAVEUW010000012.1:22766-42333 GCA_963619015.1 Senegalimassilia sp. | reverse complement strand
GTTTGGGACAGTGGGGACAGTCCCCACTGTCCCAAGCGTCGGCCATGCATCAGAAGTGCCCTTTTAGCTGCTTTGCCTGGCTACTTCTTGTGCCACTTTGGTTGGTTTGCCTGGCTATTTCTTGGGTTGTTCTTTCATGTTTGTGGCTACAGTTTCGGCAAGGCTTTTCACGGTTGCTTCAACCGCGGTTGAAACCTTTTCGCCAGCGTCTTCGACAGGTGTTTTTACTTCGACGGCTTCATCGTTGGCGTTATGCTCAGGCAGCAGCGACTTCACCGAATCGTAAATCAAGTCGATATACACCTGCGCGCCTTCTTCAGAAAGATGCGTACCGTCACCATCAAACCAATCGCCGTTTGATGCGCTGTAGCTATACCAGTCAATTACCTGGACGTTGTTGTAGCGCTCGGCCGCACTTTGTAAGGCCGCGTTGGTGTCGTCCATCCATGTAGTTGAACTGCGCGTATTCACGAAGAAGATATGCTTGTCGGAACCGACAGCGCCTACAAGTGTGTCCAGTTCTTCATCGGTTGCAAGGCCGTTGGTTCCAAGTGCGAACACCACGACATCGCCGACAACGTTTTGGTTGGCGTAGCTTTGGTATAGCTCAAGGCCACTATCAAGGCGTCTATTTACGGCAGCGTCAATAAGACCATAGGGGAATTTCTCGGTGAAGTTAGGAATTGCACGCACGCTTACCGAGTCACCAATCATTAAGATATCAAGCTTGGCCTGGTCTTTTTGCACAGTGCCAGCCACATGGGCGCTTTCGTCTTTTAGGATGTCGCCTGCTTCAAGGGCCGATGTATTCGGTACGAAAATAAGTCCGCCAATGGCAACCAATGTGAGCAAGCTGCCCGCAGCAACAGGAATAATGCGCTCGCGCACCCACTGCCCAAAAACGATTTCGCCAGAACGCAGGCCTTTAACGAACCTACCCAAGGCACCTTTACGCAACGGATCTTCAATAAACTTGTACGAGAACGCTGAAATGGCAACGATGATGACAAGCTCGATAATGTACATCCACCAGGGGGTACCTTCGATATTGCTACGTGGGTTCATCAGCAGCAGAATCGGGTAATGCCATAAGTAAATACTGTAGGAAAGTACGCCGATTTTCACGAAAGGCTTGAGCGCGAATACTCGTGCGAGCACAGAAGACGGATGCACGATAACCGCGATAATGACCATAGTGATAATAGAAGCCAAGAAAATGCCGCCGCGGTACATAAAGGCAGATGTGCCCTCGATGGTTCCCATCATGGCCAACAGTCCGATAAGCGCTGCGGCACCCACGGCGTCAAGAATGAGGCGCACGGTGCGATCGAGTTGCACTTCGCCTTCGGCGCCAAGTTGGTTGCTAGGCCATACGAATGCGAGCCATGCGCCAATGAGCAGGCTGAATGCGCGTGTATCGGTGCCATAGTAGACGCGTGAGGGGTCGGCTGACGGGTCGAAGAGCACTGCCATTTCAATAGCCGATGCGAGCGCAAGTACCAGCGTAGCGTTGCGCATGTGCGTACGCTTCACGCCAAACTTGTGCGCAAGAATAAGCACGATAGGCCAGACGACATAGAACTGCTCTTCAATAGCAAGCGACCAAAAATGCGTAACGGGGCTTGGTGCGCCTAATGCGTCGAAGTAAGAAACATCGCGCAGGATATACCACCAGTTGGTAACCCAGCACAGAGCCGCCCACATGTCTTCGCGAAGCTTGGTGAGCAAGCTGTGATCGAAAATGGTGGTAAGCACCGCTACACCGATGATAACGAAGGCAATGGCAGGGAACAGACGGCGAACACGGCGTAGCCAGAACTGCGGCAGGTCGATAGTGCCGGTAGAGTCCCATTCGATAAGCAGTAGGCTTGTGATCAAATAGCCTGATAATACGAAGAATACGGTAACGCCCAAAAGGCCACCAGGTGCCCAATTAAGCCCCATGTGGTAAGCGATAACGCCCAGCACGGCAACAGCGCGAAGGCCGTCAAGTGCAGGAATATAGCGACCCTTCTTGCGCTTGGGCTTTTCCTCTTGGGATGTTTGTGTGGCAGGTGAGCCCGTGTGAGAAGAATGCGTGGGTCGCGATGAGCTGTTTGCGCGGGAAGAACGTGTGGTGCTTGCGTCATGCGTGTTGCCTGAAGGGCGTGCAGAGTGTGAACTACTTGCGCTGCGGGAAGAACGTGTGGTGCTTGCTTTGTGTGTGCCGTTCGTAGCCTGCGCAGCGCTTGCTGAACCTGCGCGAGTGTGCGCACCTGAAGGTCTGCCCGCACCTGCACCTGGGTTTGCATTGCCAGCATGAACACGACCAAGGCTGCTGCCGGCATGACCAAGGCTGCTGCCGGAACTACGACGGGCGCTACCAGAATTATTGCTTTGGACGCCGTGGTTTGCGCTACCGTAAGTATTGCGGACGCTTGGTTGGTTTGACATGCTTGAAGTTCTCTTCCCAGTTTCGCATTTCCCCAGTAAAAAAATCAATTTCGAATATATCACTTATTCGTAAAACTACGGTTGATAAATGACAAAAGTGCCGACCCGTACGGCGGTGGGCACGTGTATCATAGAGGGTAATAGTTTTCACGATTAGGAAGCAGGTTGGTTTATGAAGAAGATCTTCGTTATCGGCGGGATGGGCGCCGGCAAATCAACAGCCCGCAAAGTGCTTGCAGACCAAGGGGTTCCCTTTATTGACCTTGATAAAGTTGGTCATGAGGTGCTGGAGTGGGACACCGTGAAATCTGATCTGGTTGAAGCGTTTGGTGCCGATATTATTGGCCCAGACGGCGAAGTGGTGCGCAGCAAGGTTGCAGCAAAGGCGTTTGCTACTCCGGCAGAAACGCGCAAGCTTAACCGTATCAGCATGCCACGCATTGAAGAATCGCTGACCGATCAGCTTGATGAACTGCGCAAAGAAGGCCACAAGGCCGTTGTGGTTGAGTATTCGGTGTTCAAGAACCGTCAGACTTCTATGGCTAATGGTGCCGACGTTGTGCTGGCTGTTCTGGCTCCGCTTGAAGACCGCATTAAGCGCGCCGTGGCTGCTGGCTGGGATGAAGACGATGTTCGTCGTCGTATTGAGCGCCAGATTAGTGATGCCGACCGCATCGAGCAGGCCGACGTTGTGTTCAACAACGACAGCACGCAGGAAGCGCTTGCTGAGCAGGTTGTTGCCTGGTGGAAAGAATACGAAAAAACTCTCGAGTAGGGATGAGCTCGCATTTAAAGAATATCGAGGGGGCGCCGATGGTGGGGAAGCTGCCGGAGGTGCGTTTGGCGAACACGCCGTTTCGCGTGGTCAGCCCCTATGAGCCCTCGGGCGACCAGCCGCAAGCAATTCAGTCGCTCGCGCATGGTGTGAACGAGAACATGCGCTATCAAACGCTGCTTGGCGTTACGGGGTCGGGCAAAACGTTCACCATGGCAAAAACCATCGAGGCTGTGCAGAAACCCACGCTGGTGATGGCGCCAAACAAAACCCTTGCGGCTCAGCTGGCAAGCGAACTTAAAGAATTCTTCCCCGACAACGCTGTTGTGTACTTCGTTAGCTACTACGATTACTATCAGCCTGAGGCCTATGTGCCCAGCTCAGACACTTTTATTGAGAAAGATGCTTCCATTAACGAAGAGGTTGAGAAGTTGCGACATGCGGCAACTTCAGCCTTGCTTTCGCGTCGCGACATTATCGTCGTGGCTTCTGTCAGCTGCATTTATGGCATCGGCAGCCCAATGGATTACGCGGGCATGGCGGTGTTTTTAGATAAGCAGGTTGAACAAGACCGTGACCAGGTAATTCACGACCTTATTGATATTCAGTATGACCGCAACGATTACGAGTTGAAACGCGGCACGTTTCGCGTACGCGGCGATAATCTTGATATTTTTCCACCCTATGCCGACAACCCCATTCGTGTTGAATTTTGGGGCGATGAAATTGAGGAAATTGCCGAAATTGACAACGTGACCGGCGAGGTACTGCAAACATACGAGGCACTGCCGGTATGGCCGGCGTCGCACTATGTAACCGCGCGTCCGAAGATGCAGCATGCTATTCAAACTATTCAAGACGAACTGCGCGAACGCTTGCAGCAGTTCAAGGCTGAGGGCAAACTTTTGGAAGCTCAGCGCTTGGAAATGCGTGTGAACTACGACCTTGAGATGCTCGAAACCATGGGCTTTTGCAGCGGCATTGAAAACTACTCGCGCCATTTGGACGGGCGCGAGCCGGGCGAGCCGCCTTACACGCTGATTGATTATTTCCCCGACGATTTTTTGTGCATCATCGACGAAAGCCATGTGACGGTGCCGCAGATTCGCGGCATGCATGAAGGTGACCGCTCGCGCAAAATTACGCTTGCTGAGCATGGGTTTCGCCTGCCAAGCTGCTTGGACAATCGCCCGCTTCGTTTTGACGAATTCGAACAACGCGTGCCGCAGTTCATATATGTATCGGCAACGCCGGGCGATTACGAGCTGAAGGTAAGCCAACAGCAAGTCGAGCAAATTATTCGCCCAACAGGGCTTTTAGATCCTGAAATTATCGTGCGCGGGTCGACTAGCCAGATTGACGACATCATTGATGAAGCAAAGGCGCGTGCCGAACGTGACGAACGCGTGCTTATAACCACGCTGACGAAAAAGATGGCCGAAGACTTGACCGACCACCTGCTTGACCAGGGCGTTCGCGCACGGTATATGCACAGCGATATTGGCACCCTTGAGCGCGTGGATATCTTGCGCGACCTGAGGCTGGGTAAGTTTGACGTGCTGGTAGGCATTAACCTGCTGCGCGAGGGCCTTGACCTGCCAGAGGTTACTCTTGTGGCTATTTTGGATGCCGATAAAGAGGGATTCCTGCGCAATCAGCGAAGCCTTATTCAGACGATTGGCCGTGCGGCGCGTAATGCGAATGGCCAGGTCATTATGTATGCCGATAAAATGACCGATTCTATGGATGTGGCTATTACCGAAACGCAGCGTCGCCGTGAAATTCAGATGGCGTACAACACCGAACACGGCATTACGCCAAAAACCATTTCGAAAGCCGTTGTCGATATTATGAGTTACGTGCATGACGAAATGGGGGATGTGTCTTCCGAGGAAGTGAACCGCCAGCTGGCCGAGCTGTCACGCGAGGAAGTGCTGCGTGTGATTTCGAATATGGAAGACGACATGGCTGAGGCCAGCCGTAACATGGATTTCGAGGAGGCTGCGCGTCTGCGTGACGAGGTGGTGCGCTTGCGCTCTGCCGTTGAAGGCGAAAGCGAAGCTGACGTGCTGAAGGATCTGAAGAAGACTGCGCGTCGCGGCAGCGCTTTTGGCAACAGGAAAAACGCCGCCTATGGCAGCTCCCGCCGCAGTTAACTTTGCTGTGGGTTGAGGCTGCCGGTGCGGTAGCCTTCGGCGTCGATAGTCACGTAGGTAAACCCGGCGTTTTTGATGCGTGTGGCCAAGTCGGTTTCGCACATGGCCTTCATGAGTGCTTCTCGTTCATCCGGCGCAATTTCCACACGCGCTAAATCGCCATGAGCGCGACATCTGACCTGGTAAAACCCTGCTTCCATAAGCGCATCTTCGGCGGCTTCCACAGCTGAGAGATTTTCGGCTGTGATTTCGCTATTGAAAGGAATACGGCTTGCAAGGCATGCGTAGGAAGGCTTGTCCCAAGTAGGAAGGTCAAGCGCTCGCGATAGGGCACGCACGTCGGCTTTTGAAAATCCGCTTTCCAAAAGCGGGCTTTTGACGGTGAGTTCGGCAAGCGCGCGCAACCCGGGACGCCAGTCGCCTAAGTCGCTGGTGTTCGTACCCTCTGCAACATACGGAAATTCCAGTTCAGCAGCCTTATTTAGAATGGTGGTGAACAGCGCTGTCTTGCAAATGTAGCAACGTTCGGGCGTATTTTCGGCAAAGCCTTCAATAGCAAAAGCGTCCACTTCAATAGTTGTGTGCGCAAGGTTGTGCTCGCGGCAGAATTCGTCGGCTTCACGCAGCTCGCGTGCGGGGATCATCTGGGCATTTGCAGTGATGCCGCAAGCGTTGCTGCCCAGCACATCGCTAGCTACGGCAAGCAACAGTGTGGAATCGACGCCACCAGAAAAGGCAACAGCAACGCGACCAAGGCTTTGCAGATTTTCGCGCAAGGTCTGGTACTTTTCGGCCAAGTCGTTAGGCAGCGTGATGGTTTTATTGGTCATGATGCGAGAAGCTCCTTTTTGTCGGAGCACACGGTAGCACATGGAGTGTGCTTCAAGTCTAGGATTTTGGTTCTACATCAGCGGTTTGCAGCGTTCTGTTTCGATCCAGTTGTGGCGCACGTGCGGGGCGAAACTTCAGTGGCCTGTAACGTCTATGTCAGCCCGTCAACAAACAGGATGTTCATATCGACTGCAGCATCAATGCCGGCAACCGTGCCGTTGTTGTTGTACTGCCATATGGCGAAATCGAACTGCGCGTCGGGGGTAGTACTGTTGTATTCTGCAAACCAAATTGCGCGTCCACCCAGGTCAGATATGTTGAAGCGGGCCATATCCCAGGCGTTTCCGTAAATCATGGTCTTGTAACCAGCGGCTTCTATGCGCTTGCAAAACGCTAATGCAACTTCAGTGAGCGTTTGCGAGTCAATGGAATTACCGCGTGCGTTTGGGTCGGAGTTCTGCTCGTAGTCAAAGGCGACAGGAAGGTTTAGCTGTCGCCCATTAAGTTGTTGAATTACCAGGTCAGCCTCTTCTTCTGCTTCTTCAACTGTTAAGGCTTGCGAGTAGAAATACACTCCGACGTCAAGGCCTGCAGAAGTGGCGCCGTCAACGTTTTCGATAAAGTTGTCGTCTACCGATAATGCGCCCTCGGTGTAGCCACGGCTGCCTGCGCGTACAAGCGCGAATGAAACGCCGTCGCCGGCGACTGCATCCCAGTCAATGGTGCCCTGATATTGAGAAACGTCAACGCCGGTTTTTGACTTCAAGACGCCGTTTTCTGAATAGGTGAGCCGTCCGGTGTCGTCATATGCAAGTCCTGCAAAATCGTATGGGCTGACGTAGGGCTGGCTTTCGTAGGCTTGGCTTTCTTGTGTGGTGGTTTTTGCGGGGGCATTGAGCCAGTTCGACATAAGTAGCGCCGCGCCAATTCCTAATGCGATAAGCGCAACAATAGCAAGGATCACTGGAATTGAGCTTTTACGTGCCTGACGAGCAGCAATGGTGCCATGCGAGGAAACATTGTGGGCATTTGTGGCGTGGAAAGACCCGGGCTGCGCGATGCTTGACGTGAAGGTTGGGCGCACAGTGACGCTTGCTCGCTGGGTAGCGGGGCGCTGTTGGGTAGTGGCGCGCTGAGCGGTGGGTCGCGAGGTGGCGGGTCGTGACGCGGTCGGCGCATTTTGGGTAGCGGTCGACTGTGAGTTGCCCGCTGTGTCTCGACGAGCGTTCGAGCCCGACGCGTTCGCCGTATTTTGAGCGGTGCTCGTGCGCGACGCATCCGTTACGCCTTGAGTGACGCTTGTGCGTGACGCGGTTCGCTTGGTGGGTTTGTGCTGGTTGTTCTTATTCATGCGCATATCCTAACAAACCTAATGCAGCGCGCATAGTCTGGGGTTTCTGCTTAAGAATTTGATGAAGCGTTTAAATGAGGTGCGGTTTTGTCTGCTTTTGATGGTTCCGTATTATTCTAAGAAAAAATAAAGCCTACTGTATTTATAATCCATTATCAAATTCCTAATGCTATCTAATTTGCTTGACTTTGAGTACAGTGGTTAAGTTATAAATACAAGGGAGTTTGCCCAGTTTGGGCAAAGCAAAAGAAGGGGACGGTTGCCATGATGGTTTCGACAAAAGGACGCTATGCGCTTCGACTTATGGTCGATATTGCGAACCAAGGTAAGCCAGGCACATTGGTGTCTATGCGTGTTGCTGCAGAACGTCTTGGTCTTTCAGTGAAGTACATGGAGCAGTTAGGCGGTGCGTTGGTGCGCGCTGGTGTGCTGAAAAGCATGCGAGGCGTTACTGGCGGCTATTATCTGAATCGCCCGGCTTCAGAAATTTCCGTTGGCGAAATTTTCCGTGGGTCTGAAGGTACCAACATTTTGGTTCCCGATCTTGAAGATGCTGAAAAGTGTGCGCAGCACGAGGGCGTAGAGGCTGCAACATTTTGGCGCGGCTTGTGTGACGCAATGTATGTCTATATGGACAAGATGACGCTTGCTGATGTTGTTGCTTTTGGGAAGGGCAAATAACGCAGCCTATGTAGCCTCTGACCTGGGGTGCCATATTTTTGTGGCATATGTGCTAGGTTTATTGCAGGAATTTTCTGCACCTAATTCTTCTCGCAAATTCGCGTGAAAATCCTGATATACTAACGGACTAGAACAACTGTACGCTTCATGCGTACTGTTCTAGTTTGTAGTGTTATTTAGGGAAGGTGCCCGCTGTGATTGATGAGATTCAGGTACGAAATCTTGCGCTAATCAAGCAGGCGTCGCTTGTGCCAGCGGCGGGTTTGACGGTGCTCACAGGTGAAACGGGCGCCGGCAAAACCGCGCTTCTTTCGGCATTAAAGTTGCTGATGGGCGCTCGTGCTGACAAGGCAGACGTGCGTGATGGGGAAGCAGCGCTTGAGGTGTCGGGCCGATTTTTCGATATGGCGAAATTTAGGGCAGTCGGCGGAGCTGGTGGTGGTGATGCAGCGGGCGGCGTTGGCGATGCAGGCGTTGGTGGTGCTGGCGAAGCAGCCGGCGGTGCAGCGGGCGGCGCTGATGCTACTGCCGAGGCCGGCGCCGGCGAAGGCGTTACTGGAGCTCTTGCATTCGACGAATGCGCTGATGAAGTGGTAGTAAGTCGTCGCGTTGGCGTCGATGGCCGCTCGCGCGCGCAGATTGATGGACGCATGGCAAGCGTGCGCGAGCTTACGCAGCGCATTTCTGTGGCAGTTGACTTGTGTGGTCAACACGACCAGCAGCAGCTGCTTCGACCAGCTACGCATGTTGGCATTCTGGATGCGTGGGCAGCTGAGGCAATTTCTTCGCCGCTAGCTGCATACCATCAGGCGTTTTCCCAGGCAAATGCAGCCGCGCGCGAGCTTAAACGCGTGCAAGAAGCGGGCGAAGCCTCATCGGCAAAACTTGATGAAGCTCGCTTCACCTTAAAGCGAATCGACGAAGTTTCGCCGCTTGAGGGCGAATACGAAGAGCTATCGGCAAGTCTTGGCCGCGCGGAAAATGCTGAGGCTCTAGCCGTTGCTGCCAATGGTGCTTATGAGGCTTTGAGCGGGGAAGATGGCGCGATCGATAAAGTTAATGAGGCGATAAGCGCACTTGCTGGTGGCGGAAGGTATGACGATTCGCTTGCTGCCCTTGCAGATTCGCTGCGCGAAGTTGGTTACGTGTTAGAGGATGTGTCGCGTTCGTCGTATGACTATCGCGATGGCGTGGAGTTTGACCCTGCAGAACTTGTAGCCTCGCAGGATCGCATGTCTTCGTTGCAGGGCCTTTTGCGCACATATGGCCCGCGCATGGAAGATGTTTTTGCAGCTCGTGATGATGCGGCTGAATTGGTTTCGCTTGTTGACGATGCAGGGGAGCGCGTGAAACAGGCTCAAGCTGCACTCGATGCCGCAGAGGCAAAGCTTGCAAGTGCAGCTGAAGTTTTGCATGCTGCGCGGGCTGAGGCAGCGCCAAAATTTGCGAAGGCAGTAACTGCGCAGATGAAGCGCCTAGATATGGCAGGTGCCGAGCTGTTGTGTCGTGTGGATTTACAGCCACGTGACCAATGGACGCAAACCGGACCTTCTGCTGTTGAATTTGAGTTCAGGCCAGGTTCTGGAATGCAGGCGCGCCCACTTGCACGTATTGCATCGGGTGGTGAAGTAAGCCGAGTCATGCTTGCTATAAAAGTGGTGCTTGGGCAGGCAGACGCGGTTGATACGCTTGTGTTTGACGAAGTGGATGCCGGTGTTGGTGGTTCAACGGCTAATGCATTGGCTGACGTGTTGGCCGACTTGGCAAAAACGCATCAGGTTATTGTGGTGACACACTTAGCACAAGTTGCTGTGCGGGGCGAGGCGCACTATGTGGTAACTAAGCAGGCTGGCGAAGACGGAAAGCCACAAACGCAACTTTCGCTGCTTGAACAGGAAGATCGTCCTGCGGAAATTGCGCGTATGCTTTCGGGCGATATTACCGACGCATCGCTTGCTCACGCCAAGGAAATGTTGGGTGTGTAATAGGAAGTCTTTACTTTCGATATGGTAGGCAATTAAAAAAGCCGACGGGGTGCCGTCGGCTTTGTGTTTCATGGTGGCCGGTACAGGATTTGAACCTGTGACCTTGTGCTTGTAAGGCACCTGCGCTCCCGCTGCGCCAACCGGCCAAATGCTCAATTTCGAGCGGACGTTATTGTCGCACAAGAATCACTCGTTCGCAAAAATTGCACAGGTTTAATGCGAAGCCACACAATTGAGACGCACGGTTGATGCGGTCGTTAGGTAGGCGGCAAGGCCACCGGCTTCGCCAAAATGAGTGCTTTTGGCTCCTTTTAATAAATTTTCAGAAAATAAAATTCCATAGTTTACCAGGTGTTTTCTGGTAAATATTGCGTGCTAGGTATGTGCCAGGTATCTGCTGGCGAAATCAGCGAAGCGGCAAGCTAGGTGCAAGATTGCGCGTCCATACTTGTTTTCACATTGATCGCAAGGAGGACACGTGAAACGGAACAGAACACTGATTATCGGCATAGTCTGCGGGCTTGCGTGCGCTGTCTGCGTGCTTTTATACACGCAGGGTGTGCGTGGTGAGGTTGATCAGGCTCGTGCGGATGCGCTTGCGCGTTACGGTGGCGAGCAGGTTGAGGTGTGTGTTGCGAAGCGAGACATTGCAGCAGGTGAAACAGTGGATGCTTCGGCGATAGAGACAAAGCTGTGGGTAAGTGACCTTCTGCCACAAGGCGCGATTCGATCATCATCGGACGTGGTCGGGCAAAAAGCATCGGCGCTGGTGTTGGCTGGAGAGGTTCTAACCGATAGGCGGTTTGCTTCTGGCGCTTCGAAGATCGACGTACCTGTGGGGATGTGCGCAATCAGCGTTCCTGCAAAAGATGTCCAAGCGGTTGGTGGGGCTATTAGCGCGGGTGACGCGGTTGATGTGTATGCAACAGGTGATTCGCAAACTCGTGTGCTCGCGCAATCGGTCCAGGTTTTAGCGACGTCGGCGGGAACTTCCGAGAGTTCAAGTTCGCAGAAGGTGTCGTGGGTGACGCTAGCTGTTCGCTCTGATCAGGTGGAGGAATTGGTTGCGGCGTCGCAAAAAACCGAGTTGTACTTAGTGCTTCCGGGTACTGATTCGAATTAGGAAAATGCTTGATGGGAAGGAGCATGTAATGGCCATGCCAATAGTGGCTTTGGTGTGCGATGAGCAAAGTATTCGCCACCCTGAATTGTTGGGGCTTACTGGTGAGAATTTAGCTTCTCAACGTTGGCTTGCCTTGCTGACCTCAGCCGAAGATGCGCGAGCATATTTGGCTCGAGATGCAAGTGTGCAGGAGGTTTGGGTGGCGGCATGCGGGCCGATTGCGCCAATCAACTTAGCTGCAACTATCAAGCGTGATCGGGCTGGCAGGCGAGTATGCATGCTGTCCGCGCAAGAGTCTGGTTCGCTTTTGAGCAGGTCGTCTGCGGCAGGCATTGATGCGTCGCTTTCGCCTCAGGCGTTTATTGAGCGGTATGCGCAATGCAAGCACCTGGCGATGCAGGGGGCGTTTGGTGGCCAGGCGTCGGCCGCGGGTGTTGGCGCGGGTGCTGGTGCGAGTACGGGCGCGGGTGTTGGTGCTGGTGTGGCGTCGCCTTTGGCAGGTGGTGCGGTGTCAGCCGCAGGCGTGTCAGGCGGCCGAGTCGGTGGTCAAGTGTCGGTTGCCGGCGCGCCGGGTAGTCTGGTATCACCTAGTGCGCCGTCGGCCACGGGTATCAGCGGGCAGGCATCGTCTGCTGCGATGCCGCCTGTAACATCTGGTGCGACGCCGGCCGCTAATCCATATGCAGCGCTACAGCCCGATAAGACTGTGTCGCTTAGTGGTGCGCCTGCCCGAAACCAAACCGCTAGCCCCTCGTTGTATTCCCAGCCAAATCAGGCGCGTACGCAGACAACGGCCCTCGCGCAAACGTCTTCGACAAATAATGCCCGATCAGGGCTTTTGATCCCGGTAGTAAGCGCGTCAGGTGGATGTGGTAAAAGTGCAGTCGCGTTGCTTTCTGCATACATTTTGCAAGCTGCTGGATTTAACACGCTGCTGCTTGATTTTGACTTGCAGTTTGGCGATATGGCTGAACTTATGGGTGTTGAGCGGCCGCTTCGTATCGATGAAGTGCTGACGGCGCCCGCGCGCCTGGATAGCTTGAAAAGCGAGGGAAACGCTCCCGCGTTGCTCGCGGCTCCGGCGCATGTAGATGCTGCTGAGGCTGTTATTGAGCAAGCAGCAGATTTGATTGATGGTTTACGTACGCGTTTTGACGTGATTGTGGCAAATACCGGTTCTGCGTGGGCCGAACAGCATGCAGTATTGCTTGAGCGCAGTTCAAAGGTACTTTTCTTGGTTGACCAAAGGCGGACTTCTATTCGCGCAACCCGCCGTGCGCTTGATTTGTGCGGTCGCTGCGGGATAGCGGTTAACCCTTTTGTGTTTGCCCTCAACGGATGTGGCAAAGGAGCACCGCTGACTTCGATAGATGTGTCATGTGCGTTGAAGGGTTCGGAGGTTCGCGAATTGCGCGACGGCGGACCAGACGTCGAGGATCTGTTGGCGGCCGGTGCGCCTTTTGAGCTGGTTGATTATGGCAACGATTTCTGCGAAAGCCTGCGTGTGGTTTTGGCTGACATGTTGCCGGCTGAAGTAGCGCAGCGTCTGCAGGCCGGCGGCGAGTCTTCTTCGGCAAGTTCACTGTTCCGTCCTCGCAAATCACGTCGCAGGAAGCGTGGCTGATATGTCTTTGGCGAAGCGAGTCCAGGTTCAGCAAGCTGGTGATGCTCCGGCTATGCAGGTGTCGCAAGCAATGACGCTTGCGTGTCTGCGTAGTGATATTGCGCGCTTTGTGACAACCGACGACATTGCACAGTTGTTAGCGAGTCGTCCACGTTTGGCGAAAAGCGAGCTTGTCGGCGCATGTCGTCAGGCGTTTCAGCTTGAGAGTTGGCGAGACGTGTCTGAACAGCGAAGACGCGATTTAACGCGTCAGCTGCTCGATGAGGTGCTTGGATTCGGGCCGCTTGAATCGCTGTTAGAAGACCCAGAAATCACCGAGATTATGGTGAACGGACCTTCCGATGTATTTTACGAAAAGCATGGCCGGCTGGTGAAGTCTGATCGTGCGTTTGCTGGCGCCGCTGAGTTGCGTGCGCTCATTGACCGCGTGCTTGGTCCTCTTGGCAGGCGTGTTGATGAATCATCGCCGATGGTGAATGCGCGCTTGCCCGAGGGGCATCGCGTACATGTGGTTATGCCGCCGCTTGCGCCTGATGGCCCGGTGGTCACTATTCGTAAATTCTCCGAGCGAGTTATCACGCTTGACGAAATGGTTGGTTTAGGGTCGCTTGATCAGGCAATGCTCATGTTTCTGACTTGGGCTGTTCATGCGCGTAAAAACGTTGTGGTGTCGGGTGGTACTGGTTCGGGGAAAACGACGTTGCTCAATGCGATGTCATGTTGCATTCCTGCAGGCGAACGCATTGTGACCATAGAAGACACTGCTGAACTGCGGTTTTTAGAGCATCCGCATGTTGTGCGCCTGGAAGCGCGCCCACGTAATGCAGAAGGTGCAGGTGAGGTGACCATTCGCGATTTAGTGATCAATGCGTTGCGTATGCGCCCAGATCGCATTGTGGTTGGCGAGTGTCGTGGGGCAGAGGCGATTGATATGTTGCAGGCAATGTTGACCGGCCATGATGGGTCGCTGACTACGCTGCACGCTAATTCGCCAGCAGATGTGTTGTCACGCTTGGTGACGATGGTCCGTTATGGGGTTGACTTGCCGGTTGACGTGATTGAGGCAAATGCCGCAAGTGCGTTTGACTTGGTAGTTCAAACAACGCGCGCTCTTGATGGGCGACGTTACATCTGCGAGGTTGCTGAGCTTTCCTTTGATGGGAAACGTCGAGCTTGCGCGGTGCGTACGTTGTTTCGACGTGATTCGCCAGATGACTTGGGTCAGTGGCTTGCGTTGCCTGATTGGGTTGACAACTTACCGCGTTTAGCTGGGGAAGATGAAGGCGAGGTGGAAGCATGGAAAGCACGCTTGCTTGCTGCTTAGCAGTTGTATTTGCGCTGGCCTGTGGGTCGTTTGTGGCGTATTGGTTTGTTTCGGGCGCCGCAAGTAACGTAAAGCGTGCTCGAAGGTCTGCTCAGGGTAAACGCGATGTGTTTCGCCAGGTGGGAAGGCCTGCATTAGGAGTTGCGCATTTTGCGACTAGCTACAAGAGAATTGCTGTATTCGCAGATGAATTAAGCGAAATGTTTGCCGAAAAAGGCGTTGTCTTAAGCATAGACGAAGCGCTTGCAGTGTTAATGGTGGCAGCAGCAGGTATAGGGCTTGTAGCTGGGGTTATTGCTGCCTCGCCAGTTGCCGCGCTTGCTGCTTGCGCGTTAGTTGTTGTGGTAGCAATAACGCGAACCCACGCGCGCGCCGAGCGCCGTCGAGACGCTTTGCGGGATGCGGTTCCTGATGCGCTGCATGCAATGGGTGCCTGCTTTCAAGCTGGGTTTTCGTTGTTGCAGACATTTCAGCAACTTGCTCAAGAATTGAAAGGGCCGCTACAAAAACGTTTTGCGTCAGCGTCAAATAGGCTTGAAACTGGCCAGGCGATATCGGCGGCAATCGACGAACTTCGTCATGGCGATACGTCGTCTGAACTGGCATTTGTTGCAGTGGCTTTAGACGTGCAGCACGAAGCGGGCGGCAGTATGCGTCCGGTACTTGAAGCGGCACGCGATACGGTTGAGGGTGAACTTGAACTTCGTAGATCACTAAAGGTGCAAACTGCCCAGGCAAGGCTTTCTGCTCGTGTTGTCACCGTGATGCCGTTTGTGCTAGTGGCGTTGTTTTCCCTGATAAGCGATGGCTTTTTGACGCCATTCTTCACCAGCATTGCCGGGATGGGTCTGTTGTCGTTGGCGATTTTGATGGAAGTTGCAGGTGTGCTTGCCGTGCGACGAATGCTTGCAGTGGAGGTGTCGTAATGGCTGCATACGCATATCTTCCGGCTATTGCAACGGTGCTTTCTGGTGCTGCTGGGATGTTGGTTGCTTCATCGGTTGCAAAGGGTGCTCGGCTTCGCAGAAGGCGGACGCGCGCGCCGGATGTAGAAGTAGGTGCAGGCCTTGGTGGATTAGATGCGCTGTGTATGCGCACGATGGTTGTGCAGAGCAAGCGGCTTTCTGCTCGAGCAGCGCGTCCAATTGTGCCTGAGCGTATGTTGCCAGGCGTGCGTAAGCGGTTTAGCGAAGTGGCTCGTGCGGCGGGTTCAACCGTTGAGGTAACGGCTGATGGTTATGTTGAAACCATCGTGCGATCTGCCTTTATTTTCGCTGCTGTTCTGGGGCTTTTGGGGTGCATGATCTCTAACGAACTTGCGCTTTTGGGACTCGTTGTGGGTTTGGTTGTGGGCGCTACGGCACCACGTCGAGCTTTGCGGGCACTCGTTCAAACTCGATCACTTGACTTGGAGCGTGGGCTTTCTGAAATGCTTGAGGTGGTCGCGCTTGGTGTTCGAAGTGGACTGTCGTTTGACCGAAGTCTTGAGCTGTACACCGGGCATTTCGATTCGCGCCTAGCCCAGGAATGTGCCGCTGCGCAGCGATCGTGGGCGTTTGGGCTCACATCGCGTGAGGACGCGCTGAAAGCTTTAGCTGCTTCTTATGACTCGCCGCTGTTTACGCGGACTGTTTCGTCGATTGTTAGGTCGTTGCGGTTTGGTACAGCACTTGGCGAATGCTTAGAGCAGGCGGCGGCTGAAGCGCGTGCTGAAAGGCGGGCGCGCGTTGAAGAGCGAGTGGCGAAAGCCCCGGTCAAAATGATGGTGCCAACAGGGACGTTGATATTGCCGGCCATGTTGATCTTAGTGCTTGGTCCGGTGTTGTTGGAATTGATGGGAGGAATCTGACATGTTTGAATCTGCGATGAATTGGTATAACGCCACGTTAGCTCGTTTGACGTGCGCCTTTGCTTCGTTGCGACGCCGTGAAGACGGCCAGGGTACAACCGAGTACGCCATTTTGGTCGGTGTGCTTGTGGTGATTGCCATTATTGCCATCACGGTGTTTCGTCCGAAGTTGCAGGAGCTTTGGGATGCCATTGCGGACGGTATCAACAGCCTGTAGTACGTTTCGCGGCACTACTTTGGGAAGACATTTTGGCTATGGGGCAAAAGGACGCTTTGCTCATGCGTTTTGCTTTCGCTGGTCAAGGTTGTTTGCAAAACATTGCGAGGCAGGGCAATCGACAGTGGAATTCGCCATTGTTGCTGCCGCATTTCTAGCGCTTGCCTTGGGAATAGGTGCTCTGTGGCATGGGTTTTCTGGCGGCATGTTTGTCGAGCACGCGCTTATGTCGGCATCTCATCATATTGAGGGCGCGGCTCCGCAGGCGTCGGCTGACATAGTGCTGTATTAGGCATCGGCGGCTAGGTGCCGACGGCGGCTTGTTGGGCGCAGTTGGCTTGCAAGGCACCGGCGGCTAATAGGAGCTGCTTTAGCGCTGTCTGATTTGGGGCGCCTGGGTGATGGGAACTGCGTCGGCGCTGGCGGCTACATGCGTGGGAGCTTTACGTAGTGATTTTCGTTTTAGGGAAGGAGGCGACATGATCTTTTCGCCAAGCGGATACAAAGATGCTGGTCAAGCGACGGTTGAGGCGGCTTTTCTGATTCCTGTTGTGTTTTGCGTTTTGCTGATGCTGATTCAGCCGGGGATGATTCTGTATGACCGTGTAGTTATGAATGCTGCGGCAAGTGATGCGTGTCGCCTTCTTGCAACGAAAACCGATGCTTCGGGAGATATGTCGGGTGCTGTTGATGCGTTTGTTCGTCATCGATTAGGCGCGATTCCGCCAGTTGATTGCTTTCATGTTCATGCGAGCGGATGTTCTTGGGATATTCAGGTTGAAGGTAATGAGTGCTCTGATCAGGTGCGTGTAGTTATCACGAATAAGGTTAAGCCGTTGCCGCTCTTTGATGTTGCCGCATCGCTTTTAAGCCTTACTGATGATGGCGGGACGCTTTCGGTAAAGGTTGAAGCAAGCCGTCAGACGCAACCTGGTTGGGTAGCGAGCACAGATGCTGGGCGCAACCCGCAAGGATGGATTGGGGCGTGGTCGTAATGCTTTGCGGCTTTGGGCTTTTACAACGCCTATCTGGGCCTTCGCGCTGTTTATCTGGCTTGATTGAGTCTGTAGGGAAGCGTTTGACCAGGTGTTTTGCAGTGCGCGATGAACAAGGCATGACAACAATGAGTATTGTATTGTCGCTGCTTTTGACGCTTTCGCTTATTTTTTCGACTGCGCAGGTTTATCGAGTTAACTCCATTTCTTCTCGCGTGCAATCGGTAAGCGACGCTGCGGCGCTTGCGGCTGAAAATGTTGTGGCTGAATACATGATCGTTGTGCGTCTGTGTGATGCAGTGGTGCTTTCGCTTAACTTAACGAGCGCTGCTGCTTGCGGACTTGGCATTGTCGCGTTATGTGTTCCGGGTGGGCAATCTGTTGGGGAAAAGCTGTTAGAGGCTTCGCATCGTGTGGCGAAGGCTCGAAATGAATTTTCCGAGCGCGCTGTTGCTGGATTGAATCGAGTTCAGAAAGCGTTGCCATTTTTATGTGCAGTGCAGGCCGCTTCGGCTGCTGAGGCAAACGGGAAGGATTCGCCTTATGTTGCGCTGGCAATTTCAGTGCCTGATGAAGTAGAGGATATAGCGAGCCTGGAAAGTGATGGCTCGCTTGAAGAAGCGCTTGATACCGCCGATAACAACGCTTCTGAAATTCGCGAAAAGGCGAAAGAGGCCGAAGAGGCAGCGAAGGACGCTAACCGAGCAAAACAAGTTGCTTTCGAGCATGATTGCGGAGCGTATCCGGCGTATTGCATGGCTGAGCGAGCAGGCACGTTGGCGGAAATGTCAGGTGCAAACAACCCGCTGTACTCAAGTGTTGATACCTGGTCGTTTTCGGTGGCTCTTGCCCGAGCGAAGGCTTATTACCCCAGGCGTTTGGCTGCCGAAGCTCCAACAGGGCCTTCGGTTGAAGAACAAGCTGATTCTGCGTTGCGAAAGCGCTTTTACCGCTATGCCTGTGAACAGATCAACTTGGGATATGTGCATGAATCGGGCGATAACTTCGAAGCATATTTCCCTACGTTGCCTAGTAATACCGATCAGCTGAAGTTAACGCCGCTGTATACCGAGGCCGTGTATCCGTATACGATTACCGACGAGGGAAAGGTGCAGGTGCATGCCTGGGATGGATGCCCGGACGCGATTGATGTAGTGGGGCGTATCTCGATCGAAGATTTTCCGGAGGACGGGAAATTCGACGATTGTGATGACTGCAAATTCGTTCGATCGAGCATGGGAAACGTCGCCGCCGCTTCGACGTCAATTGAAAACGGGTTCGAGCATCATTACCGGGCTGTGGCTCTAGCGGCTGAAGATTATTCGAAGGCGCTTGAACGTGCGCGTCCGGCGAAGGCCGAGGTGAAGAAGCGAGCGTCGAGCGTGTTCGATGCTGTTGGGAAGGCGTTTTCTGAGGCTGCTCGTATGCGTATCACCGCAAGGCCTCCTGGAAGTGATGGCGTTGTGGTGCTGTGTGCAAACGTTGGAAGCGATGCGCCAACAAAAGGCTTTGAAAGTGCATTTGTGCAGGTCAGTGGAAATCTTGGAGCGCGTGTTGCGGTGTCTTCGGCCACGCTTGTTGCCGATCCATCAGGCGAAGGAGAAAACGTAATTAACTCTCTAACTGATGGTCTGGCTAATCAAGGTGCGGCAGTTGGTGCAGCGGGAGTGGTGCTTGGCTTGTGGTCCGGGATGCTTGAGGTGTACGCAGGAGGCCAGGATGCGATAGAAGGTGCCATCAGAAACGCAATTGGGTCAATTCCACTTATTGGGCCAAGTGGCTTAGGTGATTGGGCGGCCGATGCGTTTTCCGACATTGTGGAAGGGGCCGGACTTGCGCCGACAAACATAGACGCTTTGCGCCCAGTAATTGTGAATTCGGCGCATATTGCTGCAGCTGACGATGACAGTGCTGTATGTGCGCGGCTGCTGGAGTTGAAGCAGGTGGCAGTGGAAAATCCACTTGTTTCGAACGACCCATTTGCTGCGCTTATGGGAGCTGTGGGTAAGCGCGGATCTGAGGCAATAGAAGCTTCTGACGGAAAGATTGAGATTGCTTCGTTTGACTTAGGCGGAGGAAGCAGAGCCCCTATCACGATAACCCTTCCGCCTGCAGCAAAAGAGGCTGCATCTGATGCTGTAAGTGGATTTGCAGATGCGCTCATTGGGATTCATTCGAGTTTGACAGGGTCTGTGCCATGGGATTAGTGGGATTTATGGGGCA
>CAVEUW010000012.1:7279-22703 GCA_963619015.1 Senegalimassilia sp. | reverse complement strand
CGGTAGACATGCTGGACGAAAGTTTGGCTGGCAACAAGATGCATCAGGCCAGATGACTATCGAGTTTGTAGTTGCTTTCCCAGTGATGATCATAGTTGCAGTGGTTGCGGTAAACGCACTGTCTTTTTTTGGAACGTGCGCTGCTTTTGACAATGATTTTCGCGACTTGGTGCGTGTTCATGCAACCTCGCCTGCTTATGGGCAAGACATTGGGCAAAGCTGTGGTGCGGTTGAGGAAGCTTTGTCTCAAACGCTTCAGTCGCAAAGCAATGTTTCTGCACAGGTGTCAGCCAGGTCGGCTTCGGGTGGGCATACGACGTTTGTTGGCACGGTTGAATATGCGCCAACACTGTTTGGATTAGGACTGAAGGATTCGGTGTTCGGCGTAGCGCTGCCGAAGTTGAAGCATGTGGAGGAGTTTACGGTGGATTGTTACAAGCCGGGAGTATTCGCATGAGGCCGGCGGTGCGCGCCCGTGGTACGCCGTATTGGCGCTTGGTATGTGCCTGCGTGATCGTCGCAGCGATATTTGTGCTGGTGGGAGCAAGTAGAGCAGTTGGTGAGCTTACAGGATCAGCGGCCGAGTATATTGCAGCGGCAACTTCGCCAACTGTTGGCTATGAGGCTGTGATGCAGGATGCACGCGACACATACGAGCAAGTAGCTGATACGTCGGACGGTGTGCTGAGCGAGGAGCTGGTTTCGATTTCTGGTCGTAGTGGTGCTCGATTTGATGAATCTGCTCAGGTCGCGGGATGGTTATGTGAAGGCAGCGTAGCTGATGTGCTGACACAGGTTCAAGAAGAGTTCGAGCGTAAAGGTTGGGCTAGCTGCGAAAACAACCAGGAAGAAAGCAACCAGGAAGGGTGCTTATCGTTTTCAAAGTCACAGGGTACGTATCGCTGGGCGTTTGTGACTGGTACGCAGGTGGGAAGCTCGGTCAGCGTTGTTGTTCGCTATGCATAAACGCTTTGAGGAAGAGGGAAGGTGTAAGTGAGATGGGATGTGGGGTAAAGCCGGCTCCGCTTGTTTTAGCGGCCAGGTTTAAAAGTCGCGTGAAGGGGTTGTTGGGAAGCAGCCCAAATAGTGACGTGCTGCTGCTTATGCCCTGCAACGACGTGCATACGGTTGGAATGAAAGCGCCGATTGATGTCGCGTTTATTGGGAAAGATGGGTGCGTAATCGCGTCATATGTAGATGTTGGTCCACGCCGTCGCCTTCGTTGTAGGCGTGCGGCAGGGGTAATGGAAAGGTTCTCGTCATGTGATGGGCCATGGTTTGTGGAAGGCGACCAGGTTTTAATCGCATGCAATGGAGGTGAAAATCAATGAAAGAATGTCCTATTTGTAAAGCAGGTTCGTTTGATGATGCTGAGGTGTGCTATGGCTGTTTGCATCGATTCGAGCCTGGTGAGGGTGCTAAAGCTGCGGCCGCGGCGCCTACTGGTCCGACGTTGCCGCCAGCAGCGGTTACCTCAAAGCCTGTACAATCTGGGACCATGTCGCCAATCTCGGCCGCTTCGGTGGCGCCTTCGATGGCGCAGACAACCTCGACGCGAGCAACTTCAGCGCCTGTTGGGGTATCGCAATCGCCAGCAACTTCAGCGCCTGCTGGGGTATCTCAGTCACCAGCGACACAGGTTATGCAAGTGCCTGCAGTAGCGGTTGCGCAGCCTGGGGTTGCAGCTGCGATTTCGACGGCAAATAAACCTGTGACTGTAAAGGCCGTTGCTGCAGATAAGCCGCAAAATGTCCAAACAATTTCTGTGCCCGCAAATGCAAAAGGCGCCGACATTGTGGTGCGAATCGAGTTGTTAGATACGCGTGAGTCTGAGGCAGTGTATTCTTCGCGCGTTGACGCTGCACTTAAGGCGCGTGCTTGCGCGAAGCTACGACAAGGCGGTGTACCTGGTGCAAAGCTGGAGGTGAAATATCCCGCGGCTGAACAGACGTCAATTGCGCAACAGAGCGAAAGTGGTGCCTATGAATCAAGATCGCGTCATGCGCGTTCTGTAAGTTCTGCCCGTTCTGCTGCTGTTCCTCGCCATGCACAAACGCATGAGCGTGAGGCTTGTGCGGTGGGAGCATGAGCACGTATTTTGCCTGCTTGCTAGCTATTTTCGTTGTTGCTGGCTTGCTCTGCGGGGCGCTTTTGGTGCCGTGGCTTTCCGATATTGTGCTTCGCCGTGCTTATAACAGAAGCCTTGAGTGGTGGAATAGTTCGTTTCAAGACTTTGTTGCATATCGGCAAGCACATCCTGAGCGTCTTCCAAAACCTACCGATAAGGGCGCAGATGGAGCAATAGGAGTTTGGCTTGATGATGCCTTACGGCTTGCACGTCGGGGCGAACTCGCTCGTGAGCGGGCGCAATTACTGTGCGACGCTGGGCTGGATGTAGATCCGTTAATTGCCGTACGCACAGAACAGCAGCAGGCAGATCGATGCTCGTTTAGGGCTGATGTACCGAAGCGTGTTGCGCTTGGTGTTATATGCGCAGCTGCGTTTGCCCTTTTGCCTGCATCGGGGCGCTTATTGTACCTGGACGCGCTGATGGCAGTTTGTTTTGTGGCGATGCTTGTAGGTGTGGTCTGTGATGTGCGTGCTCGAATGATTCCGATTGAGTGTTGTGTTGTTCTTGGCACAGTTGGCGCTTTATATCAGGTGCTGCACGGGGGACTTACGGCTCTAGGCTGGGGACTTGCTGCTGCGACGGTGGTTCTTATTGCGTGTTGGTTTGCTTGCAATGTTTTAAAGAGCGGATCGAACGCTATTGGCAGAGGTGACATTCGTTGCATGTTTGCACTTGCCCTAGCAACGGGTTCATGTGCGTTGACCGGGGCTTTTGCGTGTTATGTATCGGCAGCTGTTGTATCAGGCGTAGCTGTACTAACGCGCAAGCTTTCGTTTGACGACGGATTGCCCATGGCTCCGTTTTTGGCGCTGTGGTTGGTATTCGGAGGGATGGTGGTTTTATGAGTAGAGCGCGGGACAGCCCGGCCGGATGTCCGTGCTTAACAAGGCGGCATTGCGAAAGGCGCGTTGCCGGAAGTATTCAATTAGAAAGGGAAGAAGAACATGGGAAACAAAAGCATGGAAGGTGCAATGAAAAAGATGCATGCGCAGATGATGTGCGGGGAAGAAGAGGGCGGCTCGGAAATCGTCCAGGTAATCATCGTGCTTGGCTTCGCAGTCGGTCTTGGCGCAGCGTTGCTTTTGCTGCAGGGCCAGTTGACCGATGCTATTTCCTCTGCCGGAACCAAAATCACAACCATGTTCAGCAGGATGACAAGCTAGCGTTCGTGCCGCGTGGTTCGGCGTTTCGTAAGCAGCATGCTGTCTGTGGTAATGAAAGGGGTAGCAGCATCGTGACCTTCATCATGGTGCTGCCCCTGCTCGCTCTATTTCTGTGTGCCGCCTTGGACTTCGGTCACGTGGTGCTGTGTCAAATAGCTCTTTCTGATGCAGCGCATGCCGCCGCAAGTTGGGGGTGCGAAAAGATTTCTCAAGGCACAAATCTTCCCCTTAGTGCGGATGCGGCGCGAAAAGCAGCTCTTGAGGCGGCACCCTCGCTTGAAGGTGACGGTTTCAACTTGCAGATAGACACAAGCGCACGATCTTCGAAGGTCGGTTTTTCACGCAAAACGTTTTCTGAGGAAGACGGTGGGTTCGTAACTCAAAACGTTCAGCTTGAAAGCAGGGATGTAACGGTTCATGCAACGTTTTCCGGTACGTATCTCACGGTAGTCGGAAAGGCAGTCGCTATGGCAAGCGGGTCTTCGAATGGCTTGTTTGTCTTAGAGGCAAATTCCTGTCGTAGCGCCTACGAGCCGGAAGGGAACGATTATGCGTAAAGACGAAACTGGCAGTGAAATTGTTCAATTTGTCTGCGTATTGCCACTCTTCTTGATGGTTGTTTTTGGAATCATTCAAGTGGCCGTTGCGATGTTTAGCGCCGAGGTGCTCTCGTCGGAGCTTTCGCAGGCCAGTATTCGAATCGATACAGCTGGGCTTGTAAGCGCCACGGACAAGAATCGCTTCGTTGCCGACGAGATAATCGGACAGGTCTCGCAGCTTAACCCCGACGCCTTGCAGGTGTGTAACGCGTCGGTGAATACGACACGTTCGGGGTCAACCTGGGAAGAACGCAACGGCACGCTGCAAACGCGGAAAACCGATACGAAAGTTTCTTTTGATGTTTCGTACTCTGTGCCGACGTTTGTCGCCCTGCCCGGTTGGCAAACAGTTGAGCTCAAACGACACGTTTCGTTTGATATCGACAATCAAAAGGCCGTAGAAGTGCAGGTGAGCTCATGAGTTTGATAAACAGCTTTGCAAATAATTTCCCAAATAAAACAGCGAATGGTTTATCGAACGAGCGAGGCAATATTGCCCCATTAGCTGTTATAGCGGTCTTTTTGTTGCTGACGGTTATGTCGTTTGCTGTTGATGTAGGTATTGCCTATTGTGCCAAAGACAGACAAGAGCAGACTTTAGATGCAGCACGATCAGCTTGTATGGATGTTGTTGTATCTCAGCAGGCGAAATATGCCGACGATCCAGGCAATGTTGTGGCATATCAGATTGTTCAAACCATTCGAAATCAGGGTTTTTCTGGCCCGGTTGAGGTTTGGTTCTACGAGGCTCCAAAAGGTGCTGTTCCGGAGTCGCAACGCTATTGGGTTATAGGTATGCAGGTATCTCAGGCAGTGCCAACGGTGTTTGCGCAGGGGTTTGGCTATAACTCGATAGAAGCAGCATCATGCCGCGTGATTGAGGCGCGACCGTATGCATCGCAAAAAGTTTGGCGGCCCGATCAGCGCACTTGTGGCAAGTATTCCTTTGCGCAAGGACAGAATACAGGACGTTTTTCAGCAATAAATGACCTTGATGGGTTTCCGGCGGAAATGATTGAACGCGTTCGCGCGTCTGAATAGGGAAGTCCGCTTTTACGCGGGGAAGGAGTAAAGATGACAGTAGCAAGAGCAGGTGCGAGGCGTTTTGGGAATGCGCAGTCGCAGACAGGTCGCAGACGTGCGGTTCAGTCGGATTCCGTATGGCAAGCAAATGGCAGGACTACGGCGTGGTCGGAAGATTCGCAAGGAGGCGCATCTGGCCGAGATGCTGGTATGGGTAATAGCGGTGAGCAAAAGGCAATAGGGAAGCTTAAGCAACTTTCTTCGGTAGCGGCAGCATCTATAGCTATTGCAATTGTTGGTGTTGGATTTGGTTTGTGGCAGTCGACAACAGCTAATGCAGCCGTTGATGCCGCAACGCGAAATCAGGTAAGTGTTCTTGTGGCGAATCGTGATATTCGCGCAGGTGAAGCTATAGCAGATGCTGATGTGAAGTCGCAGATGGTACCAGAGGCGTATCGCTGCAGTGGCGTTTACCAGGCAGCTTCGGCAACAGCAGCTGGTGTTGCAGGTGCTCGAGCGCTTGTTGATATTCCTGCAGGTTCGCAATTGAATTCAGGTGTTGTGGCTGCATCGGGCGGAGACGGAAGACTTTCTGCGTCACTGGCTTCAGGAATGGAAGCGGTTTCAATATCTGTAAACGACGAGACAGGTGTTGCGGGACAAATTAAGCCACTCGATTACGTTCGCGTTGTATCGGTGGAACCTACAAGCAGTGGTGCTACGGGCGCAACTGAGCTTTGTTCTCGAGCTCGAGTGTTGTCTACAGGTGGTGACGGATCTGGGGAAGGCGTTTCTTATGCGGCAGTAACCATTGAAGTATCACCTGATGAGGCGAATGAATTGCGTTCTGCTCAAGCGTCAGGAAAGGTTAGCTTGCAGTTGATTGCCGCATCCGATAGCGTTTCGACAGGTGAATGATTATGGACAGGTCAACAGAGCTAGCTCTCAAACGATCGGTGCGTGATGGCTTAGCACTGCGCATGCAGGGGTCATCGGCTGCCGACGGAATTGAGAACGTTATTGCATCGCTTGTTGAAGAGACTGTTCGCTCGTGGGGTGTAAACGCGCTTTCAAGTGAGTTGGACACTTTGTGTCAAGCGATTGTCGATGACTTTCTTCGTTATGGGCCATTACAGCCATTACTTGAAGATGAAAGTATTACTGAAATCATGGTTAATGGTGGTGGCGTCGACGTTAATGATCCGGCAATGCCATATCGTGATCCACAAGTTTTTATTGAGCGCGCAGGTCATATTGAGGCGCGCCCAGATGTTGTGTTTGATGATGCGGATCATTTGCGTCGCATCATAAATAAAATTGCCGAGCAGGCTGGTATGCGTTGCGATGAATCGCATGCTATGGGATGTGCAATGTTGCCTGGTGGGCGTGCTCGAGCAACCTATATTATTCCACCGCTTGCGCCTGATGGACCCGCCCTTAACTTACGCATGTTTAGCGAACGCGTTATGGGGATAGACGATTTGGTGGCAAGAGGTGCATTACCTGTTCCTATTGCTGAGTTTTTAGGGGCTGCCGTAAAAGCGCGATGTCCGATTGTTATTTCGGGAGGCACCGGCTCGGGTAAAACCACCTTACTTGGCGCTCTTTCAGGCTTCATCCCTGATAACGAGCGCGTTATTACTATCGAAGACACTCCTGAATTGCGCCTTCGTGCCGCGCATGTTGAACGCATGCAGACTCGTGAAGCAAATACCGAGGGTCAAGGTGCTGTTGGCATGCGCGAATTAGTGGCGCTTTCGTTGCGTCGTCGCCCCGACAGGATTGTTATTGGCGAATGTCGTGGAGCAGAAGCCTACGAAATGCTCCAGGCGATGCAAACAGATCATCCGGGCTCAATGACCACCATTCATGCTAACGATCCAGGTAATGCATTAAGTCGCTTGCGAACGATGGTTGGCTATGCCGATGCCGATTTAGGACTTGATGTGATAACGCAGCAAATCGGGGAGTCGCTACAGGGTGGGCTGATAGTGCATGTAGAACGCATGCGTGACGGCTCGCGCCGCGTAACGAGCGTTGTTGCAATTGATCGTCTTCCAGAAGGGTCTTCTGTTGTCCCTCGAGCCGAACTGTTTCGGTTCGAAATTACAGGGGTTGATGCATTTGAACGAGTTGTGGGAACCTGGCGCGCGCTTGGTACGCAGCCTCAGCGAATCAAAGAGCGCATGGTTCAAGCAGGCGTATGGTATGACCCTTCGTGGTTCTTCGAATCGTGAGGTGTTTCTATGGTATTCGCGTATTTGATTGCAGCAATTATTATTGCTGCAGCAGTTGCTACTGGAGCTGTGACATATAGCATTCACAGGCGCTTACAAACAGCATCTCGCGACGCTGCGTTGAATGCTCGCGCGCTATATGAACAGGGAAAACAAGAAGCGGAAGAAGACGAAGAATCGTCGGGTCGTTTGAGGCTTATTTTTCGCGAGGCTGGAATTGAAACATCGCCAGTTGTTTGGGTTGCAAGCATTGCTGCTATTGCGATTGTGGTTGCGGTGTTTGCGAGCTTTGTTGGTGGCTTATTTGTCGCAATTGTTGCTGCTATCGCGGTGCTATTTGTAGCTGCATTGTACATTTCGCGCGGTATCAAAAAGCGTCAAGAGGCCTTTGCGGAGCAGTTTGTCCGCATGCTGCCACAACTGTCAGCGAGCGTAAAAAGCTCTCTTACGCTAGAGCGTTCGATTCGCGTTTCTACTGATCATGCCCCTGAACCACTGCGTAGCGAATTAACGCATATCCTAGCGCAGACAACATACGGAACACCATTGCCGGACGCATTGGAAGCTCTTGCTAAACGAACGAATTGTCGAGATGCACTATCGCTTGCTGCAGCGCTGCGTGTGCAAAGTCGTTTCGGTGGGCCAATCGCTGCAGTGCTTGATTCGATATCTGATCATGCGAATGCTCGTATGCGTCTTGAGCGAGAGCTTCGTACTGAACTTGCCGGAACACGTCTTGCTCAGTGGTTCGTCGCTTGCTCGATGCCGGCAATCTTTTTGTTGTCATATGCGACAAATGCTGATTTTGCCACTTTCTACAGGGAAGACCCATTGGGCTGGCTTTTACTTGCTTGTGCATTGGTGATGGAAATTATTGGCGTTATGGCATGTCGCCATGTGACGAAGTGCAAGCGAGCGCAAATCTAAGAAGGGAAGGGAGACAAAGATGGGAGCTTTTATTGGCGTTGCATTGTCGCTTGTGGCAATGATGGTTGGCCTTGCAATTTATGAATCACTTCTTGTTTGGAGTGGGGCTAAAGAACGCGCCAGTGCATTTGATTTATTGACATTGCGAAATAGAGCAGCAGCTACGTCTGGTACAGCATCAAGTCAGCGTGAAAACGTAGGCTCTGCAAGTGCCACAAAAACCTTCGCTCGTGATGTAATCTCCCGATTGTCGGATACCCTTGAGCGTTTTGTTCCGCTTGCATCTGAAGACACAAAAACGTTGCATGAGCAGCTTCGTCTTGCTGGTGTTTCTATTACGCCCGAAACCTGGCGTGCATTGCGTTTGGTTCTTACTGTTGCTGTAGCGCTGTTACTTGCCTTCGTCACATTTGTTGCAAATACATCCATAGTTATAAGCATTGTTTTGGTTGCAATAGGTGCAGCTGGTGGCTGGTTTGGTATGGACTTGTACCTAAATTCAAAGCGAAAAAGCCGTCGGTTGCGTATGGAAGTGCAATTGCCGGACGCAATGGATTTGCTCGGTGTTGCGCTTGCGGCAGGATCGCCTGTTGAGCAATGTTTTAAAGAAGTAGCAGGAAGTCTTGATGCGCCGCTATCAGAAGAATTTGCACTAGTAGACCAAGAGGTGAATTTGCTTGGCATTTCGCGCGAAGCAGCGCTTGAACATCTTTCGCAACGTTGTGAAAGCCAAGAAATTTCAGCTTTTGTAGCACAGCTTTTGCAAGCGATTAACCAGGGATCGTCGGTTATTGAGGGTTTAGAAGCTCAAGCAACGCTCGCGCGCGAACGAGCTCAGGCGGCAGCGCTTGAGGAAATTCGAAAGATGCCGACAAAGCTTGATGTGGTTTTGTCACTGTGCTTTTTGCCGCCGACGACAATTTTGGTGTTGGTGCCAACGGTAGTGCGACTTTTAAGCTTCTTGCAAACTTCGCTGTAGGTTGTATGTTAGCCGCTTTCAGTAAGAATGAAAATTGCTGATGGGAAAGGGAAAATGATGGACGGGAAAACTACGGGCAAACTTATGACCCGCCGTGCGTTTGTGGCTGGCTTAGGGGTTGCTGCAGGACTTTTGATTTGGCGGCCTCGAGTTGCACTTGCTGATGAACCGTGGTGGGACGGCTCCTATATCTTTCGAGGTAATGGCTCGTTGTATGGTACGCAAACGTGGAATGATATAGGAACACTTGAAGCAGGTGACGGTGGCGCAATCGGTGGCACGATGTATACCGATCGCTGGGTTTGCGCTAAAACACCTTGGGTTGAATGGGATATCTCTGCAAAGCAGTTTATTCGCACTGCTTCGAAGATTACTATTCGGTGCGATTTCAGTACCGAACTTTATCACCACATTACGGGCAAATTGGAAATAGCGTGTGGAAGCTACAACGGCAATGACGCTTCATATAATTTGTGGCACCCCGATTCCGGAGACGATACGCGCTATACGTTAGTTCACCGTATTCACAGTCAGCCGCCGGCGGAGTTTATCGAAGGCGAGCATGTTGTTGTGATTGATAACGAGGTTGGAGATGGTCTTCATAGAGACGGTGCGCAAGTGTGGACTGATTATCGAAGCTATCCTGGTAGTGATTACAGTGTTTGGATTCGCAGAGAGCAAGATCAGGTATTGCATTCGTTTCAGCTGAAGTCGAGTTTCTGGAACTATTATTACTACGGAACACAATGGTATTCGAAACGCAGCGACGATCCTCCTATTAACTTTACGACACGCTGGATTGATCAAAATGCTGAGCGCATTATGATTTCATGCAACCTTGCATGGACTAATCGGGTGCTGACTATTGCCCCGGCATCGCATCCGGCAAAATGTTTAGCTGTTCCTCAAGCTCAAACGTCGGCAAACGTTCAGTGTGTCCTAGCGACAAATGCGCGTTTTACGAGTCAGCAATGGATCGCTGAAGCAATCGATCAAGATTCTGTTCGCGGGACGCTTCGCTTTATTCCTGTCCATCTTGGGAATGGGTCGTTATCGCTTGATCAAAAAGGTTCTGGCCCGACTATGGAACCTGCGGCGTGTGAGTTGTGGTACACCCAGTCGCGCAATAGGGCGCAATCAATATGGGTGCATGGTGATGGTTCGACACAGTGGTTGTTTTCGGATTGTTCTGGCATGGCGCTGGATAGAGCGAACGGAGCAAGCGCCGACGGTACGCCTGTTCAATTCCATTCAAGTGGATATCCCGGCAACGAATGGTCCAACGCATCTCATTGGTGGACTTTGTCCGATGTCCGCTTTGGATCGGAAAGTGGCAAACCTCTCGATATTCAAGTTGTAGGTGGTTCTAGGGAAATTGTCGCTGGAACGAGGCTGTCGGTTGATTCATGGGCTGCGTCTTTATCCCCACGTGAAAAGCTGAGCGGCGCATCGCTGAGCGAGTCAGGAATTGTGTATGAATACGATTGGATTGTTTCGAGCGAGACTGGCGCCTGGCTTTCTGAAGCGCCTGAGATTGTCGGCCAAGCACATCCTGTAGGTGGTAACTGGATGGCGCAGCAGCCGGCGGCTGGCGTTGTCGGCTCGGTTGTCTCAGGTATTGCGGTTGATCAGTTTCGGTTGAGTGTAGAGGGGACAAGCCTTTCAGGTGCAATTAACGTCAATGCGACCGGGTCTGGTGGAATAGATAAACTTTCGCTTGCTGTAACAGGGGATTTGGGAAAACGTTTCAGTATCCAGTACAGGGTATTTTTCGAAGGCTATGATTGGACGAGTTGGGCTAGTGATGGGGCTTTGCTGTATAACGGAGGATCGAAAATTCTTGGTTTACAGGCAGTTTTGCGGCATCGAGACGTAAAAAACGCCGCCAGCTTAAGCACTGTTTTTACCGTTGATAGTAGTCATAAAGGTAAATACATCGCTTGCGTCGTTCGTGCGCGAACACGTTATGGGTCCATACCTTATCGAGGTTCTGCTGTTTCTAACCCGGTTCGAGTTTCAGAGGATAAAACCCAGGTTAAATTCTACGTTGATGGAGAAAAGGACCCCTGTTGGGGCGACGCTGTGCAGGAAGGCGAACCGTATAGGACACCAACAAGCGCTCAGTATGCAGGAGAAAAGGAACAATGCTCTGGGTTTGAGTGTTGGTTTACAGATCCTGAATGTACGACAAAGTATGTACAGGGCACGCCTGCGCCGAAAGGACAGTTAAACCTATATGGTAGGAATATGGCGCGAATAACGTATTTGTTTACACAGGCTACGGAGGAATTTTTCTCAGGAAAGACTCTATTTTTGGATGAGGAAATGATGCATCCGATTGATGCATCTACGCAGCTTCCCGAAGGGCAATTGGTTGCATGGTCGACTCGTATTCATGCGCAGGCAAGAAGCAACTTGTGGTATGAAGCGCATGGGAAGGTTAGACAGGCTACGTTTGTTCCGGGGTTCTATCTGGCGCCAGATGAATCTTCGCAGTTGGTAGATTCAGTGCGCATTACGGCAGATACGACGTTGTATTTAGCCTGGCAGCCTGCGCGCTATGAGGGGATAGAGGTTTCATAAAGCGTTACTGCGCTGCCTAAACGATTTTCAAAAGCAGTAATTTGGCAATGCAAAGGATGCACTGATGTGCTGAGCTAAGGCCGCGTTTAGGTTTGCGTTGACGAGACAAAAATACCCGGAACTGTAGTGGCAGTTCCGGGTAGTTCTGGGTAGTGGTGGCAGTTCCGATGTGTAACGCGCTGACTTTCGAGCCATGCGAGAGCGTATGCGACAACTCCGGGCAGTGGCGGCGTTCCGGCTATTTAGTAGCAAACGATTTGCCCCTGATGAGCGGCTAATCGTTTGCTGATTGCTTGTCGGTCGGTGCCAGAAGAAAGCAGCTACTAGCCGACTTCTTTTTCGTACAGCTCATTGGCTTGCTTTTGCAATGCGCTCTCAAGTGCCTGATAGGCATCAAGAATTTGTAAGCACTCTTCAGTCAGCGTGCTGCCATGTGCGCCATCGCGGTTAAGCAGCTGCACGCCAAGAGCGGCTTCGGTTTCCTTGATGATGCGCCATGCTTTGCTGTATGCCATGCCCATTCCTTTTGCGGCAGCATTAAGCGAACCGGTGTCGCGCACGCCTTTGCACAGGCTTGCAATGCCGCGGCCAAATACTGAAGAACTTTCAGTGTTTGGGTTCATGATGGATAGGCGAACCATCGGCTTAAGATTTTTTACTGAACTCATTGGCGGTACCCTTTCCCCCAGTTTGACAGTTTTCTGTCCCTATTTGTTATTGCGGCTTGCCAGGAACTGTTCTACAGCCTCTTCAATGTCCTGGGTTGAGCCGTTAATCACTTCAGTGAAACGCACGGGCAGCGAGTCAAGCTCGGCTAAGCCTTGCGGAATATCGTTGTGCCCTGACTCTTTTGCCACCAGCCTGTTCAGGTCGCAGCCGGAAAGCGCAGCAACGTCTTTTGGCAGGCTTTCACTTGCGGCCATGTTGTGCAGTGCGCGATACACATTGTTGCCGAATTTCGCCCAATGCGCGGTGCTTGCAATCAGTACGGGGTTTTCACCACGTAGATTTTGGGCTACGCGATATGCAACAGCGGTGTGTGGATCCATTAGGTAATCGTGTTGGTCAAGCACTTCTTTAATGGTGCGCAAGCATTCGTCATTGGTGACCGAGTCGGCGCGCAGCTGCTCGCGGACGCGCGCGAATGTTTCGGCATCAACACGGAAGCACTTTTTCTGCTTCAAATCGGCCATCCAGCCAGCAATTGCTTCGCTGTTTCGCCCGGTCAGCTCAAAAAGCTGTCGCTCAAGGTTTGAGCTCACCAGGATATCCATAGAAGGCGACGGCGTCAGCACAAATTCACGATCGGAAATATCGTAGGTGCCTGTGTTGATGAAGTCGGTAAGCACGCGGTTTTCGTTGCTCGCGCAGTACAGCATGTCAATAGGCGTGCCCATGCGCTTTGCGTAATACGCGGCCAAAATGTTGCCGAAATTGCCGGTAGGCACACATACATCAAGCGGCTCACCTGCGGCAAGCTTACCTTCAGCAACCAGCTGCGCGTAGGACGAAACATAGTAAACAACCTGAGGAAGCAGACGCCCCCAGTTAATGGAGTTTGCGCTAGAAAGCGCCACGCCGTGCTGGCTGAGCAGTTGCTTGGCAAACGCTTCGTCACCAAAGACGTTCTTCGCGCCAGTTTGGCAATCATCAAAATTGCCGCGAACGCCCCAGACGTTCACATTGTTGCCACCCTGGGTTGCCATCTGACGATACTGAATATCGCTTACACCGCCGTCGGGGTACATGACCGAAATTGCAACATGCGGCAGGTCGCGGAAGCCCTCAAGCGCCGCCTTTCCCGTGTCGCCGGAAGTGGCAACAAGAATAAGGAAGTCGTGGTCGAGTTTGCCCTGTTCGCGCAGCTGCGAAGCTGAGGCAGAGAAGAAACGCGGCAAGCATTGCAGCGCCATGTCTTTAAAAGCGCTGGTAGGACCATGCCACAATTCAAGCACGTGCGTATTCTCATCAAGTGAGGTAATTGGGCAAATGCGCGAATCGTCGAAATTTTCGCCGTAGGTTTGATCCATCAGCGTATCAACAACGCTATCAGGCAGATCGACGTTGAATTTCTTATAGATGTACGCAGCACGCAGTGCATACGGCATCTCTGAAATCGCGCAAATTTCGTTGAGCGTAAGTTCAGGAATAGTTTCAGGAACGTATAACCCACCGCCAGCAGCAAGGCCACGAATAACAGCCTCGGTAAAGGTGGCCGGCTTATCGCAGGCGCCTCGGGTATCGATGTAGCGGTTCAGACTCGGTTGGTCCATGCTTCCTCCAGTGCGAATACAGTGCAGAAAAGGATTATTCACAGTTCGCATAATATTCCAGCAAAAGCACAGTTGGAAGGGGAAGTCGCATATTCTTCACGGAATGTATTTTTGTTTTTGCGGCGAACTGGACTTTGCGGAGGGTGCTTTTAGCGGCGAACGGGGCTTTGCGGAGGGCGCCTTTCGCGGCGGGCGGGTCCCGTGAAAGGTTATCTTGTTGCTGTCTAGGGCCATTGCGAAAGCTGGCTTTAGCGCAGGCAGCGCTCACTACTAGCGCAGGCAGCGCGCACTACTAAATCACACCTGGCGCGCTCTAACTGCAAGGTGACATTTGTTACCAATTGTCCTTGAATCACTCGTGTTTCGTGAAGTTTGTGTGATGAAACAAACAAAATAGCAGCTATGGTTAACAAAAAAGTTGACTGAGGGTTCCATTCCGTGTTTGCCCGCGCTAATATTTGCGCGTTGTATAAGGCTAACTTATGCCCATACATGACGAGTGACTACAAGACAGGAGTCAAACATGGATAACGCAACAGCTGCAGCAGGTGCTACAAACGCAGCCCCCGCATCCGGCGTCTCCGTTCAGCAGATGCCCCTTTCCTTCTTAAAGGAGGGCGAAGCTGGCAAGGTTGTAAAGGTGCGCGGTAAGGAAGAACTGCAGCATCACCTGGAAAACCTTGGCTTTGTAGAAGGTGCTGCAATCAAGGTTGTATCCGGCGTTGCAGGCGACCTAATTGTCGAGGTCAAAGGCGCTCAGGTTGCTATCGGCCGCGACGCTGCAAACCACATCATCACTACGGCTGCTACTGAATAGCTGCATCGCTGTTGGCAGCCGCCGCGCAAGCGTGCTGGCTCGCTAACATTTGGCAGCTAACGTGTAAGCACGCTAGCTCACTTTCGCATGGCGGCTATTAGATAAATCAGGCTTCCACTGTACTTAGGTATCTAACGAAGCATGATTGAACTTTAAGCGCAGCTGCCACTTTTAAGGCGAACCCGGCCGTATAAGGCGGCCGTTCGCGTTGACGCCGTCGCGCATCCGCGCTGCTTCATGCAGCACGGTTTTGCGCAATAGCGCCAGCGGAATATAGACGAAACAGAAAGCAAAAGAGAGGAGGGTGTCGCATGGCAGAAGGCAACAAGACGTTGCGCGACATCGCAATCGGTGAAACTGCAACCGTCCGCCGCCTCACGGGTGAGGGTGCAATCAAGCGCCACATCATGGACATGGGCATCACAAAAGGAACCGAGGTGTACGTCCGTAAGGTCGCGCCACTTGGCGATCCTATTGAGGTTACCGTCCGTGGCTATGAGCTGTCTCTTCGCAAGAGCGAAGCTGAAAGCATTCTTGTAAACGAATAACGCCTGCTTATGCATGGTGTGTACGCGCATATGCACGTACACGTTTACAAATCTTGGCGCTACTGCGCCGTTTTTTAGGAACCTGAGTTACCGTTTTCTAACTCAATTCGGCTGTTGACCTGGGGTAACATTTGTTACCGCGCC
>CAVEUW010000012.1:0-7223 GCA_963619015.1 Senegalimassilia sp. | reverse complement strand
ACAGCGCGACCCCGCGCCCCGCGTCATCCGCCGAACCGATGAATGAAAGGCAAAACATGGGCATTTGCATTGCTCTTGCCGGCAACCCGAACTGCGGCAAGACGACGCTGTTCAACGAACTGACCGGTGCCAACCAATACGTTGGCAACTGGCCGGGCGTTACCGTCGAAAAGAAGGAGGGCAAGTACACCCAAGACAAGGACGTGACCATCACCGACTTGCCAGGCATCTACTCGCTTTCCCCGTATTCCCCTGAGGAAATTTGCGCACGCGACTACCTGCTTGATGGCGGCCCCGACGCCGTTATCGATCTGGTTGACGCAACCAACCTTGAGCGTAACTTGTACCTGACCAGCCAGATTCTGAACCTGGGTGTTCCGGTTGTTATCGCTATGAACATGATGGACCTCGTTGAGCGCAATGGCGACAAGATCGACATCGACGCGCTGTCCAAAAAGCTTGGCTGCCCGATTATTCCTACCTCGGCACTTAGGGGCCAGGGTATCGAAGAGTGCGTTACCAAGGCTATCGAGCTTGCCCGCGCTAACAAGGCGCCTGAAACCCAGCTGAAGTTCGACGCTGCTGTCGAAGAAGCCCTCACCAAAATCGAAGGCATTCTTGGTAGCAAGGTGCCGGCTGCTGCTTCTCGCTGGTATGCCATCAAGCTGTTCGAGGACGAGCAGAAGACCATCGCCGAGCTGAAGCTTTCCGATGCTGACCAGGCTTCCGTTGCGGCAATTCGCGAAGATGTCGAAAACAAGCTCGACGACGACGCTGAATCTATCATTACGGCCGAGCGCTACGACGCTATCAGCCACATCGTCGATGAGACTGTTAAGCGCAACCGTAAGGGCCTGACCACCTCCCAGAAGATCGACCGCGTGGTTACCAACCGTTGGCTGGGCCTGCCGATCTTCATCGTCATTATGTTCTGCGTATATTGGCTGGCTATCACCGTTGGTACTGGCCCTGTCACCGACTGGGCTAACGACCAGATTTCTGGTGACGGCTGGCTCTACACCGGCACCGAGCAGTTCGAAGAAGCAACTGCCAAGTATGAAGAAGCTCAGGCAAAGGTCACCGCATACGTTGAGGAAATCAACGGCGTAGACGAAGTCTCGCAGCTTCCGACCGAGAAATCTTCCGAGGTCATCGCAGCAGTTGCTGTTGCTCAGTCCGAGCCCGAAAAGCCCGAGGCAGACGCTTCTGAAAAGGAAAAAGCAACCTATGAGGAAGAAAAGGCTGCCTACGACGAGGCTGTCGAAGTAGTTAAGGACTTTGACGAAAAGGCCAAGGCAGGAAACGTTGTCGCTTCCATGGAGGTTGAAGGCGAGCCCGACGAATCTGGCAAGGTAACTACCACGGTTGAAAAGGTCACCTTCGACGACTACAAGGAAGCTTCCACAGTTGCCGAGCCCGACCCCTCTGACGGTTCTTATGGCCTGTGGGTCCCCGGCGGCGGCAAGATTATTGCTGACGCAATGGAGAAGGCCGACGTTGCTCCGTGGCTGCAGTCGCTCGTTAACGACGGTATCGTCGCTGGTGTTGGCGCCGTTATCGGCTTCATCCCGCAGATGATCATCCTGTTCTTGCTGCTGGGCATTTTGGAACTGTGCGGCTACATGTCCCGCGTGGCATTCATCATGGACCGCATTTTCCGCAAGTTTGGCTTGTCTGGTAAGTCCTTCATCCCGATGCTGGTTGCATCTGGCTGCGGCGTGCCCGCTGTCATGGCCACCAAGACCATCGAGAACGAACGTGACCGTCGCATGACCATCATGACCACCACCATGATTCCTTGCGGCGCAAAGATGCCGATCATCGCGCTGGTATTTGGTGCAATCGCTGGTGCTAACTCTGACGCAACCTGGTACGTTGCCCCGCTGTTCTACTTCCTGGGTGTTATCGCCATCATCATCTCCGGCATCATGCTGAAGAAGACGAAGTGGTTCGCCGGCGAAGCAACTCCGTTCGTCATGGAGCTGCCCGAGTACCACCTGCCTACGCTGCGTTCTATCCTGCAGTCTGTGTGGGAGCGCGTTAAGGGCTACATCATCAAAGCTGGTACCATCATCTTCCTGTCCACTATCGTCATTTGGTTCCTCATGAACTTCGGCGACACGGGCGAAGGCTTCGGCCTGCTTGACTCCGAGGTGCCCGGTTACATGGGCTCGTCGCTCATGGCTGGTCTTGGCAACTGCATTGCTTGGATCTTCACGCCGCTTGGATTCAACTCTTGGGAAGCTGCTTCTACGGCTATCACCGGCCTGGTGGCGAAGGAGAACGTTGTTTCCACTATCGCTATCATCACCGAGCTCAATTCTTATGGCGAAGGCGACGCTCAGCTGTGGTACGGCTTTGCTCAGCTGTTCGCTGGTCAGAACGCTGCAATCATTGCCTTCTGCGCATTCAACCTGCTGTGCGCTCCGTGCTTCGCTGCACTGGGCACCATCCGTCAGCAGCAGCGCTCGGCTAAGTGGTTCTGGCTCACCGTTGCTTACATGACCATCTTCGCATGGTGCGTCGGCACGATGATCTTCCAGTTCTACGGCCTGGCTACCGGCGAGTGCGAGTTTGGCGTGTTCACCATTCTGGCTGTGATCATTGCTGGTCTCATGCTGTTCCAGATTTTCCGTCCGATGCCTAAGTTCGAAGAAAAGGCAAAGGCCGAGGAAGCAAAGGCTGAATAAGTCGTAGTATGATTGTGAGTATGGAAATGAACTTGTCGACAATCGTTGTACTGTTGTTGCTAGCGGCATGGGCCGTGTGGGCTGTGCGTCGCTTGCTGAAAAACGGCATGTGCGACTGCCATGCTAACGAAGCTGGTGGTTGTGGCTGCTCAGGTGGCTGCGGTGGTTGCCACGGCTGTGCGAGCGCGCAAACCATGGTGGCTGATATGACAGACGCCGCCAAGCGATAGCGGGCGAACGTGCTGGTGAGTGCTGGCGAGAGCGGGCGAACGCGCTGGCGAACGTGCTGGTGAGTGCGCTGCCGGCGGATAGGTTTCATTCCGCATACTAATAATTTGGAGAAAGGGTCGGTTCGCCGGCCCTTTCTTTGCGTTGATGGCCTTTTTGCGTGGCCTGGCTGTGGGGCAAGAAAATCGCAGCGTAATCTGACTGCGGGACCGAATGATTCCTGCATGGCGTGACCCGGCTGCGGGGCAGGAGGAACCTTGCGTGGCCTGGCTGCGGGGCAGGATGCGGTTCGCAAAAGACTTCGGCCAAGCTGCGAGCCACTTGCCGTAATTAATGTATCCCAAAGAAAACTTTTTTCAGAAAAGTTATTGACGGGTTACTCTAGTTACCCTATACTAACAAATGTCAGTTGGGGCAGGTCAAACTCACTGCCGCCAACAGATCCCCTTTCTTTTGCTGACCCGATGGTGAAGCTCCTCTCGTCTGGCTATCACCATACAGCATTGTCGGCGAAGGCTTTCCCCCTCTCCGCCTTCGCCGACTCCTTCCTCTTCTTCCCGGTTAGCGCCGACTCCTTCCTCTTCTTTTCGGTTAGCGCCGGCTCATACCCAGTTGCTCTGTGCCTTTCCCTTTCCTGGTTAGCCCCGTGCCTTCCCCTTTCCCGGTAAGCTTCGCGCCCTTCATTTCCTTCCCGGTTGCTCCGTGCCTTCCTCCCATTTCATTCCGCTGGTTTCCACCAGTGGCTTTAAATTTTTCGCGACTGGTTAACTTTTCAAGTTTGTCCAAGTTGATGTGGTATATTAAAAACACTGTATGAAAGGAGTTCCTCATGGAGAAAATGTCCAAGTCCCACGAGGATTATTTGGAAGCTATCGTCATGCTCGGCGGCACCACTGAAGTGTCTGTTCGCTCGGTTGATATCGCAAAGCAGATGGAGGTCTCAAAGGCTTCTGTTAATAAGGCAGTTACCGCGCTGAAGGAAAGCAAGCTTGTTGACCAGCCGTATTACGGCGATGTCACGCTGACCGAAGAAGGCTACGAATATGCCAAGGCGGTTTACGATCGCCATCAGATGCTGTTTACCTTCCTCACCAAGGCAATTGGCATTTCTGAAGATGTAGCCGAAGACGAAGCCTGCCTGATGGAGCATGCTATCTCTGACGACTCTTTCGAAAAGTGGAGGGCTTATATCAAAAAGCTCGACCTCAACTAGGTCGCACCTTCGCCATTTTTGGCAAAACGCCTTATCGCCCGCCTGTTTTTCCTTTCGAACAGGTGGGCGTTTGCATGCATGCGCCGTGGCAAGCAGCCCGGTCGTGTGGTATTCTCATTGCAGCTTTAATGGCTTCTCGCATAAATAAACTCGTAAACCAAACCACATGCGTTAAAGGAGCAAAATCTTAGTGGAAAAGCAGCCACGCATACTGTCTTTCGATGAGGCGCGCAATAGCGGCGCGGGCTCGGCTGGCTCTCGTGCGCGCTCGCGTCGTTCTGAGCGCGGCGGGCAAGGGTCGGCAAGGTCTGCCGCGCCGGCGTCAGGCTCACGCGGCGGGTCTCGCTCGGGCGCTTATGGTTCTGGGCGCGCTGATTCGGCGCTGCTTTCCTATCTTTCTGAAGAAGACTTTGCGGTGTCATTTGACGACACGGACACTACACGTTCGTCTAAGCGTGGGCGGACGAAGGCGAATGCGAAGGCGAAGGGCGCGTCGCGGGGGAAGTCGGCGGGGAAGGCGTCTGCGGCGTCGGAGTCTGCGGCGGCGAAGTCTAAGTCGGCGAAGTCTAAGTCGGCGGGGAAGGCGCAGTCGAAGTCGAAAGCGCAGTCGGGGCGCGGGTTGTCTTCGCGCGCAGATGGCGCTTCACGTACCGAGGGTACTTCGCGCAGGTCAACTTCGATGCGCGCTGCAAATGATTCACAAGATTTTGGTTCTACACGCACTGCGTCATCTACTCGTAGTTCTGGTTCTGCTCGTGGTGTATCTTCTTCACGCAATTCGTCGGCGGGCCGCAGAGCCTCAGCAAGCCGCAGCACCTCGGCAAGCCGCAACACATCAGCAAGCCGCAGTACCTCGGCGGGTCGTAATTCGTCGGCGGGTCGCAGCGCCTCCGCGGGCCGCAATACATCAGCAAGTCGCAGAGCCTCAGCAAGCCGCAACACATCAACGAGCCGCTACTCGACGGTCGAAGTCGACGAGCTGTTGCGCACATCGCGTCCGCGCTCTGGCCAAGCGCAATCATATGAGGCAACGCTTCCCGATGCGCTTCGTCCGACTTCGCGATCACACCGTAGCGCGGCAAGCGTTCGCATGGCAGCAGCAGCCGACAAGGCGGCCGCGGTTGGCCGTGCTGCGTCAGCTAGGCAGGCTGCCGAAGCCAAAGCCGCCTCGGCCGCAGCAGTTGATGCAGCCACAGCAACTACCGACGATGCCGAAGAGGAAATTCCAACCGAAATTTCTGCAGCCGAACGCCGCCGCATCAAGCGCGAGGCCAAGGCCAAGCGCAAGGCAAAAGCTAAAGCAGCAGATCAATTCCGTAAGCAATTTGGCGACGACGCAGGCTCAGGCTCAGGCTCGGGCTCGGGCGCTGGCGAAGGCAGTCCGCGAGCTGCAGTGTACAAAGGCGAAATGGGCGCCAAGCAACGCCGCGCCACCCACATGCAAGAAAAGGCCAACCCGGGTTTCTCCATTAAAGGAATCGCGTCGGGGCTTTCTGGCTTTTCGCTATCTGAACTGGTTAAATCAAGGCGTTTTGTCATTTGTTCTGCAATTGCGGCCTGTGTTATTTTGGGCGCCATTTTCATGTACACGCCTGTGAAAAATTACTACTGCAACGTACGCGAATACGACCGTTTAACTCTTGAGTATCAGGCTTATACCGAACGCAACGAGCAGCTGCAAGCCGACGTGAATTCGCTGTCGACCGACGATGGCGTGAAGGCTCGTGCGCATGACCAGCTTGGATGGGTTGAAAAGGGCGAAGAGTCCGGAACCGTTAAAGGATTAGAGCTCAATGAGTCATCAAATGCTAACGACGTAGTGAATGCAAACGTTACGTCTGAGAGCGTTAAAGCGCCCCGGACCTGGTATTCTCCGGCGCTCGATTTCATTTTTGGCTACACAAAAGGGGAGTAGGAAATGGCGCGCTTTGCCGCAATTGACATTGGTACGGTGACGTGTCGTATGTTGGTGGCCGATGTTGATGCGGCTGGCAATTTGCATGAATTGACCTGCGAATATGCGATTACAAACCTTGGAGAAGGTGTTGATGCGACAGGCTATTTAAAGCCTGAGGCGATTGCTCGTGTTGTTGAAACCGTCAAAGGGTTTTTGGTTGTTCGCGATTCATTTGTGACGGCCGAGCATCCGCAAATTAAAACGATTGCCATGGCAACAAGCGCTTCCCGTGATGCCAAAAATTCAAGTGATTTCATAGCTGCGCTTCGTGAAATTGGTGTTGAGCTTTCTGTAATACCTGGTCAGCAGGAAGCTGGCTTGTCGTTTCTGGGTGCCTCGTGCGATTTTTCGGGCGAGGAATTGATGGTCGTTGATATCGGTGGCGGGTCAACCGAGGTGGTCGTGGGCGCCGCGCAGGGCAAACCGCGTTGGGCGCATTCTTTCAACATTGGTTGCAGGCGCGTGACCGAGCGATTTTTGTCGCAGGATCCCCCAAGCGAGGCTGAACTTGCAAAAGCGCGCGGTTGGATTCGTGGCGAAATGGAAGGCCTGTTTGCGCAAGCGATGTCTGCGGTTGGGGAATCTGCGGGCGGCGAAGGGCCAGCAGCGGGCGGTTGTGCAACTGGCGGTTCAGCTGACGGAGGGGCGGCGGCCGAAGGTTGCGCAGTCAGCGAGCAAACGGCCGGAAGTGCGTTTCGCCTGGTGGCAGTTGCGGGAACGGCAACTACCATTGTTACCGTGCGTGATCATATTGTCGAATACGATAGCAAATTGGTGCATAAACACCAGGTCACGCGCAACGAACTTGATGCGCAATACGACGAATTGCGTTCAATGCCGCTGCCCGAGCGCGAGCAGATTGCGGGGTTAGACCCAGGGCGTGCACCTGTTATTGTTGCTGGGTTGCTTATTATGCAGGTAATCATGGACCTTGCTGGCGTTAATGTGTTCACCGTCAGCGAAACCGACATCCTCCACGGCATTATTCTAGACGCAGCTATGGAATAGGGTTCGAGTCCCACCGTTGACTTGCGTAGGTTACCTGCGGGTTTCTATGTTAAAAGGACTGGTAGGAGCGGTGGGACTCGCGTATTTGCTTCGCAAATCCGCACCCCTCCCTCGCAAGCTCGGTCGG
>CAVEUW010000011.1:0-43619 GCA_963619015.1 Senegalimassilia sp. | reverse complement strand
GAGTATTCGCCGTTGCAGCGCACGGAAATATCAACGTCAAGGCCAATGTTGGCGTCGACTACGCGGAAGGGAACCGGCGTTGAGGTGCCGTACTTGTTACCGATAATTTCTTTCGAATTGAAGAAGTAAACACGCTGGTCATTTGCGGTATCGCCGCCAAAACCAAAGCGGTGGCCAACCTTGGAGAAGCTTTTCTTGATGCGCTCAAGCAAGGTGCCGTCGCCACTAAAGAACAAGCTTGGCTCGGTTGACTTGTCGAATACAAATTCACCCGGATCGCCGCACGCATCAACAATTTCGCCTTGCTGTACGATGATCATGAACTGGCCGTCGTTAACAGCGATGATAGAGCCGTCGGAAATGATATTGCTTTCGCCCTTGGTGTTTGAGCTGCGGTTCTTGTCCGACGTGCGCTTCTGTCCCTTCACGGCCAACGTGTCGGCATCAAGCGAGTCGCAGTAGAAATAGTCGCGCCATGAGTCGGCCAGAACGCCGCCTGCTGCGCCTACGCCTGCTTTGATAAGTCCCATATTTCCTCCTTGGTTGTGACTTGCCTTTACTGTACGGGTTATTGTTCGAATTATGCGCTGTGCCCTTCCCCATCAAATGTTCCTTGAATAGCAGGTAGTGATGCGTGGGGCTTCGCGCGATTTTATGGTCTTCGGTCTGGTGGCGGATTAGTTTGAATGCGTTGCCTGGTGATAAACGAATTGACGAATTGGTCACTTGAACCGGTAAGATCAAAGCCGCCGTGATCAACATAGCGAAATGCCGTTTCTTGTTCCTTCGCGGTTTTCATTTGCGAGTAGAAATACCAGCAGGTAAACCCAGCAATTGCAAGAGCGGGCACCGTATAGAGAATGGCTTGGCTGACCGCATCATTTAAGTGCAGCGCGAACGCGTCAAGCATGAAGCAGAGCGCCGCAACAATAACCAGAATCGCCATAAACCAACCTGCTAGTTTTGGTTTAGAAACCGGCAGGTCTCCGACCAAACGGCCTGATTGACCGTTCATCGCGAATAGGTAGTCGTCGTCTTCCCAACGAGTGTGTAGCATCCAAACTGGGAACAGCGCCTGTTGGGTCTTCTCTATTTTTGCGGTTGCATTCACGCCAAGACAGTTGACCTGTTGATAGCCGCACACGCTTGATTGAAGCTGCTGGGATAAGGTATTCGTCATGCGCTTGTCTGCGCGATCTGCGCAATCGTCGGCGTCAAGGTCGTAGCGCTCTGCTGAAAAACCGGGCAAGTACGAGGTTGAGAATTCTTTGAGCTCGGTATAGTCGAAAGGCTCAATGGCATCCATGTGACCGTCTGGCATTTTGGCAGAGCCATCTGCGGGAATACGCGTAAAGGTTGACGTTCCGGCGCGGGTAATGCGATACACATCGGTTTTGGTGACTTGGTAGTCGCCCTCGCGCCAGACGGTAAGGTTGCGCCCTTCGAAGGTACCACTACCCTGCGCTGTGCCGTCGTAGAGCCAAAACGGCACGTATACGCCTTGAATATGAGCGATGCGATTGGCTGCAGCAAATTTGCCTGGCAACAGTTTTTTCCCTTTGTAATAATCAGTAAGGGCTTGCTGAGCTGCAGCTTTATCAAGCTTAAACGGGATAATCAGGTCGGGTTTTGCGCCGCCAGCAAAAGTACCAGGAGCCATCGCCTGGTTTCCGCAGTATGGGCATTCTTCAATTGCGGTGGTTACGTCAACTGTCAACTGAGCGCCGCAGCTTGAGCAGGTGTAAGTGCGCATGCCTGCGCGTTCTTCTTCGTTCCAGCTTGCTCGCTGCAGGTAGGCATCAATCGGTGTTTGTGCTTGCTTGCTTTCAGCTGCTGCTGCATCAACGCCAGCTTCGGTAACGTTGGCCGATACGCCTTCAGGCGTAGCCATTTTTTCGTAATCTGAAACCTGACCGGCTTCTTCTTGCTTGGCTGATTGCGCAGCTTTTGTATCGGCAGCTTGCTGCTTTGCGGCGTACGCCTGTTGTACCTGTTCAGGGGTGAATTCAGAATCGCAGTGATCGCATTTCAGCATCTGTGAGGCGCCATCGAAGCGCAAAGGGCCCATGCAGTTTGGGCACTGATAATTCACTGATTCTGCCATGCGCCGCCCTTTCAGAAGACGGAAATTTACGAACAAGTACAGGGTATCAAATTTGCGAGCATACGTAAGGCAACGTCAATGATTCGTTGCTTGAATTTCAGGCTAAATAAAGGCTCGAGGGATGAGCTTTATCTGCAGTGGTATTTGTGCTACAGCTTGCCTTTGTTATGCGAACTTATTGCTTTTTGCGGCAGCTGCTGAGTGCCTTGATGATCTGTTCCTCGTCGAGTGGCTTAGTAAGGTGACCGTCCATCCCTGCATCATGGCTTGCTTGAATATCGTCGGTAAATGCATTTGCTGTCATGGCGAAAATAGGTAGTACCTGTAAATCGCGGCGGCGTGAAGCACGAATTCGCCTACAGGCTTCGTGGCCATCCATATTTGGCATCATCAAATCCATTAACACTGCGTCGTAGCTAAACGGGGCAGTGTTAGCAAGCTCGTGAACCGCTTCGCGGCCGTCGCAAACGCGGTGCGAAGACACGCCTTTAGTTTCAAGCATGAACTGGGCAATTTCAGCATTTAAGTCGTTATCTTCGGCAATTAACACATGCAGGCCGGAAGTGTCTCTTTCTTCTGATGGAGTTTTTGCTTCGGCTTTGTTCTGATCGATAGTCAGGGGCAGCTCAACAATAAACTTGCTCCCCTTCCCCAGTTCGCTTTCAAGCGTGATGGTGCCACCCATGCGTTCAATCAGCTTCTTTACGATAGAAAGCCCAAGGCCTGTGCCACCGAATTTCGTGCGAGCCTAAACGCTGCCTTTAAGGAAAAAAATGCCCCTGGCTGCGGTCAGTCAGGGGCATTGTTTAGTTTGAATGCAACGACACATTTTCTGGCGTGCTTGCAATTAACGGCGAACCGCCAGCATGTGAATTACGTAGAGTCAGGGCGCGAACTACGCCATCAGTTTCTTGATGCGCTCCATGGCTTCTACTGCTGCTTCTGCTTCGCCAAAAGCGGTTAGGCGGATGTAGCCTTCACCCGAAGGGCCAAAGCCAGCACCAGGGGTGGTAATGATGTTTGCCTCGGTCAGAAGCTTGTCGAAGAATTCCCAGCTGCCCATGCCTTCAGGAGTTTTGCACCAGATGTAAGGGCTGTTCACGGCGCCGTATACGGTAAAGCCTGCGGATTCAAGGCCTTCCTTGATAACTTTGGCGTTGTTTCGGTAGTAGCTGAGCGTTTCTTCAATTTGGCGCTCGCCTTCTTCGGTGTATACAGCCGCAGCGCCGCGCTGAATAACGTAGCTTGCACCGTTGAACTTGGTGCACTGGCGGCGGTTCCACATGGCGTTAAGGCTTTGGCCGTCGCGTTCTAGCTCCTTCGGCACGACCGTGTAGCCGCAACGTGCGCCGGTGAAGCCGGCAGTTTTCGAGAACGAGCGGAACTCGATGGCGCAGGTTTTCGCGCCTTCAACTTCGAAGATGGAATGCGGCACGCCCTCTTCAGTGATGAAGCGCTCGTAAGCGGCGTCGAACATGATGATCGAGCCGTTGGCGTTTGCATAATCGACCCAGACTTTCAGCTGGTCAGCGTTAAGGACAGTGCCGGTAGGGTTGTTCGGGCTGCACAGGTAGATGACATCTGCGCGACCTTCGGGAAGTGCCGGACAAAAGTCGTTTTCAGCAGTGGTGGGCATGTAGGTAATGTTTGTCCAGCGCTCGGCGGCTTCGTCGTAGTCACCTGCGCGGCCTGCCATGGCGTTGGAATCAACGTAGACCGGGTAGACCGGGTCGCACACAGCAACGACGTTATCGATGTCAAGGATGTCGCCGATGTTGCCGCAATCGGACTTAGCGCCATCGGAAATGAAAATCTCATCTGCGGAAATGTTCACTCCGCGTGCAGCAAAATCCTTCTCGGCGATAACATCACGCAAAAAGTCGTAGCCCTGCTCGGGGCCGTAGCCATGGAAGGTTTCAGCCTTTGCCAAATCGTCAACGGCAGCGTGCATTGCTTCAACAACTGCAGGCACAAGCGGACGCGTAACGTCGCCGATACCCATTTTGATGAGTTTCGCTTCAGGGTGTGCCTCGGAATAGGCGGCGGTACGGCGAGCGATTTCCGAGAACAGGTAGCTGCCGGGAAGTTTCTGATAATTCGGGTTGACCTTAGCCACAGGTGGCCTCCTTGCTTGGTTGGGTTGCGCCAAGTTGGCGCGGCCTTAAAGCCGCAGTTTTGCGGCAAACGTATCGGTTAGCTATTGTGCCTTAAATTGCGGCAATGCGGGGTGAATGTAACGTATTCGCCAGCGATTTAACATGAAGTGTCAGCGCTGTGTTAATTGAAAGCTGCTGGGTCTTGCTCGTTTTACCGATTGCGGGCCGCAGCTGCTATCAAATACGTCACAGAAAACGCAGCAGAACTGCTACCATAAAGCTACAAAGTGACCGCAAGCCAATATTGTGCTGCGTTAATCTTACACAGGAGGAATTATGCCCACACGCGATGAACGAAAAGCCCAGGCCAAACAAAATCTTGCACTGATGCGCGGTGCTTTTGCATCTGAGACACAGGCGACTATTGAGGCCGCACGAATCTACGAAGATGGAGAAGGCCGCACGCTTGAACTGCCGGATTTCGACCATGAAGAAGGTGCTTCAACTGTTACGAATGTAACCAGCGATTTCGCTATTAAAGTAGTACATTGCACAAAGGGCAAAACGGTTGTGGTTGACCCCTGCTCGTTCACGCGTCCTGGTGGCGCCTACGAAGATGGCAGCTTTGGCCCTGAACAGGTTTTGTGTTCGGAATCTAACCTCTACCCTGTGCTTCAAGGCATGAAGGCTGCCTACTACGACAGCAACCGCGGCTATGCGTCCGGCCAGCTGTTTACTGACCGTGCGATGTATTTGCCCGGTGTGGCTTTTGTACGTGATGGCGCCATTGCTCATGCCGATGTGCTTGCTATCCCCGAGCCGAATCGCGCTCGCGCGCTTGAAAACCATCGCTCAGAGGCAGAGGCTGACGCAGCGCTTGCAAACCGCATCGAGGCGTTGTTGCGCATTGCCGCAGCTAATGAGGCAGAAACACTTGTCGTGGGTGCTTTTGGCGCAGGTATGTCCGGCGATTGTGCTCCGCGCGTCATCGAGCTGTTTAAGGCTTGGATTGCCGAGCACCCTGCAGCTATAGCCAACATCATATTCGCGGTTCCTCGTGGTGTATATGATACCTTTAACGCCGCATTTGGTGCGCCGGCCGAAGAAGAGGTTCAGGTAGAAGCACCTACTGCTGATACTGAAGAGGAAGACGACGATTTCGACTTCGATCCGAACGACCTTCCAGAAGGTATTACGTTCAGGTCTTAAGTTGAATTGTTGTTTGGCGAAACTTGCAGTGGATTAGAGTTTTCGCCAATAAGACGACCTGTAACGGCTTCAATCAGAAAAGGAATCACCATGGGCAATTTTGAAGGCAAGACTGTCATCATCACCGGCGCCGGCTTTGCAGCGCTTAAAGATGGCTCGGCGGGCTCTATCGGCTATGGCATTGCGACTGCATTTGCTAAGGAAGGTGCAAACCTGACTATCACCGGCCGTAACGTTAAAAAGCTTGATACTGCTAAGGAAAAGCTTGAGGCTGAATATGGTATCCAGGTGCTTACTGTTGCCGCAGATGTGAATGCTGGGGCTGACAATAAGGCTGTTGTTCAGGGCGTTATTGACCAGACAATCGAGAAGTTCGGTCGTATTGATGCGCTGGTAAACAATGCACAGGCTTCCGCTTCTGGTGTTTCTATTGCAGACCATACCACTGAGCAGTTTGACTTGGCCTTGTACTCTGGCCTGTATGCTGCGTTCTACTATATGCAGGCTTGCTATCCACACCTGAAGGAAACCAAGGGTTCGGTTGTTAATTTCGCGTCTGGCGCAGGCCTGTTTGGCAACTACGGCCAGTGCGCATATGCTGCTGCTAAGGAAGGCATTCGTGGCCTGTCGCGCGTGGCTGCCACTGAGTGGGGTCCGGATGGCATTAACGTAAACATTGTGTGCCCGCTAGCTTGGACTGCCGCACTCGAGAACTTCAAGGACACCTACCCTGAGGCCTACGAGGCAAACGTGCATATGCCTCCGATGGGTCATTATGGCAACGTGGAAACCGAAATTGGTCGCGTGGTCGTGCAGCTGTGTGGGCCTGATTTCAAATTCATGAGCGGTGAAACTGTCACGCTTGAAGGCGGTATGGGTTTGCGCCCGTAATGTCGCTTGCTTTGGATGCCGGTGTAAACCGGTGTAAATCCAGTTAGATTGTTTGTTTTGTAGGGCCGGGCTTTCGCTCGGCCCTACGTGATTTTGGGAATCAGCTGAATCACTTATTTGACGCTAGGTAGCTCGAAGCGAATAAATTTCAACACCGCTACAAGACTTTTTGACTTGATTTTGGCCCTTTCGGTCCATGTATTTGAGAAGCTTAAACACCTACAAATGCTTATCGCAGGTCAACCATTGCTTTGTAGATGCGTGATCTTATCACGCATCTACAAAAGAGCGTCGCAAGACGCGACAGATTAGTTTATTCCCCTAGTTGTTCAGCGGCCTCAAGCCATTGCTCGTCGAGTTCGTCGATTTGCGACTCGTATTCAGAGATTTGCGCCTGCAATTTGCCTAGGGCTTCAAAATCGGTCGGGTCGGCTGCGGCCATGTCTGCTTGGGTTTGCTCGATCTTGCTTTTAAGCGTTGCGGTTTTGGTTTCGCAGCTGCGCATTTTCTTGCGGAGTTCTTTGATTTGCCCGCCGGAAAGTTGTGGTTTGTCAGCGCTTGCGCCACCTGTTGCTTCAGTAGCAATGGAGCCTGCCGGCGCCTTCGCATGAGCTATCGCGCTAGCTTGCGCTACTGCTGCCGCTTCGGTTATTTCTAGGTATTCGTCTACCCCACGTGGTAAATGGCGAATATGGCCATCCATGAGGGCATATTGGTGGTCAGTAACGCGTTCCATCAAGAAGCGGTCGTGCGTTACCAAAAGCAATGTGCCAGGCCACGAGTCAAGCAAATCCTCGATTGCTGCCAACATGTCGGTATCCATGTCGTTGCCCGGCTCGTCTAATATCAGCACGTTTGGCTCATCAAGCAGTATAAGCATGAGCGCCAGACGACGCTTTTGACCGCCCGACAAATCGCAGACCGGCTCGTTTAAGTCAGCGCGTGAAAACCCAAGTTTCTCAAGCAGCTGAGCTGGAGTCATTTCCTTGCCATCAAGCATTAACCGGCGCGAATAATTGCTGATAACCTCACGGACGCGGTCGTTTCCGAATTTTGTCAGGTTATCAAGATGCTGTGAAAGCACGGCAAACTGAACCGTTTTCCCTATTTTTACAAAGCCGCTTGAGGGCTTAATGAGCCCTTGAATAACTTTGAGCAGTGTGGTTTTACCGACGCCGTTAGCACCGACGATGCCATAGCGGTCACCAGGACCAATAATCCAGTCAACGTCGTCTAGTACCGGGACTGTAGCACCATCAAACTGCACGGTGACGTTTTTTAGTTCAACGCACTGTTTGCCCAGGCGCGAAATGGCCATACGCTTCAGTTCGAGTTCGTTTCGAAGAGGCGGTACATCAGCGATTAGTTCACGAGCGGCGTCAACACGAAACTTTGGTTTGGTGCCACGCGCTTTCGGACCGCGCGCAAGCCATGCGAGCTCACGGCGCAAGGCATTCTGGCGCTTTTCTTCAGCAAGTGCAGCCAATCGGTCGCGTTCGACGCGCTGCTGAATGTAAGCCGAAAAGCCGCCTTCAAACGGGTCAACTTTGCGGTCGTGCACTTCCCACATGCGTGTGCAGACTTCGTCCAAAAACCAGCGGTCGTGCGTGACAACGAGCAGCGCCCCCTGCCCTGCTTTCCAGCGGGTTTTCAGATGGTTTGCAAGCCAAGTAATTGCACGAACGTCTAAGTGGTTGGTCGGTTCGTCAAGGGCTAGAATGTCCCAATCGCCGATAAGTAAGCGCACCAAGTCAACGCGGCGTCGTTGTCCGCCTGAAAGGGTGCTTACCCGCGCGTTCCAATCGATATCGGACGCAAGGCCGGCAATGGTCTCGCGAATACGGGGACTGCCTGCCCATTCGTATTCTGGCATGTCGCCGACTATTGCGTGGCCGACAGTGTCGTTGTCTGCAAGATCGTCTGACTGGCCAAGCACGCCGACGCGTACGGCCCCGTTTCGCAAAACACGGCCCTCATCAGGCTCTAAGCTGCCAGAAAGCACCGAAAGCAGCGTAGATTTGCCGTCGCCGTTACGGCCCACAATACCAATGCGGTCGCCTTCGTCAACACCAAGTGAGATGCCTTCAAAAACGCACTTTGTGGGAAATTCGACAGCAACTTTTTCGCAGCCAAGCAAAAACGCCATGTGAAACCAGCCTTCTTACGTAAATTTGTGAAGCACCATAATAGCAGAGGTTACTTAGGGCTTTGCGTGACCCATACGTGCAACCATATGCGCAACCACACGCGTAGCGCGTAACGGTCCATTTGCGCAAGCTTGCGCAAGTGCTAGCCGTGATGCTGAAGCGCTGTGTGTTGCTGGGTTGCAGGTAGATTAGTCCACTTGATACCTGCTTTGTTTTCGCCAAAGAGTTCCCATGATAGAATTTGCCACACAATTTTGATTTTCAGGCAATGAAACGGAGTGATACCTGTGGCCATTAAAGAGTTAGTGAAAGACGAAGCTATTCTTTCGGTTCCCTGCGAACCTGCAACAGCCGAAGATGCTGATGTAGCTGCCGACCTGGTTGATACTATGCAGTCCATTGAAGATGCTGCTTGTTTACACGCAAATCAAATTGGCGTGACGAAAAGCCTGTTCGCTTATGTTGATGAAAGCGATAACGCTCACGTCATGTACAACCCCACCATTAAGCTTGGTTTGGCTGCAAAGAAAGAGGTTGAAGGTTGCTTTACACGCGACGAGCCTTCAACCGTTACCCGTTATGATCGCATTAAGGTTGCGTACGAGGAACTGGTTGAAGGCAAGTTGGTTGCCCGCAAGCGCGATTTTAACGGCTGGCAGGCTCAGCTTATTCAGCACATGGTTGACCACTCGAAGGGCAAGTTGGTCTAGGTTTTAGCTGCCCTTTTGGCCAAGCTGGCATTTTGCGTTCTGAATCCGAGCGGTTCGTCTGCCGCCCTGTCATTTTGGCCTAGGCCGAGCTGTTCTGCGGCATGGATGAACTTTTTGGCCTAGTTGCCGTTTAAAGCCTTAGTGGAATAGCGGAATCATAAGCCACAGTGCGAACAGCACAATTGCGACGCATGCGGTAAAACACATGACAGAGGCAACGCGGTGCCCAAGGTGCGCGTTGCCTTTCGCATCAAGGGCGCCTCCGGCCCAAAGGCGCAGGCCAGATGCGTACAGAACGCTTACGGCGCTTGCTACGCAAACAGCGACCAGAAGCACCGTCACAAAGCTAGTGATTTCAGTAGCAATCATAATGGTAAAACTCCTTGTATTTTAAGCTGCCTGAGCAGTAGAGGTGTTAGAGGCTGACATTGCGACAGGCTTAAGCTTTACTTCTTTGCTGTCATTCACATTTTTGCTGTTCACAGGGTTGCGCTTTGAGAGATAGAAGATGATAAGTGCAACACAAATGCCAATTACTACCGTAGCAATGGTGCCCCAAAGACCAGTCTTTGCAAGGGCGCACGCAAGGGCTGCAATGGTGCCAGCAGCTGGGAAGGTAACCAACCATGCGACAAGCATGCGTGCGGCAACGCCCCAGTTCACTTTATTACCATGCTTGCCAAGCCCCGTACCAATGATAGAACCAGAGCACACCTGCGTAGTTGAAAGAGCAAAGCCTAGATGTGAGGAAACCAAAATAGTGGTTGCCGAAGCAGCTTCTGCGGCGAAGCCCTGCGGGGTCGAGATTTCGGTAAGGCCTTTGCCGAGTGTACGAATAACACGCCAGCCACCCATGTAGGTACCAGCAGCAATAGCCAGGCCACAAACCGCCACAACCCACAGCTGTGGGCCGCTTCCAGATGCTTGCGCGCCAACAGAAATCAGAGTAAGCGTGATAATGCCCATGGTTTTCTGAGCGTCATTTGTGCCATGAGAAAGCGCAACTAAGCATGCGGTAATCGTTTGACCATGGCGAAAACCGGTCTCCACTTCACTTTCATTCATTTTCTTTACTACGAAGTAAATTAGTTTGACCGCGCAGAAAGCTGCAAGACCAGCAACAACCGGAGATACCAGCGCGGGAATCAAAATCTTAGTGATTACAGCGCCGAAATTAATGCCTTGAGCACCAGCACCAATAAGCACTGCGCCTACAAGACCACCAAACAGTGCGTGCGAACTGGAAGAAGGAAGGCCGACAAGCCAGGTAATCAGGTTCCAAATAATGGCACCAATAAGGCCTGCCAAAATAAATTCTGGGGCAATAGTGACTACCTGTTCATTAATGAGGCCACCGGAAATGGTTTTTGCCACCTCGGTGGAAAGGAACGCACCAATAAGGTTCAGCGTTCCAGCTGCGATAACCGCGGTTTTGGGCTTAAGGGCGCCCGTAGCGATTGATGTTGCCATGGCGTTGGCGGTGTCGTGGAAGCCGTTCGTGAAATCAAACGTCAGTGCCACAACGATTACAAGGCCAACAATAACCAGCGTTGCCGGATCCATGTGCCTGTTTCTCCCTTCAGTAGGTTTTCGTCGAATCGCGCAGGTTTGCACGATAGATTTCACTGTAAGAACGCTGTGTAAAGGGAATGTAAGAACGGCTTCAAGGGTTGGTAACCTTTTTTCGCGGTTTCAACCAGCGCGCCATCGGCGTTCGCGGTGGCGTTGTCCGTGGGGTTGGTGGGGTAATAACCCGCCACCGCGCCCGCGGTTTCCGTTACCTTGCTGCATATCAAGGTGTGCGAGTTGTGATGCGGCTGTGCCGCTTCGTATTCAGTGTAGAAATTGAACCATTCACCAAATTGAACTTTGCATTTCTGTGTAAGGCGAGTAAATTGAACTCTTGAAAATTATGAGTTCAATTTTGAAGAAGGTATCGCATGAGCGTTGAACTATTTTCCGCAAGGCTCAAAGAGGCCATGGCAAAAGGCGGACTTAAACAAGCCGACTTAATTGCTGCAGCAGCAGCGCGCGGCCAAAAACTTGGCAAAAGCCAGGTCAGCCAATATGTAAGCGGTAAAACACTTCCCCGCCATGATGTAATGGCACTGCTTGCGGACATTTTGGAATCGCAACCAGAATGGCTTGCTGGTGAAAGTGAAATTGAACCTAGTGCATCACGAAAATCGAGCGGCGCGGCCCAGGCCGATGGAAGTTCGTCAACAACGCCTTCAATCGATGCGACTAAATCCGGCGTACCTTCGCCTCAGCCCTCCCCTTCTACAACTTTACCTTCTGCTAATGAAACCGACACAAGGAGTAACACCATGCGCGAGTTCAAGAAGTCTTCTAAGCTTGATAACGTTTTGTACGACGTCCGTGGGCCGGTTGTTGACGAGGCGGCACGCATGGAAGCTCAAGGGACACGCATTTTGAAGCTGAACATCGGCAACCCTGCTCCGTTTGGGTTTAGAACTCCTGATGAAGTGGTGCAGGATATGGCTATGCAGCTTTCCGATTGCGAGGGTTACAGCGATTCGAAGGGCCTGTTCAGTGCAAGAAAAGCAATCATGCAGTACTCGCAGATTAAAGGCCTTCCAAATGTTGACATGGATAGCATCTATACCGGCAATGGTGTCAGCGAGCTGATTAACTTATGCATGCAGGCACTGCTTGATACAGGTGATGAAATTCTGATTCCGAGCCCCGATTACCCGCTGTGGACCGCCTGCGCTACGCTTTCTGGCGGAACTCCTGTGCATTATGTCTGCGATGAGCAGGCAGATTGGTATCCGGACATCGCTGACATTGAAAGCAAAATTACGCCGCGCACGAAAGCGATTGTCATTATCAACCCGAACAACCCTACCGGTGCCTTGTATCCGCGTGAGGTTCTGCAGGAAATTGTAGATGTGGCGCGAAAGCATCAGCTGATGATTCTGTCTGACGAAATTTACGATCGCTTGGTCTTCGACGACCTTGAGCATGTTTCTATTGCAAGCTTGTGCCCCGACCTGTTTTGTATCACGTTCTCGGGGCTTTCAAAATCGCACATGATTGCTGGTTATCGTATAGGCTGGATGGTGCTTTCCGGCAACAAGGCTTGTGCGAAAGACTTCATTTTGGGTCTGAATATGCTGTCGAATATGCGCCTGTGTTCAAATGTGCCAGCGCAATCGATTGTGCAAACTGCGCTCTGGGGGCATCAGAGTGTCAACAGCTACGTTGTGCCTGGTGGTCGTGTATATGAGCAGCGAGAATATGTGTACAAGGCGCTCAATGACATCCCTGGAATTTCTGCTGTTAAGCCCAAAGGCGGCTTCTATATTTTCCCGAAAATTGATGCGAAGAAGTTCAATATCACCAACGACGAGCAATTTGCGCTTGACCTGTTGCATGAGAAGCGAATTTTGCTTGTGCCCGGCAAGGGCTTTAACTGGCATAAGCCCGATCATTTCCGCGTTGTGTATTTGCCTCGCATCGAAGTACTTTCTGAAGCAATGGAGAACCTTGGCGACTTCATGTCGCATTATCGCCAGGTTTAGGTTTGCATGTTTAGTGCGCAGCTGCAAGAGAGTGCGCCGTCGTAAGAGCGGTCCTGTGAGCGGTTGGGGCAGAATTTGAGATTTTGCATTTGCTGAAAAGGCCCCGTTTGCGCTGACATTGTTTTGTAATTGCGCGTATTAGCATGAAAAGGCCTGGTCGTGCACTGTTCTGAAAAGCGAGAGTCTCGTGCAAGTGCGTGCTCGGTTTGTGCTAGGAATGTGCTAGCCAAATAAGAGTATCGGCAAGGTAGGCGCTAGATTGGCGGTTCATACTGGTTTTAGCGGTTGGACGAGGGTGCGACATGCGGACGGCCTAAAAGGAAGGCGTCCCAGCGCACCCCCACCCGCGCACAAATGACCAGGCCGGCAAACCATTTCGCAAACTCAGGTTCGCCGGCCCCTAGCCAAGTTATGTGATATGCAATACAAACAAGGCGCCTGACGTTCGCATACGTCAGGCGCCAGTTAAGCGCAGATTTTAAGGTTGTTCACCTGCGGCAGTTCTTATCACCCCGCACCGTTAGTTGCCCTGTGCTCGAGCTGCTTGGTATTCGTCAACCAAACGCTTCGTTACATCGGCGGGTGCCGGGTCGTAGCCTTCAAGGCTAATCGAATAGCTGCCCGATCCGCGTGTAAGTGCGCGCAGGTCTTTCGTATAGGTGACTACCTCGGCATACGGCACGCGTACCATGATGACCGTTTCGCCTTCGTCGGTTGAGTCGGTACCAACAATGCGTCCGCGGCGCGTAGCAATGTCTCCCATAACGGTGCCAGCGTATTCTTCGGTAACCACAATATCTAAGGTAGCCATAGGCTCAAGTATGATAGGCGCAGCCTTATCGCATGCCGCCCTAAAGCCTATACGAGCTGCGGTTTTAAAGGCCATTTCGTTTGAGTCTACCGAGTGGTACGAGCCGTCAAACACAGCGCATTTGATGTCTACCATCGGGTATCCTGCCAAGAATCCCTCTTGCATTGCCTCTTGTACACCCTTGTCAACTGCAGGAATAAGGCCGTTCGGGATAGCGCCGCCCTTGATTTCGTCAATGAATTCGTAGCCTTCTGCTGTATTGGGGCTAATGCGCAGCCAGCAATCACCAAACTGACCTGCGCCGCCAGTCTGCTTCTTATGGCGGCCCTGTGCTTCAGCGGTTTTCGTAATGGTTTCGCGATACGGAATTCGCAGCGGTACAACCTTTGCTTCTACCTTTGCCTGCTCTTTCATGCGAGCAAGCAGCGTTTCAATAGCGGTATCGCCCATTGCGGTAATAATAGTTTGGTGCGTCTGATCGTCACGGCTAATCAGAATTGTTGGGTCATTTTCTGCCGCGCGAGCCAAGAAGGTGCCAACCTTGTCTTCTTCCTTCTTGTTAGCTGCCTCAATAGCAACCGGATATTGCGGCTGTGGAAGCGGCAAGGGGTCAATGGCTATAGTGCCGCTCAGCGAAAGCGTGTCGCCCGTGCGGGTGTCAGTAAGCTTCGGCACCACAATGATGTCGCCAGCTTTTGCGCTTTTCACATCGTTGGATTCTTTGCCCATCATGACGTACAAATGGCCCAAGCGATCTTTCTTCCCCGTTCGAGCATTTGTGAGTTCAATACCAGGTGTTAACACGCCGCTTAAAAGTTTCAGGTAGCTTAAACGGCCCACAAAGGGGTCAGCCACTGTTTTGAATACAAAGGCTGCTGCTTCGCCGTTTTCGTCAACATTAATTTCGCCACCGTCTGCAAGGGGGTATGCACCATGGTGTCGCGGATGCGGGAAGTAGGTGCAAATGTCTTTCATGACAGCACGAATGCCCTGTTCAATGATGGTAGAGCCAACATACACAGGGATGAATAGCTCTTGGGCGATAGCTTGGTCAAGTAGCTGCTCTAGTTCGTCCTGCGTCAGCTGTTCGGAGCCGTCTAGGTACTTCATCATCAGCTCATCGTCGGCTTCTGCAACCAGGTCACACAATCTGTCGCGAGCAACTTGCGCAGCCTCAAGGTAATTCGCAGGAATTTCGGTGATATGGTCGTCGGTTGTGCCATCTTGTTCGAAGAAACGCGCCTGCATACGCAAAACATCAATGACGCCCATGAAATCTTTGCCGGTACCAATCGGGATGGTCACTGGCCCTAGGCGAGAGCCAAAGCGCGCATGAAGTTGCGCCATAATCGTGTCGAAGTTTGCACCTTCGCGGTCAATGTGATTGATAAAAACGCAACGCGACAGGCGCATCGTTTCTGCTTCACGCCAAAGTTTTGTGGTCATGACCTGCGGACCTTCTACAGCATCAATGACAAACATTGCCATTTCTGCAGCCTGCATGGTTGCGAGTGTGTCGCCAATGAAATCAGGGTGGCCAGACGTGTCAAGCAGGTTGATTTTGTAGTCGTGATACGGAATGGGCGCAACAGACGTGCTCATGGTAAAACGGCGACGAATTTCTTCTTCATCGTAATCAAGATACGACTTACCATCGTGTGTTGTCCCCATGCGCGGAGTGCGTCCAGAAACGTGCAGCATTGCCTCGGCAAGTGACGTTTTACCTGCGCCATCTTGGCCAACAAGCACGATATTACGAACATGTTCAGTTACAGGAGCTGCCATAAAGACCACCGCTTTCACTGCCGGATGGTCACGCGCCGCCACGCAGTCAGTGCGCAACCGAACCTCACCTTTTACAGGCGCCGGCGCTCACATAGGCGAATTTAGCCACAAAGGCGAATCGCGAAATGCGTTGCGTGGAAGCAGTTGTGTTGCACCGCTTCGCCGGCGCATCTACACGCTGGCTTTATTGTAGCGCAAAGTGGTGCGCGAGCAGGGAAAACGCAAGTTATGGATACGCCAGGGGGCGTTGTTAGCGCGAGCGGGTGAAACAGTTGAGTTTGGCTTGGGAACGCAGGAGTGATCTTAGTTGTTGTCTTACAAGGCTTCTAAAGCTTCAACGACAGCGTCTATTTGATCGTCAGGTGTTGAAGCGCCAGCGGTTACCCCTACCGTGTTGCAATTGCTAAACCATGTGGGGTCTAATTCACTGGCAGCTTCAATATGGTACGTACGACTGCAATGTTCTTTGCAAATTTCTGCCAAATGGGTGGTATTTGCAGAGTTGCGGCCACCAATTACTACAATGGCGTCAGCGGTAGCTGCAAGGTCGGCAGCTGCTTCTTGGCGCTGCTTAGTTGCAAAGCAAACGGTATCTTTGACCTGGGGTTCTATACCCTGTTTGCGGATAGCTGCGGTGACATCATTAAGCGCTTCACGCGTTTGGGTGGTCTGTACGACAACGCCAACCTCTGCTGGTAGGCCCTCTGGCACATCTGAGCCACTTTCAGCAACATGAACAGTGCCGCCAGCTTCGGTGGCGTAAGCGACCAAACCCTCAACCTCTGGGTGGCCTTCTTCGCCAACAACAACAACGCAGCCACAACGCTCGGCTAACAAAGCAGCTGCCTTCTGCGCGCGAAACACATGGGGGCACGTGGCGTCAATTACGGGCAGCCCTTGTGCTTCAACATTACGACGAACCTCGGGGGTAACCCCGTGGCTGCGAATGATAATAGAGCCATGGGTGGCCTGTTCGGGCTGCTCAACGGCAATAACGCCGCGTTCGGAAAGTTCGGAGACAACCTGCGGGTTATGAATGAGCGGGCCTAGCGTAAACGCGCTGCCGTCGCCTTCGCTTGCTTCAAGGGCAAGTTTGAGCGCACGCTGAACACCATAGCAAGCACCAGCGTTTTCAGACTTAATGACTTTCATTATTTTCCTTCTTTTGCGGGCGCGTAAGTTCAATTGCCTCGTCAACAGAATGCTTGGGAATGGGGTGATTGGCAAACACCTCAGAGAAGTCTCGGCCAGTTGGGAACAGTGCTTTCATGTCAACTTCAGGTGCAGTAATGCGTTGCGACATGGCAAAAACCTCGCGCATGGCGTACCACGTACAGGCATCTAATCGGTCTTCTTTTGGTAAGAAATCAAAATCAGAGACCACAATAGGCGTGCCAATTTCGATGGTGACTTTAGGAAAGCGAAGCCACTCACCCTTGCGCTTAATGTTTTCAGCCTCGCGTACGGTCATGGGTAGAATTGGAGCCTTCCCCATCTTTGCAATAAAGGCAGCACCAGAATGCAGTTCCGGCGTTTTGGTGCCTTTGCCGCGGCGGGTTCCTTCAGGCAAAATGCCTACGAGCTGGTTCGTTTTAAGGAAGTGAGCAGCACGTTTGATAGCCGTGCGGTCAGCTGAATCGCGCTTGATAGGGAAAGCGCCGGTGCGTGAAAGCATCTGGCCGACAAGCCCTTTCGCATTTGAATACAGCGTATCGCGCGCCATGAAGCGAATAAACTGGCTTGGACGAGCGGTTAAGAACATAAACACAACGTCAAGAAAGGAAGTGTGATTGGCAATAACCACAGCGCCGCACTTATCTTTGAATGCTCGTAGGTTTTCGCGGCCGTCAATGTGATAGCGGAAACAAATCTTGAAAACCAGACCGATTATGACGTACGCGCAGTTCGCAAACCAATGGGGAATTTGCTTCTCGTCGGAATTGCCGCCGATAGCGCGATCCCACATTTCCTCACAGGACAAAAATAAGCTCATGCCAGCCCTCTTTCGGAAGCCAGTTGGCAAATTCGGTCGATAATCTGCTCGATTTTGCGTGTGGTTGAATCGATTTGCACCGCATCGCGAGCAGGTTTGAGCGGGCTGGTATCGCGTGAGGAATCAATTTCATCGCGGCGAACAATGTCAGCAAGCACGGTTTCGTAGTCGGTTGAGCCAATACCGCGGCGTTTATTTTGCGAAAGGCGACGGTTAGCACGTTCAGCTGCAGAAGCTGTCAGAAACACCTTTAGTTCAGCATTTGGAAAAACAGCCGTGCCGATATCGCGACCTTCAACAACATAATTGCCAGTTTGCCCAATACGTTGCTGTTGCGCTACAAGGGCTTCGCGAACTGCGGGAACACTTGCAACAGGGCTTACGGCACGGTCGATTTCAGCAGTGCGAATGTCGTTTGTGATATCAAAGCCATCAATGAGAACGCGACGTGGCAAAGGATCGCCGCCTTCATGCTCAAATGAAATTTCGTGTGTGCGCGCGATTTCACCAAGTGCTTCAGCATTGTCAAACGAAACACCATCGTGCATGGCCTGCCATGCAATAGAGCGGTACATGGCGCCAGTATCCAAACAGGAATACTTAAGGCGTCTGGCCACCGCTTTTGAGACGGTGGATTTACCAGCGCCTGAAGGACCATCTATTGCAATAATCATTCAGCGAGCCTTTCGATGTCGGCAAGGAAATTTGGGTAGCTTACGGCAACTGCCTCGAAATTCTTGATGCGAACTGGCTTTTTACCAGTAAGACCAACGAGTGACCAGGTCATTGCTAAGCGATGGTCGCCGAGCGAATCGAATTCCAGATTGTCGGGAATCTCTAGGTCTGGCTGACCTTCGATATACAAGTCGTCGCCCTCAGCCCAAGCTTCAACGCCAAGCTTAGAAAGGCCCTCGATTACGGCGGCTAGACGGTCAGTTTCCTTAACGCGCAACTCCCCTACCTCACGGAATACCGTTACGCCATGAGCGTGCGCTGCAACAAGCGCAAGCACGGGAATTTCGTCAACAATTGAAGCGATTTTTTCGGCTGGAACCTCGCATCCGCGCAGGTGAGGAGTGTAACATGCCTGAATCATGCCGTAAGGTTCTTTGCCTGCAGCGCCTTCGCTTACGATAGAAATATCGGCGCCCATGCGCTCGAGCGTACGGGTGAAACCGATTCGGGCTGGGTTGAGACTTACGTGCTCGACCTGAATGGTGCTGCCCGGGTTAATGACAGCAGCGCTTACCAGGAAGGCTGCCGAAGACGGATCGCCTGGCACCAAAACTTCGCATGCTTTTGGCTGCTGCGGACCTGTAACGGCTGCTACGCGCTCACCCGCCATGGTTTCTACGCCAAATTCGGGAAGCATGAGCTCAGTATGATTTCGGCTGATAGCAGGCTCGTTTAGGGTTGTTGTACCGTCAGCGTAAATGCCAGCAAGAATGACTGCAGTTTTAAGCTGAGCAGAAGCCATAGGGGCATCATAGGTAATCGGGTGCAAATCGCCACCGCAAACGGTAATAGGAAGATGTTCCTGCCCTGCAGGCTCGAAGTGCGCGCCCATTTTCATGAGCGGTGCGGTAATACGACGCATCGGTCGTTTTTTAAGCGAATCGTCACCGGTAAGTTCGACGCGAATATTCCAAGGCGCAAGAATGCCCATGAGCAAACGCACCGTTGTGCCGGAGTTTCCGCAATCAATAGGGCCATCGGGCTGTTTGGGTCCTGCTGCACCCCAACCAGTGATACCGCCAGCAAGGCTTCCGTCTTGCTGCTTTTCAAGGTTGACCTGAGCTCCAAGCTTCTGTACGGCAGCAACTGAGCTGCGCACATCGGCAGAATCGAGCACGCCAGTCACACGCGAGGTGCCTTCAGCCATAGCACTGAATAACACTGCGCGGTGGCTGATGGATTTATCTCCTGGCACGGTGATTGAGCCATGCATTGGTGCGGGCAACGGCGTCACCGTGGTGACGCTATTAGCATTGGCGGTTGCGGCGTGCACTGCGGGCGTCGCCTTAGTGTTTTCATTACTCGACATGGACATGCTCCTTCGGTGAAAGAGGGCTAAACGAAACGGCAAAGCCGGCATTGATCAGCTGTGACGACAGCTTGCCAATATCGCCTTCGTCGGTAAGCACAAGTGAAAGTACGGCGCTATCTTCCGTGACATGGTCGATTTCGATTGATTGAATGTTGCAACCAACCTTACTGGTAATGGTGGTGACCTCAGCGACAATGCCCGGTCGATCTTCCATGGGAATGCGCACTTCAAGCAAGCGTTCGGTGCAAGGCACCCACGCAGCGGGCAGCGCACGACGAGCGTCTGCCGCTTCAGTGAGCAGCTGTGTTAACGTTGCACGGTCGTCTGCCTCAAGCGCGTCTGCAAACTGCCCGATAATCCCCTGCATTTCGCGCAGGCCAGCATCAAGAGCATCTTTATTGTCAAATGCAATACCGCACCACAACTCAGGTGATCCTGCAGCAATGCGCGTTGAATCCTTAAACCCGCCTGCTGCTAAGCGCATGAGAGCATCTTGGCCCTTTGAATGTCGAACAGCGAGCTGCACCAAACTCGATGCCATAAAATGCGGAACATGGCTGATCACAGCCACGGACGCGTCATGTTGTTCGCGCGGAAGGCTGATAACACGAGCGCCAATGCCAGTAATAAGTTCATGTAACTGCGTAAAGTGCTCAGCGGGAGTGGTGGCATCTGGGCATAAAATCCAATAAGCGCCTTTAAACAGGTCAGCACGGGCGCCTTCAATGCCGTTCTTTTCAGAGCCAGCCATGGGGTGCCCCGGCACGAAATTATGCGGGTACGGCAGTGAATCTGCCGCCATTGAAATAATGCGATGCTTTGTGGAAGCAGTGTCGGTGATAATGCCTTTGTAATCCCAGGTAGCAAGGCTTTCCAAATAGCTTTCCGCAACGCCTACGGGGGTTGCGATAACAACAAGGTCGCACGCATCTTGCACAAAAGCCTTGAATTCTGGCGCTTCAGGCAAGGCAGCCTCAGTTGCCCAGCCACGCGAGAGCGCCTCGTCAAGAGTGTGTGCATCGGTATCTACAGCAAGAAGACGCGTGTCTGGCCATGCGCTGCGAACTGCAGCTGCAAAGCTTGCGCCAATAAGACCAAAGCCAATAACGGCAATGTTTGCAAATTGCCCAGCTTTATTGGCGAAATCGCCGGATTGAACATGTTCGGATTGCGACGCCATACGGCAAGCGTACCTTTCAATTCGATACAGGGTAGTACAAGATGTGTTTAATTATACTTCTGTTGGGTCTTTTCTAAGCCGTCAGTTACAAGCATTAGTGCAGCTTGACTGGCAAGATCACAGGCTTGCGCGAAATCGTCGGCTGCTTCCTTCTTCGGCTGGCTTAATACCCAATCAACCACCGGCATACGTCCTGGTGGACGACCTATTCCACAGCGAACACGGAACCAATCGCGCGTGCTCAGCTTATCGCAGATAGAACGCAAGCCATTATGCCCTGCATGACCACCGCCAAATTTGACACGAATGGTGCCTGGGTCAATATCAAGTTCGTCGTGAATGACAATAAGGTGGTCTGGCTTTACGCCATACGCGTTCATAAGCTGCTTAACCGGCCCGCCAGAGGTATTCATAAAGCTTTGAGGCTTTGCTAACACCAAGTCGTGGTCACGCCAAACACCCTTTGCGCTAAGTGCGCCACATTCGGTTTTCCAATAGCGCGCACCAGCGGCTTCGGCAACCAAATCAATGGTGTCGAAGCCGGCGTTATGGCGCGTATGAGCGTATTCTTCGCCCGGATTGCCCAGGCCAACAATCAAAAACATACGAGGGGCTACCCTACTCAAACAGCTGAGAGACCGAACCGTTTTCGTAAACGTTCTTCATGGTCTGAGCGAACAGCGGAGCTAAGGTAAGCACCTTGATTTTGCCCGTCTGACGCTCAAGCGGCACTGGAACGGCGTTGGTGACAACAACTTCTTCGATGCAGCTATTTTCAATACGGTCGTAAGCCGGGCCGCTGAACAGACCATGCGTAGCGCAAGCGTAAACCTTCTTGGCACCCTTTGCCTGCAGTGTAGTTGCTGCAGCAACAAGGGAACCTGCGGTATCAATCATGTCGTCGTTTAAGATGCAAACCTTGTTTTCAACATCGCCGATAAGCGCAGTGATTTCGGCCTGGTTGTGTTTCGGGCGATCCTTATGCATGATGGCAATGTCGCAATCAAGCAGCGTCGAGAATTTCTTGGCAGCCTTCGCACGTCCGACATCTGGGGAAACAACGCACAGCTCTTCTGAGTTAAGACCCATCTGCTTGAAGTAGTCAACAAAGATAGGCATAGCCGTCATGTGATTAACAGGCAGGTCGAAGAAGCCCTGAATTGCGTCCTGGTGCAGGTCGATTGCAATAACGTTGTCGGTGCCGGCAGCGGTTAGCAGGTCGGCGACAAGCTTTGCAGTGATAGGCTCACGCGGAGCAGCCTTGCGGTCTTGGCGCGCATAGCCGTAGTGCGTAATAACAGCGCAGACCGAATGAGCGCTTGCACGTTTTGCGGCATCAATCATGATGAGCAGTTCCATTAAGGCATCGTTTACGTCGAAGCCTTCTTCGGCACCGCACACGGACTGAACCAAGAACACGTCAGCGCCACGAACACTCTCAAGGTAGCGGGCGTAAATTTCGCCATTCGCAAACTTTTCAAGCTTTACATTACCCAGGGAAACACCAAGCTGAACAGCAATTTCATCAGCAAGTTTAGGGTTTGTGGAACCTGAAAAAACGGCCATTCGCTTGTTCTTCACCATTTCAGTGGTCATTGCGCTTTGCTCCTTCGCACGCCAACGTTTACAGACATCCTCCATTGTACGGCGTTATAAAGCGTTTCGGTACCCTTAAGATTTCCAAAGCATTAAGGTTTCACGTCAAAAAAAGAGCCAGGGGTGTGCCTGACTCTTTCAAAAGTTATTGGTTGCTGTTAACCGTGAGCTGCTACTGGCCCTCTGTGTTGTTAGCCGTGAGCTGCTACTTGCCCTCTGCCTGCTGTTTTGCACGCTTCTTGGCTGCCCAGCCGGGCTTTTCAATTTGCTCGGAGCGCGTAAGTGCCAAAGCATCAGGCTGAACTTCCTTAGTAATGCACGAAGAGGCGCCAATAATTGCGCCTGCGCCAATGGTCACCGGCGCAACCATCATGGTGTCACTGCCAATGAAAGCACCGTCGCCAATTACCGTAGGCCACTTGTTTTTGCCATCGTAATTGCACGTGATGGAACCAGCACCAATGTTGACGCCAGCGCCCATGGTAGTGTCGCCGATGTAGGACAGGTGCGGAACCTTGCTTCCCTCCCCGATGGTCGACTTCTTGATTTCCACATGGGTACCAGCCTTAGCGCCACGGCACAGATGCGTTGCTGGGCGCAGGTACGCGCGCGGGCCAGCAGTGGCTTCGTCGTCAATCTGAGCTTCGATAGCAACAGTTTCTTCGATTGTGCAACCTGTGCCAACGGTTGTGTCGGTCAGGCGGCTGTTCGGGCCAATAACGGAATCTTCGCCAATGGTAGTTTTGCCCATAAGGAAGGTTTGGGGCAGAAGTTCGACATCTTGCGCGATGGTGACATCGGGGCCAATCCATACCTGATCAGGGTCGGTCATAGTAACGCCAGCGGCCATGTGTGCGTTATTGATGCGACGCTGCATAGCCTTGGTGGCCTCGGCAAGCTGAATGCGAGAGTTAACACCCAAGCATTCAGTATTGTCGTCGGTCGGAAGCGCAAGAACCGGACGACCCGCCTTACGCGAGATTTCCAGCACGTCGGTCAAGTACAGCTCACCTTGAGCGTTATTGTTATTGACCTGGGTTAATGCGTCGAAAAGCGCGCGAGCATCAAAGCAGTAGAAACCAGAGTTGCATTCGTTGACAGCAGCCTCTTCAGGCGTTGCGTCTTTCTGTTCAACGATGCGCTCAACCTGGCCAGCTTCATCGCGAATAATGCGGCCGTAACCGGTTGGGTCGCCAAGCTTCATAGTAAGCACGACAACCGCAGCGTTCTGTTCGGCACGAACTTCAGCCAAGCGAGCAATGGTTTCAGGCTTGATAAGCGGGCTGTCGCCGGTAAGCACCACGACAGAGCCGTCAAAATCAGCCAAAGCATCTTTACACACCAGCACAGCGCCTGCAGTTCCGTCGCGCTTTTCCTGCTCAACTACCTGCGTGTCGCCTTCAACCAAGGGAATGACCTGATCTTTTTCGTGGCCGACAACCGTAATGACGCGGGTTGCGCCGGCAGATTTTGCAGCTTCAACAACCCAACGAACAAGCGGGCGGCCTAAAACCTCATGGGCAACCTTAGGCTTTTTCGATTTCATGCGAGTGCCAGCACCAGCGGCCAGAACAATAGCAGCAGCTTCCATGAGAATCCTTTCAAAAATGCGCAACGGATAAGCGCACAAACGTGTTAGTGAGCAAAAGTATACCGCAAGGTATTACTGCTTCCCAAGCGCTCTCGCCATACGCTTTTTGGACACGCCCGGCAACGTTGCATTGACGTTTTTAAATCGTTGCAAAAATAGAATGAAATTTGCCACTAAAACTGTCTCAAAGTGCGGTATGCTTGTATCACGGTTCGACGGAAGGAGTCGGCTTGCGAAGGTTTTTCAACTAGCTATTTTATAGCTATGAGCAGGCTGAATTCTGTCGGGCTTTTTTGTTCGACGTGAAAGAGGAGTTGGTAATTATGACCATTACAGTCACCGGACGCAAAATGCCTGTCACCGATGCACTGCGCGACTATGCTGAAGAAAAAATCGGCAACTCCATGAAGGTAATGGAAATCAATCCGCTTGACGCTGAAGTCGTCCTGCAGATGGAAAAGAACCCCGCCAATGCCCTGCCTGCTGTTTGCGAAGTTACGCTGCGCACCAAGGGTCACATTGTGCGTGTTGAAGAAGCTGAAGAAGATATGTATGCGGCTATTGACGTCGCTTCTGCAAAGGTGTTGCGTCAGCTTCGCAAGTTTAAGACTCGTGTACTCGATCGCAAGCCTCGTGAAGAAGCAGTCGCACCGGTTGGCGAGTTTGACCCCGATAGCTTGATGGCTGAGCTTTCCGAGGACGACGAGGTTGTACGCGTGAAGGAAATCGAATTTGCTCCGATGACTGAAGAGCAGGCTTTGGTGCAAATCGACTTGCTTGGTCACGATTTCTTTGCCTACACCGACCGCGATAGCGGCCTTGTTAACGTGCTGTATCGCCGCGAAGATGGTGGCTATGGCCTGCTGAAGCAGAAGGACTAGATAATAGTTCTTGTAAACTGATTGCTAAGGTCGCCTAGGTTGCTAGGCGGCCTTATTTATTGTGCTACCATACGTCGCGTTGAAACTTTACGAAAGGGAGGCGTCATGGCTACCATCGATACCATTAAAGAGATTCTGCAGGAAAACCTAGACATTGATCCGGAAACCGTTGACGAAGATTCCACCTTTGATTCGCTAGGTATTGATTCGCTGGACATGGTTGAGCTGATTTGCGAGCTCGAAGACAAGTGCGACATTGATTTCGGTGAACCCGAAGGCCTTGAAACGGTTGGTGACCTGGTCGAATATATTGACAACTTGTAAGGTTTAATGGCGGGCAGGCATTAAGGTGTGCCACAGGAACGTAACCCGCATTAAGCATTAAGGCGTGCCGCTGGAATGCAACCCGTATTAAGCAAGAAGGCGTGCCGCTAGAGCGCAACCCGTATTAATCTTTTAGAAGCCCTGCCACGCGCAGGGCTTCTTTTGTTTCATGAATGCTGTACAAGCTGCCGAATGCACAGATGATACCCGTATGTCCTGCCAGCTTTTCCGCTTTGCATACCGCGTCATTGTAGTTGGAAGCCGCAACGATGTTTTCGCAAGCTGGCGCCGAGGGTAGTTCGTGTGCAATTACTCGGGCAGCTTCTGCGTAATCCTGCGCAGGCAAGGCGCGCGGGTTATGAGGTGTTACCGCTACAAAACCGCTTGCGGAAGGCAAAACCGTTGCGAGCATAGTTTTGTACTCTTTGTCCTCCATAACACCTGAGAGCAAAACTACCTTTTGGCCAGCGAATACATCGGTAAGTGAATCGACAAGTACCTGGGCACCTTGCGGGTTGTGTCCGCCGTCAATGACCACTGTTGGTTTTCCTGGCACATGGGGCAGCACTTCAAACCTGCCAGCCCAATGGGTATTCAAAACGCCCTGCTTTATCGCAGCATCTGGGATTTTCCAGCCAAGATGCTGCAACGCAACGACTGCTTCGAGCGCAAGCGCGGCATTCTGAGGCTGATAGGTACCAAGCAGAGTGGTTTCAAAAGCCTCGCCTTTATAGGTAAAGGGACGAACGGCAGGCGCTTGGCCAGCCTTCAGCGTTTCATTGGCGATGCGTTTAACGGGGCTGATGCTGAGTTTGGCGAAATCAGCGCAGGTAAGCGTGGCGCCTGCGTTTCTGGCGGCTGCAGTAACAACATCCATAGCAGGTTTGTCCTGCGGCCAAGAAACGACAGTACTACCCTGCTTAATTATGCCAGCTTTTTCAGCAGCTACCTTGGCTGTGGTGTTGCCCAGCATGCTTGTGTGATCAAGCCCGATACGACAGATAACCGCGACCTCTGGTGCATCGATCACATTTGTAGAATCGAGGCGCCCGCCCAGGCCGACCTCAAGCACAACAATATTGCAACCAACCTGGGCAAAGTGCAAGAGTGCAACAGCTGTCATTAATTCGAACTCTGTTGGGTGGTCACCGGTTTGCACCGCCATCGCTTCAGCAACTTCGCGAACTTCAAGCGTCACGCGCGTTAAAGCTTCAAGAGAAATATTTTGTCCATTAACACGAATGCGTTCTTCAAACCGTTCGATGTAAGGGCTTGAAAACCATCCGGTCCGATAGCCGGCAGCTTGCAAGATATTGGCGATATAAGCGCAGGTAGATCCCTTGCCGTTCGTTCCAGCAACATGAACAAAGCGAAGTTTGTCCTGTGGGCGACCAAGGCGTTCAAGCAGTTCGCGGATACGATCAAGGCCCAAGCGTGAAGCCTGCCAGCGGGGCTCATTGATATAGGCAATCGGATCAAAATCATTAAGATCGAATTTATTTGCAGACATGTTGGTCAAGAAGCCCCCAAACACTTCCAAACGCACCTCAAGCGCTTAAATGTAATAGCGCGGCATGCGGTGCGAGAACGCAATCAGAAGCTCGTAAGGAATGGTGCCTAAGATGTCACACATCGTTTCGATGCTGACTTCCGCTTCTCCCTGTGTACCAACGACTACTACTTCGTCGCCAATTTGCGGGTCGATACGTTGGCGGCGGGCATATGAGCGCAGGTCAACCTCAAACATGCACTGGTCCATGCAGATGTTGCCAACCTGACGACAGCGTACACCGTTGACCAAAAAGTCAATTTTGCTAGAAAGCGCGCGGCGAAGGCCGTCAGCATATCCAACGGGAATGGTGCAGATTTTCACACTACCCGAACTGCGGTAATTCAAGCCATAGCTGACACCTTCGCTCATTGGCACCAAACGTGTGTCAGTGATTCGCGCGTGAACACTCATGGCAGGTTTCAAATCGATAAGCGGCATACATTCTGGGCAGGGGTAATAGCCGTACAGGCCAATGCCCCAACGCACCATATCGAAGTGCACGTCAGGATAACGAATGGCTGCCGCAGAATTCGCGCAATGTACGATACCCGGGCTGATACCTGCCGCACGCATTGCATCAGTAGCCTCGATAAAGCGCTTCACCTGAATCTGGAAGTCGAGCACTTCTGAGCAATCCGCGGTCGCAAAATGCGTGAACGTGCCAATAAGGTCTAACGCGCGATGGAAACCCACCGTCTGCATAAACGAAACGACTTCGTCCCAATGAACGCCAATGCGATTCATACCGGTATTAACCGCCAGGTGGAACGGCGCCTTAAGCCCCATGGAATCAGCGGCTTCGGCATATTGAATAGCGAATTCAGGCGTATAAATAGAAGGCATAATCTTGTAAGCCAACAGTAGCGGAATTGATTCCGCAGGAGGTTCAGCCAAAATCATAATAGGTGCGTTAATCATGGCTTCGCGCAGTTTAATGCCCTCTTCAACGGTTGCTACAGCTAGATAATCAGCACCTGAATTAAGGGCCGTTTTAGCCACGCGAACAGCACCATGTCCGTATGCATCGGCCTTAACAACAGCCAGAAGACGGCAGCCCGCTCCAATTTTGCGCCTCATCTGCTGGCAATTGTGGCGAATAGCATTCAGGTCAATTTCAACCCATGACCAGCGACGATCTTTGTCAGGAATGGTAGCAAGCTTTTCTGGATCAAACGATGCTTTTGCGCGAGGCTGATTAGCATCGTTAGCACCTAGTGCAGTATTTGATGTCGGTGCTGGGTCGCTAGCCAAGAAATTGGCAGTATTGCGACGAGCAGTTGTCGTACGGGCAACCGAAGCCCCGTTTTCAGCACGTTCAGCTTCATGTGCACGCACAGCATCGGCAGCGCTTGTAAAACTGCTTGGGCGCTTGCTTGAAAAACCAGTAAAACCATTAGGAAGTTGCGTGCTGTCAGCCATGTTCAAACCTTTACTTTATCAGGAATTTTTAACGCGAATCAGTATAGCACTCGGCCAACGCACAGCACCCGTATGTAACCACTTAGCAACGCAAACGGATTAAAATAGATTAAGAGTTGTTCAACGTTATATGATGTGAACTGTTGTTTAATGGTTTCAGTTGTTCCATCCGAGAGTAAGGAATCAATTATGAACTGCACCAACTGCGGAGCCGAATTATCTGAGGGAGCCAACTTCTGTGGTTCTTGCGGCACTCCCAACACAGCAGCTGTTGCCCCGGCAAATCAAACCGCCATCACGTCAGCCCAAGCACCACAACCTCCAGTTTCGTATGAGGCTCAACCGGCGGCCTACCAGGCACAACCTGTCGAAAACGACGCAGCTCAAAATGCATATTCGCAGGACGTAAACTATGCTGCGCAAGAGCAGCAACCCTATACGCAGCCAAACTACGGTGTCCCTACAGCCCAGCAAGACGTTATTTATAATCGCAGCCAAACAGACAACACGCTCTGCTTAATTGCTTTCATTATGGCTATTATTAGCTGTGTTACCTGGTGCTGGACCATCGTTGCTCTTTGCTGGATGATTCCTATGACTGTTTACACCTACGGAATCTATAAGGGCAAAAAAGCAAACACGACCGTTTTCGCAGTTTGTACGCTCATCTTCTGCAATATCATTGGCGGCATTTTGCTGCTGGTTGCAGAAAAGAACGAATAGATTAACAAGCGCTTTAGTGGCCGCCGCCAGCCATCATTTTTACGGCATGTGGAAGAGCGGCCACAATGCCCTCCCAATTCTCGCGTGCTGCCTTTTCACTGCCCGGCAAGTTGATAACCAGGTGCGTTCCGCGCTGCATGCAGAGCGCTCGAGAAAGCATTGCAAATGGCGTGATAGCCAAGCTGTGCGCTCGCATAGCCTCAGCGATACCCGGAACATTGCGGTCGCAAACAGCCTGCGTGGCTTCAGGGGTAACATCGCGCAGCGAAAGGCCGCTTCCGCCGCAGGTCAGAACAACATCAGCATTTACCGTATCGCACGCATCAACAATGGCGGCGCTGATTTGGTCAACTTCGTCTTTCACGACCACATGGCTTGCGCACGTCCAGCCATTGTCGGCAATTAGTTGCTCAAGAGCCGCACCGGCAGTGTCTTGCTTCATCCCGCGTGTATCAGAGCACGTAATGATTGCGAACGTTAACGGTGTAGCTTCGTGGTCGTGAGACATTATGAGGTCCTTTCTGGAGTACTTATTAAAGGTGGCTTGTGCCGCAAATATTTAAAAGCTAAGAGCTACACAAACGAGCGTCACCTTATGTGCGTTACAAACAAACGTCTTCAGAAACGTCGAGCAAAATGCATTCGATTTCGCTTCCGGCAGTTCGGCTTTCGCCACCTTCCGGCATAATAGCTAAACAATTGCTGCGCTGCAGCACGCCAAACAGACCAGAGCTTTGATTCGTCGCGGGTTCCACAACGTAATTACCCTGGTCATCTTTAGAAAGTGTTGAACGTAGATAAATGCGGCGCGGGTCTTTTTTCTTTGCGTCCTTTGTCAGACGCGCACGAACCCGCGGGCGATCTAGGTTCGTATAACCTTGCATTTTGCGAAGCGCGGGGCGAATTAGCATTTCGAAGCCACAGTAGGCCGCGGCGGGGTTGCCCGGCAGGCCAAAGACTGGCGTATTGTTGACAATGCCGAACGTCTGCGCTTTGCCCGGGCGCATGTTCACCATTGTCATCATAAGTTCGCCGAGCTGTTCGACACAAGGCTTGATAAAGTCGAAGTCGCCATTTGAAGCGCCGCCTGAGGAAACAACGAAATCGTATTCGTTAGTTGCAGCAAGTACAGCAGCTTTCAAAGCCTCAAGCGAGTCTTCCACAATTGGCAGAATAGTTGGCTCAGCACCTGCGGCGCGTGCACAGGCAGCAAGCGCATAGCTATTCGAATTGCGGATTTTACCCGGCGTGGGAACTTCGGTAGGGTCAACGAGTTCAGAACCGATCGAAATGATGGCTACTTTCGGACGACGCGGGACCGGTACTTCAACAATACCGCAGCCAGCCAAAAAGCCAGCACCCGCGCAATTGATAACTTCACCTGCGGAAACAACGACTTCGCCAGCGCGGGCTTCTTCTCCAGCCTCACGCACATTGCTACGCTCTTTGGTAGGCTCGGTGAACGCGACGCGACCACCCGGCATACCGTCGTTAGAAATGTTTGTAACAATCTCGTACTTCACTACGGCATCTGCTGCATCAGGCAGCGGAGCTCCAGTCATAATGCGAACGCACTGACCTTCGGGAATTTCACCATCGAAGGTGTCACCTGCGGCAATTTCGTAAATGACATCAAGTTCAACCGGGGCGGCGGCACTTGCGCTTGCAATTTGTGAGGCGCGCAAGGCAAAGCCGTCCATGGCAGCATGCGCAAAGGGCGCAATATCAATATCGGATTTCAAGTCAGCGGCAGCAACACGACCAGCCGCATCAAGCACCCCTACCGTTTCGCTTTCAAGCATAGAAACTTGCGAAAGCACCAGTTCACGGGCTTGTTCAACGGAAATCATTTCCGGCATGGAAACGTCCTTCCTTCGTGAAGATTATTTACTGGGAAGCATTATAACGCTTGCCGGGAAAAGCGATGTCGTTCATTGGGCCATTTGCCAATCGAAGCATGCAGCCAGCGCAAAAGAATGCGCTATTCAATGGACGCGCCCGCACGCTTTTCTTGCTGTTGAAGCGTAACTGCTCGCTTTTTTCGCTGTTATCGTTTTTGAGGCACTAGCCTGAACGCTAGCCTGACATTATGCACTAGCCTTAAAACAGGCTGCAAAAGGGTTGATGGTGCTGTGGAATAACACTGCGTCAATGGCAGGTCGGGCTATACTACTTGGGATGAAGACTTCCAAACACAGAAAAAGCTATTTGACGCGCAAGCTTGAGGCGTGGTGCAATCGCCTGCTTGGAGCCGTAAACGATCGTACTTTGGCCGAACAAGAGGCCGAATACGAATCTGGCCGTACGTCGCGCGACTATATTTGGAACAGCATTGGCGTTGGGCTATGGGGCATGGTCTTCCCTATTTTGACCATCGTTGTGACGCAGCTTGCTGGCGCCGAACAGGCTGGTATGTTTTCGCTGGCGTTTGTTACCGCATTACTGCTGATGTTTATTGGCAATTACGGAATTCGCAATTTTCAGGCTTCGGATTTAAATGAGGAATACTCCTTTGCCGATTACCAGGCAAATCGTATTTTAACCTGCGCCATTATGATGCTTGCGGGCCTTGTCTACCTCAATTTCCGCGGCTACGGCGAAGCGATGTTTACCATGAGCATTGGCGTGTACTTATTTAAGATGATTGACGCGCTTGCTGATGTGTACGAAGGCCGCTTACAGCAGGTAGACAAGCTGTACTTGGCCGGAATGTCGCAAGCTTTCAGGTCGCTAGCTGGCCTTTTAGTGTTTAGCTTTGTGTTGCTGGTTTCGCATAGTGTGGCTGCTGCCTCTATTGCGATGGCTGTTGCGGCGGCGCTTACGTTTGCGGTTTTCACCTTCCCGCTTGCGATGCTCGAAACTCCGAAATCGCGCCGCGTGAATTTTGGCAACGTTATCGGGCTTATGAAGCAGTGCTTTCCGCTGTTCATGGCGCTGTTTATGTATAACTTAATTGACAACATGCCGAAGTTTGTCATGGAAGGCGTGCTCACCTACGACAATCAGCTGTATTACAACGCGCTTTACTTCCCTGCTCATGCTATCTTGCTGATCAGCGGTTTTGTGTATAAACCATTACTACTTCGCATGGCTGAAGCTTGGGCCGACCCCAGCAAGCGAAAGAAGTTTGACCTGATCATTTTGGTTGTTTGCTTGGTAATTTTGGCTATTACCGGCGTGATGGCTTTGATCATGAACTGGTTTGGCCTTACATTGCTAAGCATCCTGTACGGCATTGACTTTGAACCCTACCGCGGGCTGTGCTTCGTGATGCTTGCTGCAGGTGCCGTTACGGCAGCCATCGAGTTTTTGTACCAGGTCATCACCGTGCTGCGTCGCCAGCGAGCCGTTACCAAGCTGTATTTGATTACGTTTGGCTTTAGCGTGTTCGTTCCGATTCTACTGGTGAATTTCACTGGCTTGCCGGGCGCAGTAATTGGCTACTTGATTGTCATGTGCATTTTGCTGGTGCTGTTGGTTACCGAATACGCTTCGATGCGCATGGATTTGCATAAGAAGTTGACGGGTAAAGAAGCACCCGATGCCGAAATGCCTCGTGCGAGCAGGGCCTTGCCAGCTGCTGGACAGTCGGGCACGAATGCGAATGGGGTTACGAACCGCATCGCAAGTGCGAATACGGCTGGTGGGCAGTCTGTAACGAATACGGCTGGTGGGCAGCATGTCGCGGGCGTTAATAGGGACGCAAACGGGAACGCGAACAGGGGCGCGAGCGCCGCTTCAGGTCGCCGACGTCCAAGCGAAATTCGCGCGGAACGTCAACGCCGAGAAGCAGTTACAAAGCGTTGGACCGAAGCTGGTAAACAGCGCCAGTCGCGCCAAGGTACCCAGTCGCGCCAAGGCAAAGGCAACCACGAGAAATAGTGAGTTGGCATCGGGTTAGTCAATTCGTATTGCCCCGTTATATCGGGTCCAAACGTTGCCATAGTGTTTGATAATGTGACGCTCGCTACGCGAGCGCCTATTAATGTGCGAGCTCTCGCTCGCACCCACGAAACATTCTTGCAGGTCATTTGCTGCTTTACGATAATGCTTGGGGTTATGCCCAATCGCGGCGCATCTGCTCCCATTTGGCGTCGCGGCCGGCTTCCACCTGAGCTACCTCTTCATCGGTAAGCGCCTTGAAACGCACCTGACGGCGTAGGTACGACTCGACACTGGTGAATTCCTTCGGGTTGCGATTCAACTTAAACGAACCGCCAGACTTACCGCACAACGCAGGGCCTTCGTATTCAGCCAGGTACCACAGGCCGCAATCGACGATATCTTTCGCAATATCAACCATGTCGGCCTCGGGGCATCCCCAACCAGTCGGACACGGCGCAATCACATGGATAAAGCGCGTCCCGTGAATTTCCTTTGCACGTTCAAGCTTCTTCAGGAAATCGGGCAAATACCCAACGCTTGCCGTTGCGGCATAGGGAATGCCATGCGCGGCAACAATTTCGAAAACGTTTTTCTTTTCAGTTAAGCAACCGTGCGAATTCTTGCCAGCAGGCGTTGTGGTCGTCTTCGCGCCAAACGGCGTCAGCGAACTCTTCTGAATGCCTGTGTTCATGTAGGCTTCATTGTCGTAGCAAATGTAGAGCACGTCGTCGTTGCGATCAATTGCGCCCGAGAGCGCCTGAATGCCAATGTCAGCCGTACCACCGTCACCAGCAAAGCCAACAACCGTACAATCATCAGGCTTGATGCCTTGCGCACGCAAGCCCGCTTCGATGCCAGTCAGCACGCTTGCAGTAGCTGCAAAGGGTGTAATCATTGCATTATTGGCGAAAGAAAGCTGCGGGAAGTTAAAGCCAACAGCACTCATGCAGCCGGCAGGAAGCGCCGTCACTGCATTTGGGCCTAAGACCTTCAGCGCCTGACGAACAGCAAGCGATCCGCCGCAACCAGCACAGGCCTTGTGACCAAAGAAGAATTCGTCTTGCGTGATGTTCTTTGCATTGATAGCCATGGCCTATCGCCCCCCTTCCGTGGTAACGCCTTGAGAAGCGTCGCTGTCACCGTCGCCTTCACAGCACGGGTTTCCTAGTTCGTCGGCGATAGAATCAATTCCCAAGAACCCGACGCGCGGGCAATCGGCAGGCTCGATGCGGCCAGCTGCTACCTGAGTTAGGGTCTCAAACATGCCGCGCATCTGTGCGACCGTGATATCGTCGCCGCCCAAGCCTCCAACGAAATTCAGCACCGGAAGCGCGCAGCCAGCCTGCTGCAACGCTGAGCATACATTGGTCATAACAGTGCCTTCTGCACCGAAACTGATATCTTTTTCCAGTACGCCTACCGCTTTTGCGTTGCGAACAGCCTGCGCTATGAGCGCACCCGGGAACGGACGCATGTAGCGAATACGGATAACGCCAGCTTTCACGCCACTAGCGCGCAGTTCACGGCAGCGTTCGCGTGCCAGGCCGGCAATAGAACCGAGCGTGATCAGTACCACGTCGGCATCGTCGCATTCGTAGGTTTCAATCATGCCAGGGTACTGACGACCAAATACCTCTGCGAAGCGCGCTTCCACACGCTCTACTGCAGCAGCAGCACCAAGCATGGCTTCATGTTCAGCATGCTTGAAATAGCGATTGAATTCAGGGCCCGCTGAATAGCCAATGTTCACCGGGTTTTCGAAATCAAAGCGGTTACCTTCCCCGTTATACGGCGGCAAGAAAGCATCAGCTTGTGCAGCTTCGGGAATATCAACGCTTTCGTAGGTGTGCGTGAGTGCAAAACCGTCCAGGTTCACCATAAAGGGCGTGCGAACTTCAGGATCTTCCGCCACAGCATATGCCATAAGTGCCAGGTCAAGCGCCTCTTGGTTGTCTTGCGCGTAGGCTTGAATCCAACCATGGTCCAAAAGCGCCAATGAATCGCGCTGGTCGCCGTAAATGTTCCACGGCAGTGCTGTAGCGCGGTTTGCATTCATCATTACGATGGGGAACCTTCCGCCGGCCGCATACGTCAAACACTCGGCCATGTACAGCAAGCCCTGCGAAGAGGTAGCCGTAAATGTGCGGGCACCGGTAGCCGAAGCGCCAATCGCGCAGGACAGCGCCGAATGCTCGGATTCAACATGCACATATTCAGCGGCAAGCGAGCCGTCTTCTACCATTTCAGAGAGGCGTTCGACAACAACCGTTTGCGGCGTGATGGGATATGCGGAAATAACCTGCGGGCGAGCCAAACGGACGCCTTCGGCAAAGGCTTCGTCGCCGGATAAGAACCGTTTCATTTAGGCCGTCGCCTCCTTCTGATCTGCTGATTCGGCAGCTTTCGCTGCTGCTTCGTCGACCATTGCGAGTGCATCGAATTTGCAGGCGGCAGCACAAACGCCACAGCCCTTGCAAAAGTCCAGGTCAATGGCAACGCCAACACCTGCTTTGTTTTCAGCAGCAACCTTGTAAATAACGCCATCGGGGCACACCATGTAACACTGCAAACAGCCCGTACATGCATCAAGGTTCACCACCGGGCGAACATTGCGCCAGCCAGCATTAATCTGCGTGAGGTAACCGGCCTCGTAGCAGGTGGAATTAACGAAGGTTTCAAGCGGGGGCACGCTATCGCGCAAGGTGCATACATGTTCTAGGGATGCGTGTGCGCTGCGGCTGTGTGCACCTGCGGCTGCAGGAGCGGTGGCGTCTGTGCCAGCATTCGCACCCTCGATGACCGAAGCGCCTTCAACACCTTCGGACGCGCTTTCGCCCTCGGCACCTTCGCCTTCCCCACTTTTAGCGGCAAGCATTTCTGCCACTAGGCCAGCCGCATGTTCCACAACCGCGATATTCTTCTCATGGAGCTTCGCCGGCATGTACCCACGAATAGCCTCTTCAATATCAGCACGCGAAACGCAATCGCACGCGGTAAGCGCGCCTAAAAACACCGTATTTGGAATAGGACGGCCAAGCATCTGTTTAGCAATGCCATCTGCATCAATAGCAATCAAACGCGGGTCAGCTGGCGCATCGGTGGTATTCACCAAACAAATTCCACCAGGCTTCAATTCGTCTGCCCAGTTCGCATCAAGCAGCGTGCCATCCAAGTAGATGACGAAGTCAGCCTTTGAAACTGCGCTGCGATCACCAATCGGCGCGTCAGAGATCTTCGTAAATGCACGCATTGGCGCACCGCGACGTTCGGGGCCAAACGAGGGGAAAGCCAGCGCATAGCGCTCGCCCGAAAGCGAGGCTGCAGCGCCAAGCAAGCGAGCCGCTGTGAAGGCGCCTTGGCCGCCGCGGCCATGCCATAAAATTTCAATCATGAGTGCTCCCGTCTAAGGAATTTCGGCAACTAGCATAGCGCAAAGCCGCAAACGATGCGCCCATTCGCCCAGCACAACCACCAAAAGTACGGTTAATGGCTGAATCGATAGTAAAAAATCGGCGTACCAGAAAACCTAGTACGCCGAGAAAAAATGGCACGTTATTAGCTAAATGCCAATATCGCAGCCGAGTCATCGAGACCCATGGTAGCAGCGATTACATAAGTGAACCCACTAACTATCCCAACCGATTCATTGCGGAAGTGTTGGAAAAATCAATCAGGCTATAGCTAACTACACCAGAGTCAGCAAACGGACACGCTTGGTAGTACCTAACATCACTACCAATAGTCACTCTACAGAGGTAATGCATACTAGACCACTGCGCAGAACCTCGCGGATAGTCATTATAACAATTGTGAATATCATCAAACCCTCCGATGAGGTCAGCAAACTCACAAAGCACTGCTGGTGACGTGTATGAATCCCAGCGATATGAAACAAAGTAAGGCGAGTTAGGTTGAGTTGCGAGAGTTAATAGTTTTGCTGAGCTTGCACCGTCATTTGTCAAGTAACGGAATCCAAGGTCGTTTAGAAGATAATTGCATACAGCAGACATTTTTTCGAACGAAGTCATGCTTGATGTTGTGCAACTATCTAGGACAGACTGCATCCATGCTTCTCTTTCAGCTGTCGTGTCCAGCACGCTTACAGTCATAGTCTTTCCAACAACATACCCATCTTTGCTGTCCTCAAGCAAACGAATGGTCTGCTGCCCAGCACTTAGTTTAAGTACGCCAACATAACCACCTTCGACTTTTCTTAGATCGCTCAGTCGATCATCTGAAGTTGAATAGTAGATATCATCATAAGTGCCTTCATGTTCGCTCCAGTTTGCGTTAGCGGAACTGCCAGGGATCACACTCTTTCCTTCTGCATCAACAATTCGGATTGGATTTGCACTAGGAGCGTCAGTTTTGATAAACACAGGAATGCTGCAACCTGAATAGAGGTCCGAATATGAAGTATTCAAATTGAAAATTTCGTATGAGTACTGAGCAGACCCTGAAGCTTCTTTATTGTAATTATAGGAATCAATCTGCTTAACTTCGGACCAGTTGCCAGCAACCTGAGTATCGCCATCACAGGTAAATGCGCGAACCTTTACATAGTAAGAATCTCCAACACCAACAGTAAAGTTCGTATAATGACATCCATCGGAAGGCTTGTATGAGTTGGCATAAACTTTGCAGTTTATCTTGTCGAAATCAGGAGAATTACTGTACCAGACTTCATAGCCGTCGTAGTTTGTCGCACTATCACGCCACTCAAGCCACATCATATTTGTATATGTGAGATACGAACTCATATCGAGTCGATTGAATGAAGGGGCAGCAATCGTTGAATCGTATCGAGTGGCAGTAAATGTTTTGTCGCCAGAATAGGAGACTTTCGTGACAACAGCACTGAATGTAGCAGTTGACCCATTAATATCGGTGATAGTCAGCGTTGCGTTTCCGGGCTCTTTAGCGTAAACGTTCAACGATTTGTTACTGGCTAACTCATAGGTCATTATGCTGCTATTTGATGAGGCGACACTTTTTATTACGTTGTTGGTATAAAGGTAGCAGCTTTCCCCAGAATTTAATGAAGCAGGATTGTCAACGCTTGAATCTATTTTCAGCGGATCTGTTGTCTTATCAGGCTTTGTTGTATCCGGGTTTGGAGTGGGTGTCGGATCGGTTGAAGAATCCGGCGTCGGCGTCGGTTCAGGCGTCGGATCGTCGGGGTTCGTTGTCTGGTCGGGATCAGTGTCGCCTGAACCGCCGTCTGAGGGATTGTCAGTCAGCACGCCCTTGTCGAAAGCAGATTTCAAAATGGTTGCAGCACGCTGGCGGCTGATGGTTTCCTTGGGGCAAAGCTCGCGGTAGTCTCCCCTGTCATAGCCATGAACCAAGTCGACTTCTGTAGCCCAAGCAATCGAGTACTGAGCCCACGTATCAGTCTGCCAGCCGTCAACGAAGTAAAAAAGGTAACTCAAGTCCGCGGCATCGCGGTCGGAACTTGCGCAGTAGTTAGCTAGGATGGTCACAAACTGCTGCATAGTAACGTAGTCGTCAGGTCGAAATTCTATGCCGCCAAATCCATTAATGACGTTATTCTCAACAGCCCAGTTCGCAGCACCCGTATACCAGTGATATGACGAGACGTCGAACATGCCTGTTGTGTTCTCGGTGGTTGCCTGCACGTTTTTGTAAGCCGCTGCAGCCTGTGGGTCAGCGTTGCGCCACAAGATAGTGACCATCTGCGCCCGGGTCAAGGGGACTCCTACTCCAAACAGCCCACTGTCATATCCCGTGATAAGACCTTTGTCAGAACAGAAGGTGACGCCCTCTGCATACCAGCTGTCCGGGCCGTAATCAACGTCAGGGAAGGTAGCTAATGATACGGAAGCATCTGCTTCGTTGGTGTTCTGAGCTGAATTCGCTTCACCCAATGCAAAGCCAGGCATCCAACACAGGCCCAACGCAAGCACCAGAGCAAGAAAAACCCTTAGCGATTTTCTAGAGAGCGTAGAAGATTCCATCGCGATCCCTTTCGATAAAATTTCACACTACAAAAAATTATACCTGCTTTGAGATTACGGCTGGCGATTTTGTATTCGCAGCCAACAAGTTTCTTAGCAAGAAAAAACGCCAGCGAGTTTTGCCCGCTGGCGTTTGGTGCAAACATTATAAATGCGACTCAAATATGAACTATGGTAAGCCCAACTTAAATCTGAACTATGGCGCCTGCGCTGAGTGCCGACCTACAGTGCCTGCACTAAGGCCGACTTATAGCACCTGCAACTTAGAACTTCGCGTACTTTTCCAAGTTCTGCTCAAGCGTTTCGACGAAGCGCTTGCCCGTGCCGTCAAGCTCGGTACCCTTCTTCTTAACGTAACCAAGATACAGCTTCACGTCAGTATCAAGCGGAACGGTGTTCAGGCCCGCGCCGTCAGAAATGCCAACCAAAATGCCGCTGGTAACGGTGTAGCCGTTCAGCGCAACAATCAGCTCGGACAGGCTTGCGCGGTCGGTGGTTGCAATGGACTTCGCGCGGGGCTTGTCGCCCAGTGCTTCTTCAAAGAAGGCAGCCGGCGCGTCTTCGCCCTGGTCAAAGTACACGTACGGGTAATCGGACAGCACATCAAGCGAAAGCGATTTCGCATTCACCAACGGATGGCTTGCCGGCAGCGCAATGCGCGGAGCCGATTCTTTCAGCTGCACGAATTCAAGCCCTGCCTGGTCAAATGCAGCGTTGAGCGCATCGGCAGTTTCGGAAGTTTCAAACACAACGCCGAGTTCTGACACGCCGGCGGCAACGTCGTCGATGACGCCTTGGGTCGTGCGGTCACGCAGCGCGTAGTGATACGCGTCGCCACCAAGCGCCAACACGGTGTGTGCGAAAGTTTGGACATTGAACAGGTAATGCTGACCGGAAACCGAGAATTCGATTGCCATAATGAGCCTCTTTCCTTAACGCGATGAGCAGTTATTTAGCGGAGTCGCGCTCGTCAATAAAGCGCTTGGCCTTGTGTTCGCTCGACGTTCCGAGCTTTTCTGCATCATACACGATAACCTTAGCCGGGCGCACGCCAGTGTGAGCCTTCAACGCCTTCTCGACGCGCTTGGCAACCTGGTCGTAGGGCTCGTCAGAACCAAGAGCGCGCTCAACGGACACCTCGTAGCGGGTAGAGAAGTTCTCGTCGTATACACGGATGGAGTATTCGCCGGTCAGGCCCTCTTCCTTGCGCACGACGTATTCAACGTCGGACGGGAACACGTTCACGGCGCCGACGATGAACATTTCGTCCTTGCGGCCGGTTACGTGAATGCGGGCGTGGGTACGACCGCAAGAGCACTTCTCGGTGGAAACGTAGCCGATGTCACCGGAACGGAAGCGGATCATCGGGCGAGCCTTCTTCATGAGCGTGGTGTAGGTGAGCTCACCGGTTGAACCGGGCTCGAGCACTTCGCCAGTCGTAGGATCGACGGTTTCAACCAGAATCTGGTCTTCCACAATATGCAGGCCATCTTTGGCTTCGCACATGGCGGCACAAGCACCGTAAATGTCGGACAGGCCGAAGAAGTCAACAACCTTCGCGCCCCACAGATCTTCGATAGCCTCGCGCGTTGAAGCGATAGAACCACCCGGCTCACCAGCAACAATGATGGTGTGAATGTTGAAATCGGTGCGCGGATCAAGGCCCTTTGCCTTCGCCTTCTGGCCAAGCGCCCAAGCATACGAGGGGCTCGTCCAAATGACGGTGGGCTGGTACTGCTGCAGCACGAACATCAGGCGGTCAGAAGGAATTGCGCCAGCCCAAATAGCAAGCGCGCCTAAGCGCTGAGCGCCAATGACGTCGGGGCCGCCAACGTACAGCGCGAAGTTCAGGCCGTGCACGTAGCGGTCGTTCGGGCGCATGCCAGCCTGCCAGAACAAGCGAGCCTCAGTGTCCTGCCACAGGTCGAAGTCTTCCTGGGTGAAGGGGCTGACCGTGGGCACGCCCGTCGAGCCAGAAGAGGTAGCCATGAAGATGACGTCGTCTTCGGGAACGGTGCACAGTTCGCCGAAGAAGCTGCCGACGTGCTGCGTATCACGCTCGGTCTGCTTGTTGATGAACGGGAACTTCTGGAAGTCGGCAAGCGTTTTGATGTCTTCGGGGGAAACGCCGGCCTCGTCGAAGCTGCGCTTGTAGTACGGAGCGTTTTCGTAAGCGTACTTGACCATGGTTTGAAGACGTTCGAGCTGCAACTTCTCAAGTTCTTCGCGCGGCATCGTCTCAATCTCGGGATCGTAGTACTTCTGATCGTACGGGATGTTCTTCTTTGCCATGGTAAGCCTTTCTTGTTCGTAAATATTACCGGCGCCGCGCATTCTGGGTACATTGGAGGGTGAATACGGGCGCAAATTGCGACGCGTTCCATGAAACCACGAATTTGACCTGCGCACAAGGCAAATGCTGTCAGTTTATATAGATGCTTCATTATCGGGAATGTTGATAACCCGATAAACGCCTATGATGAAGTTGAGGAACCGCGAGGGCATTGGCAGGGGTGGTATCCTTGTGAGCGACCGAGCGCGCGAGCGCAATGGCCTTGTGGACAAGCGTGCGTGCGAGCGCAATGGCCTTGTGAACGAACGCGTAGCAAGTGAAATAAACAATAAGCATCGGAGAAATAAATGGGAATTCGCGAAGATATCGCCGCCTTCGAGCCGGCAAACGAGCAGGAAGCAGCCGACAAGGTATTTATATTGCGGCAGCTAGATAGCGACCCTGCAGTGTTTGATCGCACGGCGCCAGCGCATATGGCGTGCTCGATTTGGACGGTTGACCCGACGTTTACCCAAACGCTTCTGGAGTACCACAACATTTATGACTCGTGGAGCTGGATTGGCGGGCATGCCGATGGCGAGCGTGACTTAGCGGCGGTGGCGCTGCGTGAGCTTGCCGAGGAGACAGGCGTCACGGATGCGCGGCTTATTCCAGTTGGACCTGGGGGTTTGCTATCGCTTGAAGTGCTAACGGTTGACGGGCACGAAAAGCGCGGCGAATACGTGAGTTCGCACTTGCATTTAAATGTCACGTATTTGGCCGTTGCCGACCCGTCGGCGCCGCTTGCGGTGAAGCCCGACGAAAACAGCGCGCTTCGTTGGGCGCCGCTCGACGATGCGGTGGCACTTTCAACCGAGCCGTGGATTCGCGATCGCATTTACCGCAAGCTAATTGCGAAAACGCGCGCCTTGGCGAAAGAGTTTGCGAGCGAATAGATACGTACGCGCCGGCGCCATGGCTCGCCTTCAAATACCTATGACGCCTATTCCCTGCTGCCTATACGCCTAAACTTCTTCCACAACGAAAAAGGCCTGCTTATGCAGGCCTTTTGTCGTAAATAGAACGAGTGGCGCGATTAGTACACCATACCCATAGCTTCGCGAACTTCGCCAAGCGTTTCATTGGCGATCTCGTTTGCGCGGCGATTGCCCTCGTGCAGGATTTCTTTGACGGCATCCATGTTCTGGGCAAGCTCAGCGCGACGTTCACGGATAGGCGCCAAATATTCGTTGACGCTTTCGGTCACATACTTCTTCAGCGTGCCGGAGCCGCCGTTGCCAATTTCCTCGGCGATTTCCACTTCCCCACGGCCTGTGCAAAGAGCCGCGGTGGTGATCAGCGCGGAAACGCCCGGGCGATTGTCGGGGTCGAAGGTGATGAAGCGCTCGGAGTCGGTCTGCGACTTCTTGATGAGCTTGGCGGTTTCCTCAGCGGTAGCTGACAGGCTGATGGCGTTGCCGTAGCTCTTCGACATCTTGCGACCGTCAAGGCCAGGAATCAGCACGGCGTCGGTCAGCAGGCCGTCGGGCTCAGGGAACACGCGACCGTAACGCTCGTTGAAGCGGCGGGCAATCTGGCGCGTCTGCTCGATGTGCGGCAGCTGGTCTTTGCCAACTGGGACGATGTTGCCCTTGCAGAACAGAATGTCGCAAGCCTGGTGCACCGGGTAGGTCAAAAGCAGGCCGGTGAGTGCGTGCCCTGATGCTTCCTGCTCGGACTTCACCGTTGGGTTGCGCTCGAGTTCAGCCTCGGTGCACAGCGAAAGGAACGGCAGCATAAGCTGGTTGAGTGCGGGCACTGCGGAGTGCGTGAAGATGATGGTCTTTTCCGGATCGATGCCGCAGGCCAGGTAGTCAAGCACCATGTTGTAGACGTTGTCTTGGATGTGCTCGGTCGTGTCGCGGTCGGTGATGACCTGGTAGTCGGCGATGACAATGCGCGTGGTGATGCCCATGTTCTGCAGCGCGACGCGCTCGCGAATAGTGCCGAAATAATGGCCAAGGTGCAAACGGCCGGTCGGACGGTCGCCGGTCAGCATGCAATAGTTGCCCGGGTTCACGGAAAGGTCTGCGCGAATTTGGTCGCTGCGTTTCTTGCTTGCTTCAAAGCTGTCGCCGCTCATGTTTTCCCCTCAAATCACTCTCGTAGGTATGCTGCTCGTAGGTATGCTGCGAATTCAACGAAAAGGCCGGCTGCGCGCATAAAACCGATGGGATGCAGCCGGCCAAAAAGTCGTAGTGCTCAGTTGATTCAAAAAGATACTTGAAGGCCCTCTATTTTGCAAGAGCGGAATTTGGCTCTGGTGGGCGATGTTCACCGATGGCCTAATTCACGCAACATCAACTTCGTAGGGCCGAGCGAAAGCTCGGCCCGTATTAGGGAGCGCCGCTAGGCGCGACACTGTTTTGAAATGGCGGGACGCACTCGATTAGCAAGAATGTGACGCTCGCTGCGCGAGCGGCAAAGGACGGGTATAGCTTCTATGTCGGGAACGACAAAGTATGGCTCGCCGATGAAGTGCCGGCTAGGTATCTAAGCGTTATTGAATAGCCATGGTGGACCTTAGGGAATAGAGAGCTACTTTAGGGAATCCCGACGCAACTTTAGGGAAAAGCGGCGTCTGCAAAAGGATATTTTAGTAGCTCAAAGACGGGCTCACGGGTATCCAGGGCGCAAGGATAAAAGCAGAGCTCATGATACCGAACACGTTACGCCTGTTCAGTCTGAATGAAATTCGACGAAACGCAAGCCGCAAAACAAAAAACGGCCCCGTCGCTTAACGACAAGGCCGTTATGGGAATTTGTGGTGGGCCCACCCGGATTCGAACCGAGAACCAAAGGATTATGAGTCCCCTGCTC
>CAVEUW010000010.1:0-45598 GCA_963619015.1 Senegalimassilia sp. | reverse complement strand
CGGTTCGAATCCCACTGAACCGCAAAATTAAAAAGGCCGCCGGCAACCGGCGACCCTAAGATTTCCATGGTGGAGATGATGGGATTCGAACCCACGACCCCCACGTTGCGAACGTGATGCTCTCCCAGCTGAGCTACATCCCCATGGGTTTTGCGCTATGCGCGAGAAAGTATTTTCCTCGTTCGCGTACACCTTGTCAAACGATATTTTGCGCTTACGAAAAATGTTCATGAACACAAAAATGGCGCCGCTTTCGCGACGCCAATTTTGCTAGCGCTTACTATAAGCGCCGAATAAACCCACGAACTAGGAAAGAACCTTTTCCTCAAGTTCAGTAGTTTCGAGCGCTTCAATAGGCTCGACACCAGGCTCGTCGTCTTCGGGGATAAACGGCTCAAAGAGCGACTCGCCATTCTGCGACAGCTCAACCATACCAGTCAGCACGTCAACGTACTGGTAGGACTGACGAGCAGTGCGACCGCGCTTACGATCAACTTCCATGATGAACAGCTGCGGATGCACCTGCTTTAAGATACCTTCACTCTCGATGATTTTCGAACGGCCCATATTGGCACGCACCTTCAGGCGCTGACCAACGAAATCATTCAGGGTGTCATGGATGGAGTCAACGATTTGCGCTTGCTTAGCAAGATCCATAATTACTCATTTCTTCAAACACACAAATGACGAGGCGACATAATATCACGTTGGTCAACCGAGAATTACCTTCTTCACGCAATGCCCCTATTTCAGTAGCAATTAACTGGTGGGTCAATTGTCAGTTTGACAGAAGTGGCCTTTTACCTGGGAGTTTACGATGCTGGATTTTGAAGCGAAAGCAGCGCTTTTCCGAGTTTTATGAACTCTTGCAGCTCTAACGTCTCGCCACGACGCTTTGCATCAATTCCAGCTAATTTAAACAACTCAGGTAGGTTTGCGGTAATTGAAGCATGTGCCGCCCCCCTTCCGGCAAAGTACGTTTTGCAGGAATTCGAAAGCGTTTTTCTCCGGCTGGCGAAAGCTGCATCTGCCATGGTTGCGGCAGCCGCAAGGGTTTTTCCGTCAACCGGCTCGCCCGCCTCGTCAACAAGCGGGCGACGATTCAACCTGATAACCGAACTATCAACGCGCGGAGGTGGGAAGAAGTTGTTTGGGCCGACAAGAAAACGTCCAGCAGGTTCGGCATATAAACGCAGTTTTACGGTATAAGCACCGTAGTTTTTTGTGCCAGGTTCTGCAGCCATACGATCTGCGACTTCTTTTTGCACCATCACCGTCGCAGACTCCAGCGAGTCAATACGCTCAAAATAGTCAAGCACAACCGTTGCGGCCACAGCATAAGGAAGGTTTGCCACCAGTTTATTTGGCATTGCAGCGGCATTAAGGTCAGAAAGCTGCAGGTCAAGAGCATCTTTTTGAATGAGCGAGAAATGGTCTGCCCAGGGCTCAAGCGTTTCTGCAAGCACGGCTGGTAGGTCGGTATCGCGCTCGATAGAGGTTACCTGCGCGGCGTTTTTGAGAAGCGCAATAGTCAGCGTGCCAATACCCGGACCAATCTCAAGCACGCGGTCTGTGCCATCAAGTTTGGCAAGCGCAACGATTTTTTGCAGAATGGCATCATTTACCAGGAAGTTTTGCCCAAGCGAATACTTCGCTGTCAAGCCATGTTCAGCCAAAACTTCGCGTGTAATACTTGGATTTGCAAGCGGAGATAAGCTAGCCACGGCGGCTCCCCTGTTTGTTGTTCTTGGCCGATTTGTTCGATTTCTTGCCACTACGATTTTGCCCACCCTGCGGGCCACCTTTGCCCTGGCCACCGCCCTGCGAGCCGGCGCGACCTTGGCCACCGCCCTGCGAGCCGGCGCGACCTTGGCCACCCTTACCTTTTACGTGTGGGTTTTTATTCTGCGCTTGCTGCACACCACTGGTGCCGCGCTTGGTGTTAGCACCCTTGCGATCAGCTGCGCGTTTGCGGCCGCGGCGAGCATCGTCAACACGCTTACCTTCTTCGTCAAGCTTAATAACCTGGCGTTTAGAACCGTTTTCTCCCAAACTCAAACGCGCACGATTTGCTGCAGGTCGAGCCTGCGATCCGCCTGCAAAGTCCGGCTCATCCATAAAACCCTGCGTGGTACCTGCAAAATCCTGCGCCGCGGCAAAGTCGTAAACATTGTCGAAGTTGTGCTCGTTGGCTTCTTGAACATCATCAACAACAACGCCTGGAGCATACAGCCTGATAGGAGAACCAGAAATTTCATACTCATCAGCCTCTGCTGTAATTTCATAGTCGTCAGTGATTTTGCCGACCCAATCAAGCACGCGCTCGAGCCTAAAACCAGCAACAGCACAAGCAGAGCGAACGCTGCCCACCAACGGATCAAAACCATGCGGGTCTCCGCCTTCGCCAACCACATGCAAGGTTGCCGGACGCTTACGTGCGCGCGTTTTTGTCCAGAAGTACGGCTGAAAACGATCGAGCAGCGCTTTGAGCTGGGAAGGCACACCCGCAAAGTACACTGGCGACACAACAATCAGCTCATCGGCATCATCAAGCAGCGGATACACATCATCCATGTCGTCACGCTTGACGCAATGACGGTGATGCTTTTCGCCCTCAGCAGCACCCGAGGCACTACCCTTACCCTTGCTTGCCGCAGCTACAACTTCAGCTTCTGCATTTTCCAACTCTACCTGCTCATCAGGCGAAAGTGAGCCTTCAGCATGGCGGCGACACCAGTCGCATGCCACACATCCTGAAATATCTAATGTAGAAACTGGGGCTAAAAACACTTCGTCTTCAGGGCATTCCTCAATGCAAGCCTCAAATAACAGCTCGGCAAGCATCGCACTTTTGCCCTCAGTTCGCGGAGAACCAACGATAATCAGGCGTTTCATTGTCTCGTCCTTTCGTCCCCTGCAAGCGCATCCCCCTTGATGCACCCTTCAGCACACGCACCATCACGCACTTCTGCCGCCGCACGTTGCCACGCTGTCGGCGGTCGGTCAAGCAGCTTGTATGCATTTTCCGCCAACTGATGAAGCACTGCGCATCGATTGTTTCCGGCAGCTGCACCAAGCACGTCAGCCATACGCGCCGCCGTAAACGTCACATGCGCTGGACCACACGGCATCCCACGCATCGGCTCGGGCGTCATGTACGGCGAATCGGTTTCGGTAAGCAACAACTCGCGGGGGCAGTGCGCTACCGCATCGCGTGTGTCTTGGCAGCGCCCGAAGGTAAGCGCTCCGCCAAGTGCAACATAACACCCCTGATTAACCCAGGGTTCAAGCGTTTCCCAATCAAGGTCAAAGCAATGCAACAAGGTGCCAGCACAAGGAAAGCCTTCTTCACGCAAAATAGCGAATGCCTCGTCGTGAGCCTCGCGAATATGCAGCGCCAGCGGCAAACCAGTCTTATGCGCCAAACGAATTTGGCGGCGAAATACCTCGCGCTGCACATCACGCGGCGAAAGGTCGTAATGGTAGTCAAGCCCCACTTCACCAACCGCACAAACACGCGGGTCAGCCAAGCGTTCAAGCAGGCGGGCTTCCATTGCGTCGTCGTAAAGCTTTGCATTATGCGGATGCACACCTGCAGCTAAGCGCAAATGTGGAAGCTTACAGTTTGCAGCATCAGGCGGCAGCGCGAATGCGTCAGCTGCCGTACCTTCTGGCAGACGCGTCACATCGGTACCACCAGAGGCAAGCACATCGGCAGACGCTTGCACGACCTGTGGCAATAACTGCTCCGCCTGATCATACCAACCCTCAAAAGCGTCGAATACCCCCGGGTCGTCCTCTGAAACATCGATGATGTCGCACACGAACTCAACGCCCCAAATGGCTGCCCGTGCAAACTCAAGCGCAGGGTTTGCCAATAACTGCACATGAGCATGTGTATCAACCGCACCTGATTCAAGGCGCACGGGCTCTACCAGGCGAAACCGGCCCTTCTTACGCTTTTGCCGAAACAAAGCGTCTCTAAATTCGGGAATTTCAGCTTCTTCTGCCATCAAGCCTTCCAAACGAACTGCGCTGCTAAGGTGCCCTTAACAACACAATCAACCTTCAACAAAGAGGGCGACCGGCGCGCCACCAAAGCAGCTTTGCACCGAATCGCCCAAAACTCCGCTAGCGCACAGGCGCACGCCAGCGGCTAAAGCAATTATTCGACCGTAATCTGGCTTTCATCCAAACGCGGGAACAGCGGATTGCCAACCGTTACCGTGTTGCCAGCCGGCAGCTGGCCCCACGCAGTTGCAGCCTCAATATCCGCAACTGCCGTGATGTCGCCCAAGCCAAGACGGCTAAACACCTCAGCAGATGTATTCGGCATAAACGGCGCCATATACAGCGCAATAACGCGAATTGCTTCAAGCGCGTTGTAAATTACCGCCGCCAAATCGCCCTGCGTTTCTTCGTTTTTCGCCAGGTTCCACGGGGCGCTTTCCTCAACGTAAAGGTTTACACGGCTCGCAAGTTCCTGAACCGCAGCAGCTGCACCAGTGAAGTCAACCTGCGCCATGCAAGCGTCGTATGTTGCATACAGTTTCTCGGCGATAGGAAGCATCGGGTTTGCCACGCGCTGAGCTGCGTCGACGGGCACCTCAGGCACCTTAGCATCGAAATATTTCTTCGTCATGTTAAACACGCGACTGCACAGGTTTCCCCAGGTGTTCGCCAAATCAGCGTTATACACCTGAACCATGCGCTCCATAGAAATGTTGCCGTCGTGGCCAAATTGCACGTCGCTCATAAAGTAGTAGCGATACGCATCAACGCCGAAGATTTTCACCAAGTCAGCAGGCTTCATGCCGTTGCCCTTCGACTTCGACATTTTCTCGCCCTTGGTGAGCAAGAAGCCATGGCCGAAAACGGTGTGCGTGATAGGCAAGCCAGCTGCCATAAGCATGGCAGGCCAGATAACGCAGTGGAAACGCGTGATGTCCTTGCCGACAAAGTGGTACTGCATCGGCCAACGACGCTCGAATTCACCCGCACGATCGCCCTCGTCGCCGTAGCCAATACCCGTCAGATACGCAAGCAGTGCGTCAGCCCATACGTAGGCAACATGGCCCTCGTCAAACGGCAACGGCACACCCCAATCGAAGGTAGAACGGCTGATGGAAAGGTCCTTAAGGCCGCTTTTCACGAAGGTAACAACTTCGTTTTTGCGAGTTTCGGGGCGGATGAAATCGGGGTTTTCCTCGTAGAATTTCAGCAGCGGCTCCTGGAATTCGGATAGCTTGAAAAACCAGTTTTCTTCGCCACCGGCTTTTTGCACCGGACGCTTGCAGTCGGGGCACACAAACTGACCTTCGTCATTTTTTTCCAGGTCAGACTCAGCGTAGTAGGTTTCCTCGTGCACGCAGTACCAGCCCTCGTAGGAACCCTTGTAGCAATACCCTTTGTCATACAGGTCTTGCCAGAACTTTTGCACGCTGCGTGCATGACGCGGCTCGGTTGTGCGCACAAAGTCGGTATAGGTAATGTCAAGCAGGTCCCACACGTTACGGAAGGCCGGCTCCATAGAATCGCACCAGGCCTGCGGGGTCATCCCTTTACCCTCGGCAGTGTCGGCGACCTTCTGGCCATGTTCGTCCATGCCGGTAACAAATGCCACGTCATAGCCGTTCATGCGCTGATAACGCGCGACGGTATCAGCTGCAACAGTGGTGTAAGCCGTGCCCAAATGCGGCTCGGCGTTTACGTAATAAATAGGTGTAGTGAACGAATAGGTACCCTTTGGCATGGTGAATCCTTTTGGTTGCGGACAAGAAAGAGCTAATGATGCCCACCTGTCCTAGGTTTTTGCAGTGCTGCCGATTGTATCACGCACAAGTGGCGCTTCAGCACACTTGTGCGCGTTTCGTGGCAAATTACAACAACAAAAGCCTTATCTATATAATGTCGAACGTTGTTATAAAAGTAAGGAAAGCGGATGTTTTCTAACAAAGCAAATACAAAACATCTGGACACCCGCTCTATTTCGTCCATGATTGTCGCTATTGCTATGGCATTGACCTTGGCTTTTAGCGGCATACCCGCATTTGGCGGCACCGTTTATCAGGCATGGGCCGAAGATGCCAGCACTACCACTTCTTCCAATGCTGACACCAGTGCCACTGCCGATGCTGAACAACAGGAAGTTGAACGTACTGCAGCCGAATACGACCAAGCTGTCGCGCGTGTAGAAGATCTGAACAAGCAAATTGAAGATACGCAGAAAAGTATTGACGAACTTGAACAGAGCCTTCCCGAGCAGCGCGAGCGTACAAAAACTGCCTGCGTGAAGTTGTACAAGGCACAAGCCAACACGCCTGGCCTTATCGAAATGCTTTTGGGCTCGCAAAGCCTTGGCGATTTTTTGGAGTCCTTCGAGTACATCACTCACATCTTCACCAGCAATCAGGGCGAAATTGATCGTCTTAACTCCATGAAGAATGAACTCGAGCAGAACCAGGCAAGCCTCACCCAAGCAAAAGCAGACGCCGACACCGAGGCTGCTAATGCCGAGCAGGCCCTTGCTGCTGCACAGGCTGCCCGCGAAGAAGCGCAGCGCAAAGCAGCAGAAGAAGCCGCACGTCAGGCTGCTGAAGCCGCAGCAGCTGCCGAAGCAGCCGCTGCCACAGAAGCTGCTGCTGCCGAATCGGCTGCCACAAGCTCCGATAGCTCTAATAGCTCTGATAGTTCCAATTCAAGCTCGAGCGCCTCTTCGAGTGTAAGCGCCCCTTCCTCTGACGGCGCAGACTGGTCGTCTGACAAGGAAACCTTCGTGGCGCAGTGGGCAAGCCGCATTGACGCCTACCTAGCTGGGTCGCCCATGGCTGGCTGCGGTCAAACGTTTGCTGAAGCAGCATGGGATTACGGTGTAGACCCGCGCTGGTCACCGGCCATTTCCAACACTGAAAGCTCAAAGGGTTTGTACTGCTTTGCAAGCCATAACGCATGGGGCTGGGGTTCTTCTGGCTGGGACAACTGGGACGATGCCATTCGCAGCCATGTTGCCGGTCTTGCACGCGGTTACGGCTACACCATTTCTGTAACGGCTGCCAAGAAATACTGCCCCCCGAACTGGGAGCATTGGTACAACGCAACCTCTGCCCAGATGGATATGATTTAGCGTTTCGACAAACAATATATCGAAGATAGAAAGCCCCGAGTTCTTATGAACTTGGGGCTTTTGTTTGGATGCGCAATCAGCTTTTCTCTGCTTGGATGCGCAATCAACCTTTCTTCGACTTCGGCAACGCCAATTAACCTTTCTTCGACTTCGGCAACACAAATAAGCCAATGACCAGCGCTATCACGGGCACCGCGCTTTGCAGCCAGAAGCTAAAATCGAAGCCTGCAAGATCAACGCCGAGTGCATTTTGAGACGTGAGTGCCATGGCGGTAATAAAGAGCGATGCTGACATGCTGCCAAACACCTGGCGAAACGACGTAGTAATAGCAGATGCTTGCGCCAAATCGTCGTTGCTAAGCGTTGTGCATGCCCAAGCAGTCATGGGCATCATCAAGCAGGAAATGCCGACCATGCGCACCCCGTACAAGACCGTGACCACCCATTCGGGCACGCTAGCAGGGATACAAGCAAATGCCACGGTACCGGCAAAAATAAGCGTGCAGCCTGCAACGATAAGTCTGTGCGGACCGTGTTTGTCAAGATAGCGGCCCGTAAATGGGTTCATAATGCCCATCATGATTGCGCCCGGCAAAATGGTTAAGCCCGAAATTGTAGCGCTTTGCCCCTGAATATCCTGCACGAACAGGGGCACCATAATAGAAGGCGCCATAAAAGCGATGTGTGACAACACGACAAGCAATGTTGACACAGCAAATGTGCGGTTGCGAAAACACGCCAACTTAAGCAACGGGTTTGGAATGCGCAGTTGCCTACGAGCAAACACAAACAGAAGCGCTACACCTGCCCCGATAATTATGAGCGCAACACCAGGGAAGCTACCAGACGATTCGACAAGCGAAACGCCAACCATAAGCGCAACAAAGCCCACCAGATACAACAAGGTTGAAGCCAAATCAAAACGTACTGGATGATCAGGACGTTTAACCACATCAGGTAGGGAAATAGTTGTAAGAACAATAACCGCAATGCCTATGGCGCCTAAAATCCAGAACATAGAACGCCAACCCCACATATCAATCAGAAAACCGCTGATAGTAGGTCCAACAGCTGGCGCAAAGCCAATAATCATGCCAACGATGCTGGTTGCGCGTCCATATTGACTTTTCGGATACACATTAAGCGCCACTAACTGCACAAGCGGCAAACATATACCAGCACCACCTGCCTGCACCAAGCGCGCAACAAGCAAGCATGGATAATTCGGGGCGAAAATAGCCGCAATGCATCCAATAGCAAAACTAGCCATAGATGCCAAAAAGAGCTTCTTTGAGTTGAAACGATTCATCAAAAATGCAGTGAGCGCACTGATAAGACCTAATGTGAAGATATAGGCCGTTGTAAGCAATTGACCTGCGGAAGCGTCGATTGCAAACTCTGCCATAATTGTTGGCAGTGCCGCGATGAGCATCGATTGAGTAATGCATGCCGCTGTGGTGCCGGTGACCATAATGCTAAGCACCGCACGGCGCTTGCGTGGTGGCAAGCCGCCCTCGGAATTAACCTCGGCGGCTTTCGGGGCAGCCGTGGCCTTAGTGGCCTCTGTGACCTCGGCGGCTTTCGGGGCGGCCGTGGCTTTAATGGCCTGGGCAGCCTCTGTAACCCTGGCGGCCTTGGTCGGCAATGGTTCTGTTTCGATGTCTATTTCCATAAGGTTGATAGTAGTAGGACGTTTGATGCGCGGCAAGAAAAGCACCAAACGCGCACGGCACCGCACTATTGCAGTTTTATGTGGCGCTACCCTATCGCAGTTTCGTGCGACGCTCTTCTGCCACTTCGCCCGACGCTCTACTGCAGTTTCATGCGGCACTACCCTATCGCAGTTTCGCGCGACGCTGCTTCCAATCAGGCATAAACGTGTCCATAAGCTTGTGGAATTTAGGGCCGTGCCCACGCTCGAGCAAGTGGCACAACTCGTGCACCACCACATATTCCAAACACTCCGGCGGATAGAGCGCTAAACGTACGTTGATGCAAATGCGTCCGGTTGAAGGCTGGCAGCTACCCCAACGACTACTCATATTGCGATATGCAAGCTTGCCGGCCTTCACACCCATGATAGGTTCCCATGCCGCAATAAGCGGCGGCACGCACGCTTGCACCACTGCCTTCCACTGCGCTACCTCTTCTGGCGATGCGGCCTGCGCCTGAGCCATTGGTGTTGCAGAAATGCGCACCATTTGCGTATGTATCCAGCTGCTTTTTTGCTGAACGAAGCCAATGACTTCTTCGCTGCTCATCCATTTTGGCGCCGAAGCTTCTACATGGTCACCATTGCGTGAAATACGCAGGTTAAGATTCTTCACCTTTTTACGCGTCAGATGAACCTCAATGCCATCGACCTCAAATACCTCGGGCGGAAGTGCTTTCTTTGCACGCGAACCTGCAGTACCACAACGCTTGCCGGAAGCAGCGCGCTTTCCAGTACCACTATGAGCAGAGCTGCCACGCGCAGATCCGTCACGAGAAGAGGAACCCCGAGCAGATCCGTCACGAGAAGAGGCACCCCGAACAGAGCCGTCACGAGAAGAAGCACCCCGAGCAGAAGCACCATCCTTGCGCTTTTTAGCGGGCTTGAGCGTCTGTGGGTCAACGTATCGAACGCGCACAGGACCAGATTGGTTTCCAAGATTTGTCACGAGCGCTTAAGCCTCCAGGGCAATGTCGTAAGCGGTATTGCGAGGCAGGCCAAATTCAGATGCAAGCGTCTTGGCAATTTCCTTATTGCGAACGCCTTCGGCCTTAAGTTCGGCCGCGCGCATGCGGGCAGCATCTTCTGCATTTGCGGCTGCTACCTGGCCTTCTGCGTCACTCGGACCATCAATCACAATGACGATTTCGCCCTTGATTGCACCCTGCTCGGCTCGTGTGGCGAAGGTATCGCGAAGTGCAGGCAATGTGTCGCGTACCACTTCCTCATGCAACTTGGTAAGCTCGCGACAAACGGCTGCCTCGCGCAACGGAAATGCCTCGGCCAGCGCGGTTAAAGCGCTGACCAGGCGATTCGGGCTTTCGTAGTAAATAAGCGCAGCATCAAGCGTACGCACAGCATCAAGCGTTGCCTTCTGCTCGCCAGCCTTGCGCGGAAAGAAGCCACCAAAGTAGAAGCGTGCGTTTGTGCAGCCGCTTGCAACATAGGCCGTAGCTGTTGCGGTCGGCCCCGGCAGCACCTCAACAGGCGCCCCCGCTTCGCGACACGCGCGCACAAGTCGAAGCCCCGGGTCAGACACGCCCGGCATACCGGCGTCGCTGCAATATACGATAACCTCACCAGCGCAAACGCGCGCAACAATGCCTTCGGCACGGGCACCAATAAGCGCTTCGTCTAAGCGTTCCAAACGCTTTTCAATACCGAACGCAGCCAGCAGCTTGCCGGTGACGCGTGTGTCTTCAGCACACACAACATCGGCAGCTTCCAGCGCGTCTAAAGCGCGCTTGGGCATGTCGCCCAAATTCCCAATAGGGGTTGGGCAAATTACAAGCTTACCAGCCATTACGCGCGAGTCTCTTCCACTTCAAGTTCGCCTGCGGCTTCGGCTTTTGGCTGTGATGCTGCAGTGCGTGCAGCACGGGCCTCGGCCTCTTTGTCGGCAAGGTTGCTCTTAGCTACGGCGATCATCAACTTAATGCGGTTGACCTGGTTAACCTCAGACGCACCAGGGTCGTAGTCAACGGCGACAATATTGCTTTCCGGATACAGGCGACGCAGTTCCTTGATAACTGCCTTGCCTACCACGTGGTTCGGCAGGCAAGCGAACGGCTGCGTGCATACCACATTCGGAGCGCCGTTGCGAATAAGCTCAACCATTTCGGCCGTCAGAAGCCAGCCCTCACCCATCGAGTTGCACAGGCTTAAGATTTCGCTTGCGTATTCGGCCAGCTCGTAGATGCTCGCGGGTGGCTCGAAGCGCGTCGATTCTTCAAGCGCCTTGGTCACCGGCGCACGCAAAGCCTTCACGGCTTGCAGGGCAATCTTGCTACCCAAAGCACCCTTCGCGCTGCGGCCGAGCGGGTCTTTCTGGAAGATGCCGCCAGCTGCGCCGAACAGGAAGAACTCAATAAGGCCAGGCACAACAGCTTCGCAGCCTTCGCGCTCGATAACGTCAACAATCTGGTTGTTTGCCGTCGGGTGGAACTTCACCAGAATTTCGCCAACAACACCGACGCGCGGCTTGGTGCCCTCACCGGTAAGCGGCAGCGTGTCGAAGTCTTCGACAATTTGCTTGACGGTACGCTTGAATTCGGAGCGTTTTACGCCGTGCAGCAGCTGTTCCTTACACGTATTCATCCAGTGATCGAACAGGGCATTTGCGCTGCCCGGCTCAACCTCATAGGGACGCGTCCGGTACAGGCACATCATCAGCAAGTCGCCGTACTGCAGAGCGGATACCGCCTGGTACAGCATGGCTGGCGTAATGGAGAAACCAGGGTTGACCTCGCCTAAGTCTTTGAAGCTAAGTGCAATGACCGGGATATGTTGAAGACCAACCGACTTCAACGCTTTGCGGATCAGCGAAATATAGTTGGTCGCACGGCAGCCACCACCGGTCTGCGTAATAAGCACAGCAAGTTTGTCGGTGTCATAGCGGCCCGACATAACAGCTTCCATAATTTGGCCCGTGACCAGGATGGACGGGTAGCAAATGTCGTTGTTTACGTACTTTAAGCCCGCGTCAACCGCACCGTGGTCAACCGAAGGCAGCAGGTCAACGTTGTAGCCGAAGCGCTCGAAGATGGGCACCAGCAGCTCAAAGTGATACGGAGCCATCTGCGGTGCCAAAATGGTGTAGCCGGCTTCGCGCATTTCCTTGGTGAACTGAGCGCGCGGGAACTCGGTAGTCGAACCGGCGTCACGCTGCTTGAAGCCTTCCTGCACATCAGAGCGCGCCTTCTGCGAGAAGCTTTCGGGCGCCTTGATTGCACTCGCTACTGCCGAAACCGCCTCGTTATCGGCAGCGCCCGCTTCCTCACCTGCAGCAACACGCTCTTCGGCTTCTGCAAGTACCTCTTCAATATCAAGCGAGCACGCACCACAACCAGGTGCCTGATCTGCTTGCTTAGCGGCCTGCGCCTCGGCTTCTTCATCAGCCTGGTCTTTCAGTGCGGCAAGCAAGCTGCGTACACGAATACGCGCAGCACCAAGGTTGGAAACCTCGTCAATCTTCAGCACGGTATACACCTTGCCGGCAGCTTCCAAAATCTCTTGCACCTGGTCAGTGGTCAGAGCGTCAAGGCCACAGCCGAAGCTATTCAGCTGAATGAGGTCAAGGTCGCGTCGCTCGGATGCAACTTTGGCAGCAGCGTACAAGCGCGTGTGGTACATCCACTGGTCAACCAGGCGAATCGGGCGCTCAAGCGTACCTAAGTGCGCGATGGAATCCTCCGTGAGCACCGCCAAGCCAAAGCTTGTCAGAAGTTCGGGGATAGCGTGGTTGATTTCTGGGTCGTTATGGTACGGACGACCAGCCAAAACAATGCCATGCGTGCCAGTTTGTTCCATCCACAGAAGGGTTTCGGCACCCTTTTCGCGAATGTCTGCCTTAAACGCCTCGTCCTCAGCCCAAGCAGCTTCAACAGCGGCATCAATTTCAGCAAGGGACGGCGCATCGGCTTCGCCCATCAGCTCTGGGTGGGCCTGAACCAGCTCAACCATCAGGCGCTTCTTCAGATGGTCCTTCTTATCATAGGGAAGCCACGGATTTAGGAACTGCGTTTTTGAGGTGCGCAGCTCGTCGATATTTAAGCGCAAGGCCTCAGCGTAGCTGGCGACAATCGGGCAATTGAAGTGGTTGCCTGCGGTTTCGTCTTCCTGACGCTCCCACTTGCTGCAGGGGAACCAAATGAAGTCAGGTTCTTTGTCAAGCAAGTTCATGATGTGGCCGTGGCTGAGTTTAGCCGGGTAGCACACGCTTTCAGACGGCATCGATTCAATGCCGGCCTCGTAGGTTTTCTTGGTAGACGGGTCGGAAAGCACCACGCGGAAGCCCAGTTTGGTGAAGAACGTAAACCAGAACGGATAGTTTTCATACATGTTCAACGCGCGGGGAATGCCGACAGTGCCACGCGTAGCCTCTTCGGCCGTAAGCGGCGTGTAATGGTCGAACAGGCGCTTCGACTTATATTCGAAGAGATTCGGAACCTTAGCGGCCTTAGTTGTCTGGCCAAGCGCACCGGCACCCTTTTCGCAACGATTACCCGTGATGAAACGACGATGTTTACCCGTGTTCGGATCTTTACCGAAATCGTTCACCGTAAGCAGGCAGTGGTTCGAGCATGCCTTGCAACGCACGGTTTTGTGCGTGGGCTCAAGCGACTCGAGCTCGGCAAGCGGCAACAGATTTGACGCCTGTGCATCTTGGCGACCAAAACGATCGCGTGCAAGCAAGGCTGCGCCATACGCACCCATGTTGCCTGCAATGTCAGGACGAACTGCATTTACGCCTGCAAGCTGCTCAAACGCGCGCAACACGGCATCATTTAAGAATGTGCCACCCTGTACGATAACCTTGCTACCCACATCGTGCGGGTCACGAATTTTAATAACCTTGAACAGGGCGTTCTTGATGACAGAAATGGCTAGACCGGCAGCAATATCGCCAACCGTAGCGCCTTCCTTCTGCGCCTGCTTCACGCGACTGTTCATGAACACAGTACAGCGACTGCCCAGGTCAACCGGGTGCTCTGCCTTAATAGCGGTCTTGGCGAATTCAGAAACATCCAGGTTTAAGCCACTCGCGAAGCTTTCAATAAAGCTGCCGCAGCCCGACGAGCACGCCTCGTTGAGCATGATGTGGTCGATGACGCCGTCTTTGACGCGCAGGCATTTCATGTCTTGGCCGCCAATGTCCAAAATGAACTCGACACCCGGCAGCATTTCCTGCGATCCGCGCAGATGAGCGACCGTTTCGATTTCGCCAGAATCGACGCGCAGGGCTTCAAGCAGCAAGTGCTCGCCATAGCCGGTGACGGTGGAATGACCGATAGTCACAAGCGGATTACCTGCCTCGTCAGTGGGAAGTTCGCGGTACAGCTTTGCCACGGCAGCCTTCGCGCAGCCAAGCACGTCGCCCTTGTTGGAAACGTAATGCGACCACAACACTTCGCCATCGTTGCCAATAAGCGCGGCCTTAAAGGTAGTCGAGCCGGCATCGATGCCGAGGAAGGCCGTGCCACGATAGCTAGACAGGTCGCCGCGACGCACACACTCGGATGCATGGCGATTGTTGAATTCGTCAAGTTCTGCCTGGTCAGCGAACAGCGGTGGCAGGCGAACGACCTCAGAGCCCTGCATGTCGCCAAGATTTTTCAAACGATCAAGCACATCGTTGAGCTTTTCGGCCTTCACCGTAGCGCTTGCGGCACCCGCAATAGCGCAGCCTCCGGCAACAAACAAGTGCGCGTTTTTGGGAACGATGCGGTGTTCCTCGTCCAAGTTAAGCGTTTCGTAGAAGCGTTTGCGCAGTTCAGGGAGATACTGCAAGGGGCCACCCAGGAAGGCAACGTAGCCACGGATAGGACGGCCACATGCAAGACCCGAAATGGTCTGCGTAACCACCGACTGGAAGATAGACGCGGCAATGTCTTCACGACGAGCGCCCTCGTTGAGCAGGGGCTGTACGTCAGTTTTGGCGAAAACACCACAGCGCGAAGCAATCGGATAGATAGTCTCAGCGTGCTGCGCAAGTTCGTTCAAGCCGCCTGCGTCGGTGTTTAAAAGTGCGGCCATCTGGTCAATGAACGCACCCGTACCGCCTGCGCAGGTACCATTCATGCGCTGCTCGATGCCGTTGTCGAAGTAGATGATCTTCGCATCCTCGCCACCAAGTTCGATAGCAACATCGGTCTTCGGAATGAAGGTTTCAACTGCGGTTTTGCTGGCGATAACCTCTTGGACGAATTCGATACCCAGCCACTGAGAAAGCAGTAAACCACCCGAGCCTGTAATGGCAATGGTCATGCGATTTTCGCCAAAGTCGGCCGCTGCTTCGGAAAGCACTTCCACAATGGTTGCACGCACGTCAGCATGGTGGCGACGGTAAACCGCATAGCGGATTTCGTTTGCGTCGTCGAGAATGGCCAGCTTAACGGTGGTCGAGCCGACGTCGATGCCGATGTGCAAGTTGCCTTCGGCAGGTGCGGCGGACGTGGCGGGCGCCGCGGGCGCCGGCACTGCAGCGGCGGTTGCGGANNNNGCGGTTGCGGATGCGGCGACAGCTTCGCCACCTTGTGCCTGCGCATCAACTTCCTGAACTGCTTGTTTGTTTTCGTTTTCGATAATTTCTTCGCTCATGATGTTCTCCGTCTTGTCTTTACAGTCGGATTGGATCGCCGGGCTTGATGAAGAACAAGCGCACCGCAATGCGCGCCATGTCCTCAGAGCTTTCCTGCATGCCGTTTTCAACCCAGTTCGTGATAACCCCCATGTAGGCGCTTGCGTAAAACGCCACGTAATACTGCACAAACGCGGTGGGGTTGGTGCGATAGCGTTCGTGCAGAATAGTTTGAATAATTTCGGTGCACAACGTATTGCGAACACGCGGGACAAACGACGGGTCGCCCGCCGGCCCCATGACCGCGTGCAAGAAATCACCCTGCTCGCGCAAGTAATCAAACAAATCAATCAAAAATGGCATCGGCTTTTTGTTCACGCGATAGCGAAGCACGTCGGCAAGCGACAATTGTTGCATGCGATCGCGAAAAACTTCCAGGTCGCACATCACGTCTTCTTCAAGCGCTGCAAGCAAGCCGTCTTTGTCGCCAAAGTTGTTGTACAGCGTGCCACGATTAAGCCCCGCACGCGAACACAGATCGCTTGCACTAAAGTTTGCCAGGCCGCGTTCTTCGATAAGCTCGACCAATGCGTCACGCAAAGCCGCTTTCGAGCGCGTAATGCGACGGTCTTCAACCGTTTCCGACGTTTGCTCTGTTTGCTCTTCTGCCACGAAACCCCCTTGTCAACCCATAGGTCGGCATGTTCTTTCCCTTTTGAACAACCCGACCAATATTAAACAAGTTGTTCAATAGGTCATTGTACTGGGTTTACTAGCGTCACGCAACGTTTGAGTCACAACATCGAACAGAGGCAACAAGGTTTCCATAGGTTTAAGGAAGGTGTGTCCCAAAACGCGACAGAGCGGGTTGCGATTTGCTATGCTGTCTGGCGACAAAACGCTGGCTGGATTCGTTAATCAAAACCTCCAGCTAACGCCCCACAAGACTGTCGCAAGAAAGGCATCGCATGCAAATCACACCCGCAGAAGTCGCTGAAACACTGGCGATGGTCAACAAACAGAACCTAGATATTCGCACTATCACGCTAGGGCTAAACTTACGCTCGTGCACTGACTCGGACTTAAACACCATGGCGCGCAAGGTGTACGACCTGATGTGCAGCGCCGCTGAGAACCTGGTTCCCACCGCTGAACAGCTCGAACGTGAATTCGGCATCCCGATTGTGAACAAGCGCATCTCGGTCACGCCTATCGCCGAAATTTGCGCAGCCGTGCCCGACGCAGACCTGTCGCGCATTGCGGTTGCCATGGATAAAGCGGGCGCCGAAGTAGGCGTTGACTTTGTGGGCGGCTTTTCCGCACTCGTGCACAAAGGTGCTTCGGCGGCAGACAATAAGCTGATGGAATCAATTCCCAACGCGTTGGCTGCAACCGAACGCGTATGCTCGTCGGTCAACGTTGGCTCGACGCGCGCGGGTATCAACATGGATGCAGCCTTCAAGATGGCCGGTATCGTGCGCCAAGCTGCTGAACTGACCGCCGACCAAGATTGCATCGGCGCAGGTAAATTGGTTGTTTTCTGCAACGCTGTGGAAGACAACCCGTTCATGGCCGGCGCGTTTCATGGTTCAGGCGAGGCCGACCAGGTAATCAACGTGGGTGTTTCCGGCCCCGGCGTTGTGCGCCAGGTGCTCGCAAGCATGCCCGAAGACGCCGATATGACGGCCATTTCCGAAGCCATCAAGTCGACAGCGTTCAAAATCACCCGAGCGGGCGAACTGATGGCGCGCGAAGCCAGCCGTCGCCTTGGTGTGACCAAGGGCATTTTGGACCTGTCGCTTGCCCCAACCCCGGCTGAAGGCGACTCTGTGGCCGAGATTCTGGAAGCTATCGGCGTCGGTCAATGCGGCGGACCAGGCACAACGGCCGCTTTGGCTATGCTCAACGATGCCGTGAAGAAGGGCGGCGTTATGGCGTCGTCAAGCGTTGGTGGCCTATCCGGCGCATTCATCCCTGTGTCTGAGGACGCTGGTATGATTCGTGCAGCGGAATCGGGCGCGCTCTGCCTTGAGAAGCTTGAGGCTATGACCTGCGTATGCTCGGTCGGCCTTGATATGATTGCGATTCCCGGCGACACCCCGGTCGAGGCGATTTTCGGCATTATCGCTGATGAATGCGCTATTGGCATGATCAATAACAAGACCACCGCCGTTCGCGTGATCCCCGCTATCGGCAAGAAGGTTGGCGACAAACTCGACTTCGGCGGCTTGCTTGGGTACGCGCCGGTCATGCCCGTGAACACCCACGCGGGTACTGTGTTCGCCCACCGCGGCGGCCGCATGCCCGCCCCCATCAATTCGCTGAAGAACTAAGCGGAGGGAAAACTTACTCCAACGATTCGTACCAGTATTTAAAGGCTTCCAGCCTTCGTTCGGCATCTTCGTAAACCTCGGCATCCGCACGAGCGCCGACTATGACCACGTAAGCCACGCCTTCAATTCGCACGAGTTTATAGACGATGCGCAAGCCCGTCCCTCGTAGTTTGATTTTCAAAAAGCCCGTGAGGTCAACGCCATTCTTGTTTCCAAGCGGGCTTCCGTATCCGCCCTCCGATCTTGGCAAAGGATTTGTCATCAATTTATCCAACGCTTTGATAACCTGCTTGCGCTGAGACCCGTCAAGCTTTTTCAGGTCTTTCACCGCTTCGGGAATCAGACGATATTCCCAGGTCATTATTCGAACTCCGGCTCAGGCTCAGTGGCAAGCTCTTCCTCTGTTATCGACAAATCCGCCAGCAAATTAGCGCGAGTTATTGCATTGTCCGGGTCGAACGATTTCGTACGCGCAAGCGCCATTAATAGCAGCAGCAGATCTTCCTTCGCCTCTTCCCCACGGCGATAATCGTCAACCGTAACGATTACGTGATCGGGTACATTACGCTTCATCACGAACACAGGGTTACCGTCCGTGGACTTGTTAAACGCCTGCGTTGATTTGCCGCGGTTGAAATCGCTAATGGGGACCATGTTATCTAGCACTTTTAAAGCGGGCATAATGAACCTCTTTTTCATGCGTTAATTCATTACTTTTGTAATGATTTTAGCCTGGATTGATTACCAGCGCAACAAAAAGCCGTCAAGCTTTTTGCTCGACGGCTTTTTAACTTGTTTGCATTTGCCCTAGTCGCGGGATTGATTGCAGTGTAAGGCTGATTTAATGCGATGCAGAGCTAGCTTAATGTAGCGCAGGCGATGCAGTTTAGTCCCTAGTCAACTTGCGATGCAGGCGATGCGGCTTGGCGGCTTCTTCGCCTAAACGTTCAACACGGTTCTTCTGGTAGCTTTCGAAGTTACCTTCGTACCAGAACCAGTTACCCGGGTTTTCGTCGGTGCCCTCCCACGCCAGGATATGCGTGGCCACGCGGTCAAGGAACATACGGTCGTGGCTGGTCACAACGGCACAGCCCGGGAAGCGCAGCAGCGCCTCTTCCAAACTGGAAAGCGTTTCGACATCCAAATCGTTAGTGGGCTCGTCAAGAAGCAGCAGGTTACCACCCTGCTTCAAGGTGAGCGCCAAATTCAGGCGGTTGCGTTCGCCACCGGAAAGCACACCGGCGGGTTTCTGTTGGTCGGAGCCCTTAAAGCCAAAGCTTGCCACGTACGCGCGGCTGGGTACCTCGGTTTCGCACACCATCATGTAATCAAGGCCGTCGGAAACGACTTCCCACACGTTCTTGTTTGCATCAATGCCCGTGCGCCCCTGGTCAACGTAGGAAACCTTCACGGTTTCGCCCAACGTTAAGCTGCCGGACGTAGGCTGTTCAATGCCCATGATCATCTTGAATAGCGTTGATTTGCCAACGCCGTTCGGGCCGATGACGCCCACAATGCCGTTACGCGGCAGGTCGAACGACAAATCGTCGATAAGCACACGGTCGCCGAACTGCTTATGCAAATGTTCGACCTTCAACACCTCGGCACCCAAACGCGGGCCTGCGGGAATTTGAATTTCGGTGAAGTCGAGCTTTTTTGACTGCGCGGCCTCGGCTGCCATCTGGTCGTAGCGCTCCAAGCGGGCGCGGCTTTTCGCCTGACGCGCCTTCGGAGAGCTGCGTACCCATTCCAGCTCGCTGGCCAGACGTTTCGCCAGCTTTTCGTCACGCTGCTTCTGGCCCGCAACACGTGCAGCCTTCGTTTCCAGGTACGTGGAATAGTTGCCCTTATAGGGGTAAAGGCTGCCACGGTCGACCTCGCAGATCCACTCGGCCACGTTGTCGAGGAAGTAGCGGTCGTGTGTAACAGCAAGGACCGCACCAGGGTACTTATGCAGGAACTGCTCGAGCCACAGCACCGATTCAGCGTCCAAGTGATTGGTCGGCTCGTCAAGAAGCAGCAGGTCAGGTGCTTCAAGCAGCAAGCGGCACAACGCCACACGGCGACGTTCGCCACCGGAAAGCACGTTTACTGGCATGTCTGGGTCAGGGCACTGCAGCGCATCCATAGCCTGCGAAAGTTGGCTGTCCAAGTCCCAGCCGTTCGCTGCATCAATTGCATCCTGCAGCTTGCCCATCTCGTCCATAAGCGCGTCGAAGTCGGCGTCGGGCTCGGCCATAAGGCCACCAATTTCGTTAAAGCGATCAATTTTGGCCTTCACTTCACCAAATGCCATCTCGATGTTTTCAAGCACCGTTTTATCGTCGTCAAGCGGCGGCTCCTGCTGCAGAATGCCCACGGTGTAACCCGGGGTCAGACGCGCGTCGCCATTGCTGACCTCTTCGAGGCCGGCCATGATTTTCAGCAGCGTTGACTTACCCATGCCATTCGGGCCGACAACGCCAATTTTTGCGCCGGGGTAAAACGACAGCGTTACGTCGTCGAGAATAACTTTGTCGCCATGCGCCTTGCGCGCCTTGTACATTTGGTAGATGAACTCCGCCATTGATATGCCTTTCTTTTGGACGGCTTGCAACATCTGGCAAGCGCAGGTGCGCCATGCTGTACTTTAGGTGCACACCAAGCCCGAGGGTCGTTAAAAGTGGCGGGCGGGGTCGTGTTATGGTTTAGTTAAGCCCGGTTGCCGCCGGGCTTTTTGTTTACCCTTTTGGTATGCCCGCACATTCTACCAAACACAAAGGCGCCCAAACACATGGCTTGGGGGCATCATGAAAAGTCTTATAGCAAGTTCCGCAAAGCTATTCAATTTGCGGGACCACTTATCTTGCAGGGGCGCTTCCCTCACGCCACTTCCCTATTTGCGCTGCAATGCCGCAGCAGCACAAGCCGCCCAAGTACGTGGAACAAAACGGCTTCCAAACACAACGAATTTCGCGAGCGCACCCGGACAGCAGATAGGCTTGTTTGCCCCGAGCGCCTTTACGGCAGCCTTTGCCACGCGAGGCGCCTCAACCGTCAGACGCGCAAGCGCGATATTGCCCGCGTCGGCGTTATCCCAAAACGGCGTGCGAACAGGGCCAGGACACAACGCTGCCACGTGCACACCGTAGGGTTTTAGTTCAATTCGCAACGCTTGGGAAAACGACTGCACAAACGCTTTTGAAGCATAGTAGGTTGCCATATAGGGCCCAGGCACGAAGCCTGCGATGCTGGCGACGTTCAAAATGCCGCCATGCCCGCGCCGCGCCATATCGGACGCAAAGGCGTGGCACAGCTCCATAAGCGCGGTGTCGTTGGTTTGCACGAGCGCCTGCTGGCGGCTGATGTCACTTTCCGCGAAGGGTGCGTCGTAACCGAAGCCGGCGTTGTTCACGAGCGTTTCCACCTGCAAGCCCGCTGCTTGCACCTGCGCCACCAAAGCTGTACCAGCACCGGGCTGCGCAAAATCAGCAACAAATGAAACAGCTTCAACGTTGAATTCCTGATGAAGGTCAGCTGCGAGCGCGGCAAGTTTCTCATTGTTGCGACCGACCAACGCAAGTGACGAACCCGCACGGGCAAATTCGCGAGCAAGTTCGCTACCAAGACCGCCAGTTGCGCCGGTGATTAGGGTATACGGCGTGTCACTTTCACCACGCGCACCGGTAGACGCAATTGCCCCCGCGCCTGCTGCCACACCCGCGCCTGCTGCCACACCCGCGCCTGCTGCCACGCCCGCGCCTGCAACGCCATCAGTCAACACCATGTTTGCCACCCCTTCGCCATAACCGGCATAGCTTTCGTGTAAAGCATTCACAGCTTGGAGCGTACCAGATAATCGTCGGCAAAGGGAATCCCTTGACTTGGAGCACACTTCAAGGTGTTTCATAAACATCATTACTTTGGGGAAGAAAAACTAGGCAGTCTGAATGGGCTGAATGGGCTGGCAGAGCCAGACGAGCTGGCCGAACCTGCCGAACCAGACGAGCTAGACGAGCTGGCCGAGCCAGCCAAACCAGACGGGCTAGCAAAGCCAGACGAGAAAGAAGCACCGCATGGAAATGCAATACCGCACACTGCCGCATGGCGGCGAGAAAATCAGCGTGATTGGGATGGGCGCAGGCAGCCTACACAATTCAAGCGCCGCCAATATCGAGCGCACCGTTGACGAAGCCATCGACGCGGGTGTGAACCTCTTCGACTTCATTCCCAGCAAAGCCACTCCGCTTGAACCAATCGGTCGCGCGATAAACAGGCATCGCGCCGACGTAAACGTGCAGGTGCACATTGGCGCGTGCTACGAAACCGGCAGCTACGGCTGGACAACCAACGCTAAGAAAGGCATTGCCGAATTCGAACAACGCCTGACCACGCTTGGAACCGACTACGCGGACTTCGGCTTCATTCATTGCATCGACGAAGATTCAGACCTTGACCAGGTGCTAAACGGCGGCATTTGGGAATATGCACAGCGCCGCCATGCCGACGGCACCATTCGCCACCTGGCGTTTTCCACCCACAGTGCACACATCGCGCGGCGTCTTCTGGCCACCGGCGCGTTCGACTTGGCCATGTTCAGTATCAACCCCATGTACGATTACACCGACGAGTCGCAATACGGCAAGGGCGACGTCGATGACCGCGCGCAGCTGTACCGCGAGTTCGAACAGGCAGGCGTGGGCGTTTCCGTCATGAAGGCGTTTGCTGGCGGTCAGCTGTTAAGCGCCAAAGAAAGCCCCTTTGGTCAGGCACTTTCGCGAAACCAATGCATCCAATACGCACTTGACCGTCCGGGCGTGCTGTCGGTACTGCCCGGCATCCGCGGCCTTGACGACTTGCACGATATCCTAGGTTTTTTGGGCGCAAGCGAAAGCGAGCGCGACTATTCCATCCTGGGCAGCCTCACCCCGCGCACCGGTGCGCCGTCGTGCGTGTACTGCAACCACTGCCAGCCCTGCCCCTCTGGTATCGAAATCGGCCTGGTCAACCGCTATTATGACCTGGCACGCCTTGGCGACGCACTGGCGGCCGACCACTACCGCAACTTGGAAGCGCATGCTAGCGACTGTGCCAGCTGCGGACACTGCGATAGCCGCTGCCCCTTTGGCGTGGAACAATCGACGCGCATGGCCGAAATCGCCGAGTGGTTTGGGGAATAGCATACGAAGCAACTTGGAAGCGTTTGCTATGTTTTCGGCTGGCACGCAGCGGCGCGGGTAAGCAACAAGCCGTATCATAAATCGAGCAAGCAACTCCGATGATAGGACCCACCATGCCGGACAACTTTCCCGCTACAGAACGCCGTCCAATGCGCCTTGTCAATCGCGAAGTCAAAAGCGCAGGTCAGCTTCATGACATTGTAGAAGCATGCCCCACGGTACGCCTGGCGCTCACCGATGCGGAGGGGCCGTTCATTGTCCCTATGAGTTTCGGTTACGACTGGGCCGACCCTGAACACGAGGGCGAAGCACCCCGTCTGGCGCTGTGGGTACACTGCGCAACAGAAGGCCGCAAAGCCGAGGTTTTCGCCACCGAACCGCGTGTGGCTATCGAAATGGACGTTCAGGACGGCGTAATCACAGGCACGTACGCCTGCGCATATTCGTATGCGTACCGCTCGATTATGGGCATGGGCACGGTGCACAAAATCCAAGGTGCCGAAATGAAGCGCCACGGGCTTTCGCGCATCATGGCGCATTTAGCGCCCAACGCTGAACCTGGCTTCACTGATCAGGCGCTTGCCCGCTGCGACATCTATTGCATTGACGTGGAAAGTTTCACCGGAAAGCAGCGCGCGTAGATGTAGCTTGCGGGGAAGCAACTTACGGAGGCTAGCCTCACCGGCAAGCAGCGCGCGTAGACGAAGTCTCTAAGCGGCAACTCGCGCAAGCGCTGAATCATCAGCCTTACTGGCGAATACCACCAAATTGAACAGGCCTTCTTTCATAGGCTGATATAATCACGGCATCGAGGAAAGGATCTGCCGTGATTCGCAACACCGTTCGTGACGAGCACAACCCGCAAACTATTCCGACTTCCATATCAAATTCAGCTGCTGCGCCTATCTCAGCTGCTGCGCCTATCTCGGCTGCCGCGCCTGCGAGTATATTTGCCGCCGCCCTTGCGGCCGTGCTTGCAGTTATACTCTGCTTCCCTGCCTCCGCATTCGCCTCGGATTCCCAGGTCACAAGCATATGGTCGCAGGTTGCTCTTGAGAACATCTGCGAAGGCGGAGCTCCGCTCTGCGATTTCTCGGCGGGAGATACCGCCAATGTAGGCACCCTTCCCCAAGCATACGACCTACGCGACCCGAACGGCGACGGCGACCGTAGCGACAGCGTGGTCACACCCGTGAAATACCAAGCTCCATGGGGCTGCTGCTGGGCGTTCGCCAGCATTGCGGCCAGCGAAACAAGCATCCTTTCCAAACTGGGCACCACTTACGCCGAAACGCCCCTTGACCTATCGGAACGTCAACTGGTGAACTCAGTTTTCGCGAAAGCCGGCGCGCCGGAGGCAGCTGTAGGTAGCACACAGGCCGGCGAAGGCTACCACCAGGACGAGTTCGGGGGCACTAACGAAGGCTACAACCAAGGTGGACGCGCCACATTCTCTATGGCGTTGTTTGCGGCAGGCGCAGGTCTAATTCCCGAATCGCTTGCTCCATTCCAAAACGAAGAAGGCATAAAGGTTTGCGAGGTCACCATGCCAAGCGCTGCTGCAGCCGAAACGATGTATCTCACAGACGCCCAGATCACCACCTATAAGGCTCAGGGCGCCACAGTAACCTCGCTGTATTACGCGGGCAACTACAACGACGAGCACGGCAGCGAACATAGCAACGACAGCACAACCACCTGGTCAACCAGCGACAGCCTCTGGTTCCAATCAACGTATGTGCTTGATAGCGGCAACATCCTGCCCTCTACCAGAGTTTGCGATAACGACGAAAAGTATGTGTCTACGAATCTGGAAGCGGTCAAGGCTATCAAGGGCGAAATTTACAGCGGACGCGGCATTTTCATGACGTATCGCTACGACTCTTCGAAGGTGAACGACCAGGGGCTTTCCGAATTTTTCGACACCAATACTTGGTCGCATTACACATGGGAATCCGGCGGGGCAAACCATGCCGTCACCATTGTCGGCTGGGACGATAGCTACCCGTCAAGCAATTTTAAGAACACCGCAGGTAAAACTCCTGAAGGCAATGGCGCATGGCTGGTAAAGAACAGCTATGGTGCGCAAAGTGAAAGTTTCCCCAATAACAACGACTGGGGTATCGTTGAAAACGGGCAGAACACGGGCTATTTCTGGATTTCGTACTACGACCAGTCAATCGGGAAGTTTCATTCGTTCGATTTCGATGTCGAAAATCAGGCGCACTCCGCGAGCAGCTACATCGACCAGTACGACTACCTGCCCATTCGCAATATCATTTATCAGGAGTCTGACACAGCGGTAAGTGCAGCGAATGTATTTACCGCGCAGGGTGACATGCTGCTACGCAATCTATCGTGCATGGTTTGCAAGCCAAACACTACAGTGACCTATCAGGTGTATCTGCTTGATGACCAGGCAACATCGCCCACCGACGCAGACCATTCAACGCTTGCGTACACAGGCAGCCAAACCTATGCGTACAGCGGCTACCATCGCATCGCGCTTGACGACGCGGCAAAAGTTGCCATGCGAGAAGGCCAGCGCTACGCGGTGGTGACCACGCAGCAGTGCAACGGTAACGGAAAGTACTACCTGGGTGCGGATGTGAATAATTCCGGGTATGCCTTCCACGCAAAGGTCAACGCCGGCGAAAGCTGGATCGGGTTGGCCAGCACCACCGAATGGTCCGACTGGACAGTACTGACGGCAGCAATCAAAAGTGCCAGCGAGTTCTTCGATGCCGACAATGCGGCCATTAAAGCATTTTCGGATGCGCATAGCTGGGCAAGTGTCGAAGAGCTTTCAGCACTTGATCAGGCGCTCACCAAGGCAAAAACCGCTCTGAAGAACGCGAATATCAGCACCGACGGCACCGATGTTGCCGCAAACGAAACATGGATGACGCAAGAGCAGCACGACGCGCTCGCCGCAGCCGTCGCAGCAGCCGATACTCAACTATCTGCTGCCGGTACTGACTTCCGTACGACGCTTGCCAATACCACGCCCGATTCCGACACCGTAACCACGGCAACGCAATCCCTGGCATTCGAAATCAAAAGCGGCACAAAGCCAAGCGACACAACCTATGCGGGTGCGTACGATCTGCGCGACCCGAACAGCGACGGCGACCGCAGCGATAGCGTGGTCACACCCGTGAAACACCAAGGCACCTGGAATACCTGCTGGGCGTTCGCCGCAACTGCCGCCAGCGAAACAAGCATTCTGTCTGAGCTACACAAAACCGACCCGACTGCGCAAATCGACTTGTCAGAGCGCTACCTTGCTTGGTTCGCCTACCACCAAACGACCAGCGATTTTGCTGGCACCGCACAGGCAGGAGAGGGTTTCAAAACTGCCTATTCAAGCGACATACTCTGCAGGATTTTAAGCCTAGGCGGCTACCCTCACTACGCGACCACCCTATTCTCGGCCGGTATTGGACCTGTTACAGAATCTGTGGCGCCTTATCGCAACAACGAGTTGGTCATAGCATGCGACGTAGTGGCGCCCGGCTCGACCGAAAAGACAACGCGCTACCTTACCGAAATCGAAGCTGCGGCTCTTGAAGCCAAGGGTTACACGGTAACGCGTTTATACTGGTCGGACGTCTTAGATGACAACTGGAAATTCGCCACTTGGACCGTGCCCGACAGCGTTTACGGCAGCAGTAACTACGAGCTTGAAGAAAGCTACAACCTACCCGATGTTTGCCTTGTCAACGAAAACGGGGAATATGCAGGCATCAATACAGAAGGAATAAACGCCGTAAAAGACCAGCTGACCCAAGGCCGGGCGGTTGCGATGTACGCCATGTACGAAGGCGATGACCCAACCTATACCAAGGGCAAGATCTCGTTTAACTTCGACACCTGGAGCCAGTATTGCACGACAGCCGACAAGAAACGCATAGGTACGCCGCATGCCGTCACCATCGTTGGCTGGGACGATAGCTACCCGGCAACGAATTTCAATGAGCAGCAGGAGCCCCGAGGCAACGGCGCGTGGCTCGTGAAGAATAGCTATGGGTCCGCGACTACCGAGGAATTCCCGAACGACTGGGGCATTGTCGAAAACGGCGAAAACACCGGCTACTACTGGATTTCATACTACGACGAAACCATCGAGGGCTTGACCGCGTTCAACTTCGACGTGGGCACGACTACCGCCAACGAAAAGTTCATTCGCGACCAGTACAACTACTTGGTTGCAATCGACACGCTAGTGAACACTTCTGCGGAGAAAATCAGCTCGGCAAACGAATTCAGCGCAACGGAAGACCGCGTTTTACGTGGCGTGACCTGCGAAACGGCAAAGCCAAACACAAGCGTCACCTACGAGGTGTACCTACTTAACGACAGCGCAACCAACCCTACCGACGGCAAGCTTGCGCTTACAAAGAATGTCACGTACGAATATGCCGGATTCCATCGCCTGATGTTTGACGAAGCAGATCAGGTTGCAATGCGTAAAGGTCAGCATTACTCGATTGTTGTCACGCAGCAGTGCGACGGCGAATATGTGCAGGTTGCAGCAAAAGGCGACAAAAGCGCGTTCAACGCAGAGCGCACCGGCGAATACGTGGTGAAGGTGAATGCCGGCGAGAGCTGGACATACACCAATGGTGCTTGGGCCGATTGGAAAGAGGTATCTGAGGCCACGGCGGGCGATGCGTACGCGATTGACAACTTCCCCATCAAGGGTTTGTCCACGGCGCGCGCTTGGACGGACGAAGATAACCCCACGAAGGACGACCCTGAGACGCCGGCCGAGCCCGAAACGCCAGCCAATCCTGAGACGCCGGCCAATCCTGAGACGCCCACGACGCCCGAACAGCCCGAAGCACCTGCAAGTCAAAATGATCAGGGCTCCACATCCAACTCGAATAATGCAGCAAACTCAAGTGATGTAGCGATGTCATCTGCTGCTAAAACTGGCGACAATTTGTCCGGCATCGTTGTTGTTCTACTGTGCTGCGCGGTTGCTGGCGGCATTGGCGCAGTTATCGCTGTCAGCCGAAGCAGGCGAAAGTAGGAGTTTGGAAGCACCAGTCAGTCATGAGGGGCGCCACTTTATCTACCTTAAGGGCGCCCTTTTATCTGGCTGGCTTTATTACAACCCCAGGTCAGCCGCGACTTCAGCAGCACACGCAAGAGCGTCAGCCATGGCGTTAACCACAAGGCTGCTGCCGTTTTTGGCATCGCCCGCGGCGTAGATAGCTTCCTTGCCAGCCGCTCGGTGCGTCGCGCCCTCCATCACAGGCAGCGGACGACCCTCGGTTGCCACCGTCACGCCAAACGCGTCAAACACGCTGCGCTCAGGACCACTAAAACCGCAGGCCACCAGCACCAACTGAGCATCGTAGGTACGCTCGGAACCTTCCACATGCACGGGCTTACCTGCCGACCAATCAAACGTATGCACCTGAATACCTGTGACGTGCCCACCTTCTACAAGCACTTTCTGCGTATCGGCACACCATTCGCGCAGGTCTTCGCCCTGCATCGCAGCGGCTTCCTCTTGGCCGTAGTCGGTCTTCTTCACGATTGGCCATTCGGGCCACAAGTTGTTCGCCGCACGTTCTTCTGGCGCGCACGGACCATATTCAAGTTGGCGGACACTCTTGGCGCCCTGACGCACAGCGGTACCCATGCAGTCGTTGCCCGTATCGCCACCGCCAATAACCACAACCTGCTTACCAGCTGCGGAAATAGCGGGCTTACGGCCTTCCAGCAACGCACGGGTTTGCTCAGTCAAATAATCAACCGCGTACACAACATCGCCCGTAGCCAGACCTTCGTCGAAGCCTTCGGCTCCTACCCCGCGCGCAGCACATGCACCGGCAGCAATAACTACGGCGTCGAATTCACCGACAAGCCCCGCCGCAACTTCAGCGTCAGCTGCATCGGTGTTCAAACGGAATTCAATTCCCAGTTCAGCCATCAAATCAACGCGACGCTGCACGACCGATTTATCAAGCTTCATGTTCGGAATGCCGTACATCAACAAGCCGCCCGCACGATCCGCGCGCTCCACAACGGTCACACGCGCACCTCGGCGCGCAAGTTCCCAGGCTGTCACCAGGCCAGACGGACCAGAACCCACAACTGCCACACTTGGCGCGTCGGCCGCGGCAGGCTCAAAGCGACGCGGGCCACCATGCGCCCACTGCCAGTCAGAAATAGCACGCTCGTTGTCATGAATGGTTTCCGGCTCGTCATTGCGGCCTAAGTTACAAGCTGCTTCACACAACGCCGGGCACACGCGGCTCGTAAACTCAGGCATCGGACTTGTCAGCGAAAGGCGCTTCGCCGCTTCGTCCCACTGACCGCGATACGCAAGGTCGTTCCACTCGGGAATCATATTGTGAAGCGGACATCCACTTGGGCGAGCATGCCCAAACGATGCCCCAAACTGGCAGAATGCAACGCCGCAAGCCATACAACGGCTCGCCTGAACCTGCTGATCGGCCTCAGAAAGCGGCACATGCAGCTCAGCGAAATCTTGCGTACGCTCAGCAACGGGGCGCAAAGGCGCAACCTCACGCCCATGTTCCAAAAATGCTCCAGGTTTACCCATTGCCTACTTCCCTTCCGTCATAGCGTCAAACGCAATCTGCAGCGCCTCTTCATGCGACTTACCAAGCGCTTCTGCAGCGGCGACCGCGTCCATCACACGCTCGTAATCGCGTGGTATTACTTTCACAAAATGGCGCTTTAAGGTATCGAACTGGTATAACAACTTGATACCGCGCGGACTTTGCGTACGCTCGGCGTGCTCCTCAATCAATTCGTGAATTTGGGCGATTTCATCAGCAGAAGGCTCGCACAGACGCACCATATCTAAATTGCAATTGCCTTCAAGCGTGCCGAACTTGTCGTACACATACGCCACGCCACCAGACATGCCAGCCGCAAAGTTCGGCCCAACCTCGCCTAAAATTAGCGCCACGCCACCAGTCATATACTCGCAACCATGGTTACCAACGCCTTCGACAACCACTGTGGCACCCGAGTTACGCACGGCAAAGCGCTGGCCAGACAGGCCGTTCACGAAGCCCTTACCCGAAGTTGCGCCGTAGAAAGCAACATTACCCACGACTACGTTTTCGTCGAATTTATACGTAGCCGCCTCGGGCGGACGAACCGTCAGAATGCCGCCGGAAAGGCCCTTGCCGAAGTAATCGTTGGCGTCGCCGGTGATATTGAGCGTGACACCCTTGGGCAAAAAGGCACCAAAGCTCTGACCACCCGAGCCGTCACAATCAACCGTAATGGAGCCTTCAGGCAGGCCTTCTGGGTGCTGGCGCGTCACTTGGCTGCCGAGCATGGTGCCCACGCAGCGGTTAACGTTGGCAATGTCGGCACGGAAGCGGATAGGTTCTAGGTGCTCGCGCGCACAAGCCGTGTACGGAATGAACAGCGTTGCATCAAGCGCCTTGTCAAGCCCGCAATCAGCAGCCATCGAAGGCAAGAAGTGCTTGCCTTCGGCACCCGGGATAGAACGGCCGAATTCGTTGGTCACGCTGGCCAACATGTCAGACAGGTCCATCTCGTTGGCCTTCCAGTTACCCTCAACCGGCACCTGGCGCAGGTATTCGGGGTGGCCAACCATTTCGTCAACAGTGCGAAAACCTAGCTTCGCCATAATCTCGCGCAGTTCTTCGGCCACGTACATCATGAAATTCACCACGTATTCAGGCTTGCCGCAGAAGCATCCGCGCAGGTGGCGGTTCTGTGTTGCAATGCCAACCGGGCAGGTATCCTGCTGGCAATCGCGCTGCATCATGCATCCCATAGCAACAAGCGGCATGGTGGCAAAGCCGAATTCCTCGGCGCCAAGCAGCGCGGCAATTGCCACATCGCGGCCGCACATCAGCTTGCCGTCGGTTTCCACAACAACGCGCGAGCGCAAACCGTTGCGCAGAAGCGTCTGCTGAGTTTCAGCTAGGCCAATTTCGAACGGGATGCCTGCATGGTAGATGGAATCACGCGGAGCAGCACCCGTACCGCCATTGTGACCTGCGATGGTGATCTTGTCGGCACCGCCTTTTGCCACGCCAGTCGCAATCGTACCCACGCCCGCAAGTGCACACAACTTCACGGACACGCGCGCTGTGGGGTTGGCGTTTTTCAGGTCGAAAATCAGCTCGGCCAAGTCTTCGATGGAATAGATGTCGTGATGCGGAGGCGGGCTAATTAATCCCACGCCCGGAGTCGAGCGGCGAACTTCAGCAATCCAGGGGTATACCTTCTTGCCGGGCAAATGACCGCCCTCGCCAGGCTTTGCACCCTGGGCCATCTTAATTTGAATCTCGATGGCGCTTGAAAGGTAGCGGCTGGTCACGCCAAAGCGACCCGATGCCACCTGCTTAATGGCCGAAAGTTTGCTGTCGCCGTTTGCCAGCGGCGTTTCGCGGGCAGGGTCTTCGCCACCCTCGCCGGTATTCGACTTGCCGCCTAAGCGGTTCATCGCAATGGCCAAGCATTCGTGCGCTTCCTTGGAAATGGAACCGTAGGACATAGCGCCGGTGTTAAAGCGTTTGACTATCTCGGAAGCAGGCTCGACCTCGTCAAGCGGCACGGACTGCCCCTGCGGCGCGAAATCCAGCAGGTCGCGCAGGGTGACGGCGCGCCCGGGCACATGGCAGGCGGCGCTATATTCGCGGAACAGGTCGAAATCGCCTTCGCGAACCGCACGTTGCAGCAGATAGATAGTCTGTGGGTTGATCAGGTGCTCTTCGCCATCTACGGGGCGCCACGAGGTAACACCAAGAGTCGGAAGCTGGTCGGGTGCAGGCGACTTGTCAAGTGCGAGCGCGGCGTCATAGCGCTCGTTCAGTTCGCGCTGCACGCCGGCTACATTCAGGCCGCCAATGCGCGTAGAAGTGTGCGTGAAGTACTCATTGACCAGGGAATCATCCAAGCCTAAGATCTCAAAAATCTGCGCAGAGTGATAGCCCTGCATCGTAGAAATGCCCATCTTCGACATGATGGATGTGATGCCGGCGGTCACAGCGCGGTCGTAGTTTGCTACCGCTTCGTCACCAGAAATAGAAATCTGGCCACTCTCGCACAGGTTGCGAATGATTTCGTGCGCTGCGTACGGATAAATGCCCGACGCGGAATAGCCCACCAAGCAGGCAAAATCGTGTGCACGCATGGCGTCGCCGGTCTCTACCAGCAAGTCGGCATCGGTGCGCAGGCCCACTTTAATCAGGTGGTTGTGCACAGCGCCCAAGGAAAGCAGGCTTGGGATAGACACTTCGCCAGCAGCAGCACGGTCGGAAAGCACAATCAGGTTCGCACCTTCGCGAATTGCCTGTTCAACATCAGCGCACAGCTCTGCCAGTGCACGGGCAAGGGCGCCCTCGTCACCAGAGCGGTCATATGCGCAGATGAAACGCTGCGTCTTGAAACCGACGCGGTCGATGGCACACAGACGGTCGAACTCGTCGTGCGTAAGCATGGGGCTTTCCAAGCGCACCAGACGGCACGTATCGCGGCAGTCTTCCAGCATGTTGCCGTGGTTGCCCACATACAGCACCGTCGAGGTAACAAAGCTTTCGCGCAAGGCGTCAATCGGCGGGTTTGTGACCTGGGCAAACAGCTGGTTGAAATAGTCGAAGAAGCTGCGCTGTTTTTTCGACAGGCATGCAAGCGGCGCATCGGTGCCCATGGAGGCCAGCGGAATTTTACCCTGCTCAGCCATAGGACGCACCAGTTCCTGCACGTCATCGTAGTGGTAACCAAGCTTCGCCATGCGGCGCGTGAAGGGCTCGTCGGCATCGTGGTCGGCACCAAGCGCGCCAGGAGCAGGCACGGCCAAATTGTCCACGGAAAGCGTTTCTTCGTCGAGCCAATCGCGATAGGGCTTCTCGTTAGCGTAGCGGTCGCGAATCTCGTCGTTCCAGATGACGCGGCCTTGCGCGGGGTCAACTTCCAGCATCTCGCCCGGGCCCAAGCATCCGGCCTGCAGGATATTTGCCGGGTCGACGTCAATCGTACCCACCTCAGACGACAGAATAAGCCAGTCGTCGCGCGTGACGTAGTAGCGCGCCGGACGCAGACCGTTGCGGTCAAGCGCGGCGCCAAGCATCTTACCGTCAGTAAACGCGATTGCCGCAGGTCCGTCCCAGGGTTCCATCAGCATAGACTGGTACGCATCGTAGGCGCGACGCTTGTCGGAAATGCGATCGTTATTGTCCCACGGCTCAGGAATCATCATGGTGACAGCGCGGTCGAGCGGGCGGCCATTCATTGCCAAAAATTCCAGCACGTTGTCCAAAATTGCGGAGTCAGAACCCTCGCGATTGATAATCGGCAAAGTCTGCTTCAGGTCTTCGCCGAGCACCGGGCTGTACAGCTTCGGCTCGCGGGCGCGCGTCCAGGAGATGTTGCCGCGCAGCGTGTTGATTTCGCCGTTGTGGATGATATAGCGGTTCGGGTGCGCGCGCTCCCAGCTCGGAGTTGTGTTCGTGGAATAGCGCGAGTGCACAAGAGCCAGGCTGGTTTCCACGGCTGCGTCGTTTAGGTCGATAAAGAAACGGCGCATCTGCGTTGCCACCAGCATGCCCTTATACACGATAGTGCGACTTGACATCGAGCAGACGTAGAAGATCTTGTCGGTAAGTGCCGGGTTCGCGTCAGCCGCACGCTCGATGGTGCGACGGCACACGTACAGTTTGCGCTCGAAGTCTTGACCTGCGGCAACGTCGTCAGGACGACGCAGGAATGCCTGCAAGATGGTCGGCATGCACGCGATGGCTGTTGAGCCCAAATCATGCGGGTCAACCGGCACTTCGCGCCAGAACATCAGCGGCACGCCACACTTCGCGCAGCCTTCTTCGAAGGTGCGCTTCGCATCACGCACACCCTGTTCGTCATCATGCGGGAAGAACAGCATCGCTACGCCGTAATCGCCCTCGTCGGGCAAAAGCTGGCCTTCCTTCTGAGCTTCTTTACGAAAGAAACGATGCGGAATTTGGAACAGCACGCCGGCGCCATCGCCCGTGTTGCGCTCAAGCCCGGTGCCACCGCGATGTTCCAGGTTAACCAGCACCGAAAGCGCGTCATCGAGCATGGCGTGGCTGCGGTGGCCCTTCAGGTGGGCAAGCGCGCCGATGCCGCACGCGTCGTGTTCGTAAGAAGAACGGTAGAGTCCGCGCGCAGAGGTTGCGGGTTCAGCGGTTTGGGCGTCACCTTCCATAAGCGTATCTGCGCAGGTCATTTGATTACATTGCATGTTTGGTTTCCTTCGTCTTTGCGTGGTTGCCCAAAATTAGGCAGGGTAACCTGACTTAGGAGTTTACTGGCCGAAAACTGCAGTTCGCGGTTTCGTAACATGCGCTTGATAGTGCTGTAACAATCTGGAAACTATTGTGTCGGGAATGCGCCAATCGACGCGGCGAACGGATACAGCGAGAGCAAGCCGCTATCGTGAATGCGCCCTACACACCTGCTCCGTCAGCTAACGCGGCAGGCGGACTTTTGCGGCAAGAATGTGCTTATTCGAATACAGCTTTCACAAGGTATTCGATATTGCCTTCGGTGCCCTTAATGGAACTTTCAACCACGCCTTCGACCGCGAATCCTGCGGCTTCAAGCGCGTCGCGGACCTCCTGCACGGTTCGTTCGCGCACGGCCGCATCGCGCACGATGCCGTGGTCAGTTTCGTCATGGTGGCTTTCAAACTGTGGCTTGATCAGGCCGATAAAAATGCTACCCGGCTCACACAGGCACGCGAATGTTGGTGCCAGCGATGCCAAGCCAATAAAGCTAAGGTCGGCTACCAGCAAATCGAACGGCGCGCCGAGCTTAGCCGGGTCGGCAGTGCGTATATTCGTGCGCTCAAAAACGCTCACGCGCGCATCTTGGCGAATCTTCCACGCAAGCTGCCCGTAGTTCACATCGACGCAGGCCACGTTTGCCGCACCCGCCTGCAACAGACAATCGGAAAAACCACCGGTCGAGCTGCCGATATCGATGCAGCGCATGCCTGTTACATCCTGCCCGAACGCGTCGAGCGCACCTTGCAACTTATGCCCGCCGCGCGATACAAAACGCTTGCGGCCCTTCACGACGATGTCGGCATCTGGCGCAACCTTCACGGCGGCCGAGGTGACGTACACGTCGTCAACCTTCACCTCGTGCGCTAAAACCGCGCGCAAAACATCGCCGGCACAGTCGAATACCCCCTGTTCAACAAGGAGTTCGTCAAGACGGATTTTCTTTGGCTTCTTCTGCACGTTTGCAATCTCTTCGATAAAGAAATAACCGCCCCCACTAAATACGGAAGACGGCTACTTCGGTCAAGCTATAAACTTGAAAACACGGGGTAGCCGCCGTAGGAGCGGCAGCCACCTTGCGTTCTTTAGTGTAGCACCTCAGGCGTCCCAGCGCCACCGCAGGCACTCGATACCCTAGCGCTATCCCGGGCGTCCCAGCGCTACCGCAGATACTCCAGCGCCACCAAGCGCCATCTCGAGCACTCCAGCGCCACCTCAGGCGCCAGCTTTACGGCAGCAGCAGCTGAGCAATCTGTACAGCGTTCAGCGCAGCACCCTTGCGGATCTGGTCTTCCACACACCAGAATGAAATGCCGTTTTCAACGCTGGCATCGCGGCGCACACGACCAACGTACACGTCGTCGGAGCCGGCCAGCAAGCCCGGCATGGGGTAACCATTTTCGGCAGGCTTGTCGTTTAAGGTGATGCCCGAAGCCGCAGCAAACGCTTCACGCGCCTGTTCAGGCGTAATAGGACCATCAAATTCCGCATTCACATACTCAGCATGGCAGCGCAGCACCGGTACGCGCGCACAGTTTGCAGCAACGCCCAAGTCGGGGTGGCCCATAATTTTCTTGGTTTCCACGACCATCTTCCACTCTTCCTTGGTGGAATCATCGTCCAAGAACACGTCGATGTGCGGAATGATGTTGAATGCAATCTGGTCACTAAAGGCCTGCGGCGTGAAATCCTTGCCGTCCAAGTAGTCGCGCGTCTGGTCAAACAGCTCGTTCATGGCCGCCACGCCGGCACCCGAAGCCGCCTGATACGTGGACACAACCACGCGTTTGAGCGGGGCAATCTGCTCAAGGGCATGCAACGCCACAACCATCTGAATGGTCGAGCAGTTCGGGTTAGCAATCACGCCGCTATGCCAACTAATGTCGCCGGGGTTTACCTCGGGCACCACCAACGGCACGTCTTCTTCCATGCGAAATGCGCTTGAGTTGTCAACCATCACAGCGCCGGCTGCCACCACCGCTTCGCGCATCGCCTTCGACACGCCAGCACCCGCGGAGAACAGCGCGATATCAACACCCTCGAAGGCCTCCGGCGTCATTTCGACAACCGTCAAATCACCCGCAGGCACCTGTCCGCAGCCTTCAAACGGTAGCGTTTTGCCAGCTGAGCGAGCCGAAGCCATCGCAATTACCTTTGAGGCAGGAAAATCAAGGTCGTGCAGGACCTTCAAAAACTCGTTGCCAACAGCGCCCGTTGCGCCGCATACCGCAACCACCGGGTTTGCCGGCATAACTTTTGTCCACGTCATAATGTTCTCCTTCTCACCCTGCCCGCACCATCAAGGGCGGGCAAACATCCCGGATCGATCAAAAAACACCCAGGTCAAAGTCAGCGAGGGGCGCTCTTATGCCCCGAATCGCCTTGAAGCAGGCAGGCGTTAGCCAAAGGCCATGCCTGTGAAGCTGAAAGACAAGGCGGGGTGCGAGGGCGCCCCGCAGTGTCGGCAGGTTCGACTGCCGCAAGGCAGCCGGAACCCTACCTGCCTTTGTTCATCTTTGCGGCAATTTCTTCAGCAGAAAGCTGGGTTTCCTCAAACACGCTGTCCGAATCAAGGCCAAAGGCCGTGTGCAAGCAACGCACCGCGGCGGCTGTCTGGGCGCTATCAACCACAACAGACAGGCGAATCGGCGAAGTAGAAATAGCCAGAATATTAATTTGGTTTTCGCCAAGCACCTGAAATGCCTTAGCAGCAACGCCAGGGCTCGACTTCATGCCAGTACCCACTAGGCTGACCTTGGCAATGTCGTCGTCAACGGCATATTCGCGAGCGTTGATTTCAGGCACGATGCGCTCAACCGTTTCGACCGCGCGCTTTTCGTCAGCACCCGGGCACGTGAAACTGATGTCGGTAATGCCGTCCTGTGAGACATTCTGAATAATCATGTCGACGCTGACCTGGTTTGCTGCAAGCGCGCCGAACAGACGAGCAGCCACGCCGGACATGTCGGGCACGCCGCGGATGGTCACCTTCACTTCGGACGTATCGTGTGCAATGCCGGTGATGACGGCTTCCTCCATCATGTCGGTTTCCTCCTTGACATAGGTGCCCTCAGCGTCAGAAAACGCCGAGCGAGAATGAATGACCACGTTGTATTTGCGGGCAAATTCGACAGCGCGCATCTGCAGCACGCCGGCACCCGCGCCAGAAAGTTCCAGCATGTCTTCGTAATTGATGCAGTCGAGCTTTTTCGCACGCGGGCAAACGCGCGGGTCAGCGGTGTAAACGCCATCGACGTCCGAATAGATTTCACACACGTCGGCGCCCAGGCCATGCGCCACTGCCACCGCCGTGGTGTCCGAACCTCCGCGGCCAAGTGTGGTGATGTCGCCGTTGGGATCCATACCCTGAAAACCTGCGACGACAGCAATCATTCCGCGGTCAAGCGCGTCGCGCACGCGCTCGCTATGCACCATGGCAATTTTGGCCTTGTTGTGAGCAGAGTCGGTTTCAATACCAGCTTGGCGGCCAGTGAAACTCATGGCGCGGTAGCCAAGCGCCTCAATAGCCATAGCCAGAAGCGTCATGGAAACCTGCTCGCCGGTAGAAAGCAGGCGGTCCATTTCACGCGCAGGCGGATTGGGGTTAAGCGATGCGGCAAGTCCGACCAGTTCATCGGTGGTTTTGCCCATTGCGGACACAACCGCCACAACATCATGGCCGGCCTGCTTCTTCGCTATAAGCTTTTTCGCAACCATTTGGATGCGTTCGGGGCTTGCAACAGATGTGCCCCCGAATTTGCAAACGATAAGCGACATGCGGATCCTTTTGCATACGGGTTCTAATTGCATGCCACTATAGCAAAAAGCCAGCGGTCGCCGCGTTAAAGAGTGGTTACAGGGCGCATTTTCACAGTGAATGCGCGTATGTGGCACGCGAGGATGAGCATGCAACAAACTCGCGCGCGACAAGCGAGGCCTGCGGCTAGGAAAGGCTACGCATGCGCACGCAACACGCGACGCATGCGGCAAACTCGTGCGCGGCAAGCCACCTATACAACAACCTTACTGCTCACCTTCGGCAAGGAAAGCCAGCGATAATACCAAATGCCAGACCTTTTGGCCGTTATTCGTCCTGATCGACTGGCATTTTCAGCAGCAGTACAAAACCTACGACAAACAGCACCACCAAGCTAAGCACGCCAATACTGCTTGACCCAGTAACCTGCGTAAACAGACTTACCAGCAAGGTGCCCATAATGGCTGCATACTTGCCGAAAATATCGAAGAAGCCAAAATACTCGTTGGCATGCTCTTTGGGAATAAGCTTGCCAAACTCACTGCGCGAAAGCGCCTGAATGCCTCCCTGAAACAGGCCAACACATACAGCAAGCACCCAGAATTCGGCCGCCGTGCGCAGGAGAAACGCCGCGAACAGCGTAATGCAGAAATACGCGAATACAGCCACAAGCAACATGCGACGAGTGCCAAAACGGCTGGCCAGGCGCCCGTACGCAATCGCCGACGGGAACGCCACAAACTGAGTTACCAACAACGCAAGCACAAGCATAGTCGAGCTGATACCTAAGTCGGTGCCGTAGCTGGTCGACATAGTAATAATGGTGTGCACGCCGTCGATGTAGAAGAAAAACGCCAGCATAAACATGCGCAAACGCTTGTCACGCCAAATTTTCTTGCAGGTATGCCAAAGGCCGACAAGCGTGCGCTGGAACAGGTGCGGCTCGCGCGGCTTATAGTGGGTCTGATGTACGTTTCGGCAGATGGGAATAGAAAAGGCCACCCACCATACAGCAGTAATTACAAACGAAATGCGAATGCCTGTCAGCTGATCAATGCCGATAGAGCTCCCACACAACACCAGCGCCAAGCAAATCAAAAACGGCACGCAAGAACCAATGTAGCCCCAAGCGTAGCCTTGACTAGAAACCTCATCAAGGCGGTCGTGGTCAGCAGCATCTACCAAAAACGCATCGTAAAACACCATCGACGCGTTCAGCATGACCGAAGCAATAACATACAGCACCAAAAAAACCATGGCATCGCCCGGCACGCCCAAAATAGCCAGCGTCACCGCACCTGTGCCAATAGTGCCCATCAAAAATTTCTTCTTGTTGCCCTTTAAATCGCCCAAACTACCCAAAAATGGCATGAGTAGCGCCAGTACCAATGACGACACCGTGGTTGCATAACCCCAGGCCACAACAACAGACGAGCCCGGGTCAGCAATCGCCGAAAAGTAAATAGGAATAAGTGTAGAAATAAGCAACACGAAAGCGGAATTACCCACGTCATACAGAACCCAGCTGCGCTCGCGCTTCGATAGACCACCGAGGCCAAAAGCCATGGATAGCGCCCCTTTCGGACGAATTTGTGCTCTTGCAGTCGCGCGCCAATGCGCGCTGTTCCAACCATTGTAAATGATGGTTATAATCGCAAAACGTAAAATCTTTTACCAACAGAAACGGGGCGCAATTATGCCGGCAATCATCACTCATGATTTCTTCGGACGCGATGTCTACGACAGTCTATTTCAAACCATCGGTGGCTCTCGCGACGAAGCTGACGCGTTTTTGCTCGGCAATCAAGGCCCTGACCCGCTGTTTTACGCGGCAGTTAACCCCGCGATTGCAAGCTATCGCAAGCTCGGTTCTGCCATGCACGCGAAGAAAACACCTGAACTTTTGGTGGCTCTAAAAGAGTCGTTTGGTGTGCTGACTGAAGACGAAAAAGCCATCGGGCGTGCTTATGCGCTGGGCTTTTTGTGTCACTACGCGCTTGACTCAACTATGCATCCGTTTGTGTATTGTCAGCAGTACGAGCTGTGTGACGCAGGCGAACCGGGGCTCACGCGCGACGATGGCAACGAAGTTCATGGCGTCATTGAAAGCGAGTTCGACGAACTAGTGCTGTTCACTAAGCGTGGCGAAACTATCGCAACCTTCAACCCTGCACGCGAGATTCTGCATGCCAGCAACACTGTCCTTGATATTATTTCGAAAATGTACGTCTATATGGCACTTAATGTGTTTGGCGAAATTGTACCAGAAGGCTTGTTTGCGCAGGCCACAGGCTCATTCCGCTTTACACAGCGCGTGTTTTACAGCCCGTCAGGTTCAAAGCGCGAAGCTATTGGAAATATCGAACGTTTGGTGCGCTCGCATTCGTTCTACCAGTCAATGAGTCATCGCAATGTGGAAATTACCACAAGCGTCTTTGACAACGCCGACCACAAATCGTGGACAAACCCATTTACTGGCGACGTACGCACAACCGACTTCTGGGATTTGTTTAACCAGGCACAGGAAAAGGCCAGCAAGGCCATTGCAGCATTTGATGCAGAAGATTTCAACCTAGCTGCCGCACACAAACTGACGTCTGATCTGAACTTTTCTGGGCGCCCGTTAGAAAATGACTCGGATGACTCAGGCGACGGTGCTGCAACTGATTCTGTATCCGCAGCAACCGCGGTGACGTCCGTGGCCCCCGCCAGCGCCGCATCTGCTGCGTCCTCTGAGGCTCCTGCGGCTTCCGCAGCTCCTGTGTCCCCCACATCCGCAACTTCCGCATAAGCAACACGCATGCTCGAAGTCGCGCTCAATATCCCATTCTGGCTTGAACTTGCCGCAACCGTGTCGGGTGCCATTTTTGGTGCCATGAGTGCGATGCGCGCCCGCTACGACCTGTTCGGCGTGTGCTGTATTGCTATTGTGGTAGGCCTTGCTGGCGGCATGTTGCGTGATGTACTGCTGCAAAATTATGGCATTTACGCATTTCAGAACCCGAATTTGATTATTGCTTGCATCATTGCTGGCATCGTGGTGTTCTACTTCGGCAAGCTGGTTACCTACTTTGACCCGGCAATTGACCTGCTTGACAATGTGTCGGTTGCTCTGTGGGCAGTCATCGGTACCGGCAAGGCAATGTCAGCCGGACTTGACCTTGTGCCGGCTGTCATCTTAGGTACCATGACCGCGAACGGCGGTGGCATTATGCGCGACATCTGCATGAACCGCGAATGCGAAGCCTTCAAAGCAGGCACGCTTTATGTGACCGCAGCGCTTATTGGCTGCATCGCATACTACCTGATTAAACAAAGCCACATGATTGATGCTTATGCAGGCATCATCAGCGTTTTTGTCGTACTTGCGGTTCGCTACGCCGCCATATTCTTTGGTTGGCGAACAAAGCCTCCGCGCGACTACTCTGACTCAGTCATTGAGCCAGTGAAGTCGGTCGCCCGACGCGTAACCCCACTTCGTGGCAGGACCGAAAACGGCACCACAAAGCGCACCTCGGTACGTTACAACACAAAAGCGTCGAAGCAGGCTGCGAACAAAGCAAGTAAAGCCGCCGGGCAACAAACAGCGGCTGCTAGCCACACAACGTCAGCCGCCGGCCACACAAGCACAGCCGCCAACTCGTCGGCAAACGTCAACTCGCCGGCAGCCACACAAGCAGATGTGAATCCCAACAATTCCGCAGCCCAAGAGCAGCACACACCACAACCGCAAACCCCACCGACGCCCGAATCCGAAAGCTAGTCAAAAGCAACGCTCCCTCTGTGCACATGGCACCCCCTCTGCGCGCCACACAGACCACCCTTTCTCAAAACCGTGCACTCGTTTTTTAAAACTCAATAGCTTTCTATAAAACAGCCCGGCAACCTTGTTTTATCCCACCGCAAGGCTTACAAAGTTGCGGTAAAATTTAAGAGCTGCGCGCTTTTGTGCGCAAAAGAAAGCGTTGTACTTTTCGTGTTAGGAGACCCACGTGGGCAAGAAGCACAAGTTCGACTATTTTGACGCATTCGAGAAGCACTCGAAACTTGCCGTTGCAGAGGCAGAACTTCTGGTTGACACCATCGAGCAATTCACCGAAGCATCTGCGCTATCAGACAGCCTCGAACAAGCTCATAAACTTGAGCACGAAGGCGACACCATCAACCACGACCTCTACAAGGCAATCGCCAGCGACTTCATTACGCCAATCGATCGCGAAGACATCGTCGAGCTTTCACAGGCTTTAGACGACATTCTTGACAACATCGAAGACGTCATGCAGCACTTCTACATGTATGACATTCACTTTATGCACGACGACGCAACGCTGTTCGCGAAGAAAATCAAAAGCGCATGCAAAGCGCTTGACGAAGCCATGCACGACTTCCGCAATTTCAAGAAGTCCAAGAGCTTTAAAAACCTCATCATTAAGGTGCATGACCTTGAGGAAGAAGCTGACGTCCAATACATGAAGAGCATCCGCAGCCTGCATACCAACGACTGTGACAACCCGATGCGCGTGTACGTGTGGGCGAACCTGTTCGACCGCATGGAGGCGTGCTGCGATGCATGCGAGCATGCAGCAAACATCATGAGCACCATCATGCTGAAAAACGTCTAAAGAGCAGCACATCGGCAAATAGCACGTAACTAGCAGGACGTAACTAGCAGCACGTCATCAAATAACACAAGGACGAAAAGGGGTAGCATGCAAGCAGTAATCGAGCGGTTCTTCAAGGTTGGCGAACGCGGAAGTTCTATCGGCACAGAGGTTTTAGCTGGTCTAACCACGTTTCTAACCATGGCCTATATTGTGGCCGTCAACCCAACCATGTTGCAAGCTGCCGGCATGCCCTTTAACGCTGCACTTACGGCAACCTGCTTCGGCGCAGCTGTGATGACGCTTGCAATGGGCCTTATTGCTAACCGCCCCATTGCGCTTGCTTCTGGCATGGGCATTAACGCTATTGTTGCCTACACGCTCTGCGGATCAATGGGCATCGACTGGCGCATCGCTATGGCTATCATCTTGATTGAAGGCGTCATTATTCTGCTGCTGGTGCTGTGCGGCCTGCGCGAAGCGGTCATGAACGCTATCCCTGTTGCGTTGCGACAGGCAATCGGCATTGGCATTGGCCTGTTCATTGCCTTTATTGGACTTAAGGGCGGTGGCATTTTAGCAGCCGATGCATCATCGTTTATTACCATGGGAAGCTTAACGCAACCTGCGGCCATTGTTTCTATTGTATCCATTGCGCTTGCCATCATCCTGACGGTACGCGGGATCAAGGGCGGCCTGATTATCTCTATTGTGGCGGCTACTATCGTTGGCATTCCGCTCGGCGTTACCACGCTACCCACCGAATTTAGCTTTGTTCCCGATTTCAGCGCCTTCGCCGCCCCATTCCAGCAGCTTTCAGACGGCAGCGGCATGGCAATTGTGCAAGTGTTCCTGCAGCCTATCCTGCTGATGTTCGTATTCAGTATGCTGATGAGCGACTTCTTCGACACCATGGGTACCATGATGGCGGTCGCGCAGCAGGGCGATTTCGTTGACGAAGATGGCGAAGTAGAGAACACGCGCGAAATTCTGCTTGTCGACTCGGCAGCTGCTGCTATCGGCGGCTTTGTTGGCGCAAGCTCTATTACAACCTTTGTGGAATCGACTTCAGGTGCCGCGGCTGGCGCGCGCACGGGCCTCGCAAACGTGATTACTGCTGTCGCATTCTTTATCTGCGCATTCTTAGCGCCGGTCATCGGCATGGTTTCAAGCTCGGCTACCTGCGGCGCGCTGGTAGTTGTTGGCTATCTGATGATGACCGACATCTCCAACATTGATTGGACGAGCCTTGAAGCTGCCATTCCGGCGTTCATCACCATCATGGGCATCCCATTCACCTACTCCATCACCAACGGCATCGGCTTCGGTTTTATCGCCTATGTGCTGGTGAAGGTAACGCAGGGCCACTGGCGCGACATTAAACCGCTCATGTGGGTGGTCACGCTTGCATTCCTCGCATCGTTTATCGCATTCTCGTAAAGTGCGGCGGCAAACTAGTAAGCAGCTAATACCGACGTCCTGTTCAACTGCAAAAACTGTCGGTTAGAATATTTTCAACATAACGAAATCGGGTCTGAACCACTCATGTGATCAGACCCGATTCTTGTTTGGAAAACGAAAATAGGAAGCGGAAAGTACCTTCAAGCAGCCAAAAGACAATACTGAGACAAGCGCGGCGCAGGTGCTTTTGCGCGTCTAAGCCTAGCAGTAGAACATAAAGACCCTCGCGTGACGCGAACAACTTAACACCGAACAGGTGCTTTTGCGCGTCTAAGCCTAGCAGTAGAACATAAAGACGCGGTTTTGCTCTGCGGCAATGGTTGTCAGGTCACCGTGACCCGGCAGAACAACCGCGTCACCCGGAAGTTGAGCTAGGCGGCGAAGCGATTTGCGCATGGCTGCCATGGATCCGCCGGGGAAATCGGTGCGCCCAATAGACCCGCAAAACAGCGTGTCACCTGCGATAAGTACAGACTTTGCCTCAGGATGGTCGGTGGAAGCGGCATCAAGCAGCAAGCACATGCTGCCCTCGGTGTGCCCAGGCGTTGTGATGACCTTCCAGTTCATGCTGCCAATTTTTACCATTTCGCCATCGCGCACTCGTTTGTCTACCTCGCACGGCGAAAACTTCGAATCACCACGCGGAATCGGAGCCGCGCCACTGATAATGTCGGCGTCGGCATCACTAGCGATAACTGTTGCACCTGTTTTGGCGCGCAAGTCAGCTGCGGCACCTACGTGGTCGGAATGGCGGTGCGTGAGCACAATGGCGTCAAGCTTACGCCCACCAAGCGCCTTCACAATGGCATCGGCGCGCTCGGTTGGGTCAACCACGATGGTCGCCTTGCCGTCAGAAATGATATATACGTTGTTTTCGATAGGCCCCATGACCAGAAACGATACATCGACACATGTGCCCTTAACCTTGTATGCCATGACCTGCCCTTTCGTTATTAATTCTTGCTGTTTGCCGCGGGTGTGGTTGCAGCGGTGCTACCAGTAGAAGCGCCGCTTGCCACGCCGCCAGCTACGCCAGTCGAGCCGCCAGTGCCTGGGCCTGCCGCGCTAGCGCCCTTGCTACCAGCGGCACCCTTGCCGGCCGCACCACCAGCGGCACCCTTGCCGCCAACCTTCGGCACCATGCGGCGCGCATCAAACACGCCGTCTAAAGCCTTCAGCCTACCCAAAATGCCATCGATATGCGCAATATCGCCCACCTGGAACAAAAAGCGCATTTCAACCATGCCGTCGCGATGTGAAACCGTATTACACGAAAGCACATTCGCGCCCATATCTGCAAGCACCATAACCACGTCGGAAAGTAGCTTCAGGCGATCAAGCGCCTCGATATACACCTCAACCTTAAATGAAGTGTTCTTCGGCAGGTCACTTTCCCAATGCACCTTCATGATACGTTCGGGTTGCGACATCAAAGACCCCGCATTCGGACAGTCGCGACGATGCACCGACACGCCACGGCCGCGGGTAACAAAGCCGATAATTTCGTCGCCCGGTACCGGGTTACAGCAGCGCGACAGGCGCACCAGTGCGCCTTCGACACCTTCCACCACAACGCCGTTTGAGC